>JAQBOP010000002.1 GCA_028287975.1 Mucilaginibacter sp. | reverse complement strand
AAGAATATATTATTTAGCAATGTTCCCGCGAAATTGTGCTGGTAATGCGCCTCAAGGAAAGCACCGCTGGCGCTAAACTGGTAAAACGGCAGAAAATGGAAACTCCCCACATAAGTTGGGTCGAACGTAGTACCCTGGTTTCCTAAAAAGTGGTTATAGTCCATAAAATACAGCGTCTTTTTGGTAAAGAAATCGCCGGCAGATAGTTTAAACGACGAATTGCCCGCCAACCCCAACCTGATCTTATTCTGCGACAGATCAAACGATGCAAAGTCATAATTAGCGTCTGACGAGAACACCCCCGGTATAGCCTTTCGGTAATTTACGGTAAGTACAGGATATGCCGATGGCAGATAAACTTTGCCGGTTGGCCGGGTAATATATTCTTGGTCTAACGTAAATCTAACCGATGTATTAAAGGTAAATGCCTGGTTTTGCGGGAACAATATCGACCGGTCGTCAGCAGGCGCTTTTGGCATTAATGGGTTATTTGACGTATAGCTTCGTTTTTTTGATGTAAAGATATGGTTGTATGAAGTGTTGAACAGTTGCGTCCGGTTGGCGTACGACAGGAAAGCTGTCCATATGACGCCGTTAGCCAGCTCATGCTTAAACCCAATATCGCCATACTCCGATCTGTAATATTTAACGTAGTTGTTATTGCTTAATAAGGTGCTCAGGGTATTGAAATAAAGCGAGCGTGTGCCTACGTTATTCAGGTCGAGAATATCGTTACCAAAATTCAGGAAGAACTGCCCGGCATGAAACGGGTCATATAAGTATGATGAGTGGATATTGGCGCTTAACAACTTGCTTGAAAAACCGTAACGCAGATCAGGGCTTACACTTAGCGTTTTAAAATCATCCGATGTGGTAGAATAACGCACCTTTAAATTTAAGCCGACACCCTCTACCGTATTGTAAAACAATGTTTGGTTAAACGGGTAAACGTATAATGAATCTTTTCTGTCCCTGCTGGTAGCAGTAAAGCCAAATACGGTATAAGGTATTACTAAAAACCTGTTCTTACTTTTTTGCAGTGAATCTAAATAGGGTTTGGTTTTCAGCAAAGCTGCTATGCTATCTTTTTTCTGGTAATCGCGGGTTTCCTGCGCGGTTAATGGCACCGGGCGATTTTTATACCAGTAACCGGCATCTTTCAGGTTTGCCGCGGTATCAATCTTTAATACTTCGCCGTTAAAAAATCCTTTGGGGTAATCTATGTTAAACTTATAGTTGTTGTAGATACCTATATAATAACCCTCGAATTTAAACCCAAATACGTTGCCGTTATAATCATATTGGATAGATGCCGGCATCCAGGTACTGTCTTTAATTGGCACATATTGCTGGCTTATTTTCATGGTATCAACCAGGTTAAGCTTATTGGCCTTGTTGGTTAAACGCAGGTTTACGCTATAAAGGCGCCAGTCGCCCTCAACTATATATATGTCACCTTCAAAGGCAGGCCCCAACTCTTTACGGGCAGAGATCTGGATCTTATCTACAATCCTGCCGTTTTCAGTGGTCTGCCCTATCAGTTTATACCTGTAATATTTTAAGCCGTTTTCAGCAATAGGCGACACAAACCCGTTGCTGCTTAAGCCCGGTATCACAAAAATATTGTTGTAAAAATTAGCCTGCAGGTCCGACGCCTTGTTATAACTAAAGGTCGGAGTTATGCCCGCCATCCGCGATGCTATGGTAACTTCCTTTACTTTATCGGGGCGTTGATAATTAAAGTTAGAAATGGATTCGGATTGATATAAGATACCCCGTCCATTACTGTCTAAGGATAAAACCTTGGATACTCCGCCTTGTAACAGCGACTTTGGCGCACTTACCAGTTTTTGCATCCCCTTTACATATATAGCGCATGAGTAAGTGTTGATCTCGTTGAGGTAATACGCACGCTTGGCTATCACTTTACGCATGATATCCTCGGCCGCGGTATCGCGGTTATGTTTAGCCAACACGTTAACTGTTTTTAGCTGAAAGATCTCATCTTCCATTTGTACATTACGGTGCTCTTCGCGGTCGGCTATGCTTACTTTTTCAATCCGCTCTTTGTAACCCACATAACGATAAACCACATCATAGTTGCCGGGGCTTAAGTTAAACTTATATACGCCGTCCTCGTTGGTTGTTGTTCCATACGTCGAGTTACGGATATATACAGAAACAAATGATATGGGCGCGTCTTTCGAGTCGGTTATCCGGCCTGATAAAACAAATTGTTGCGCCGATGCCTTAAAAACAAAAGTATTTAGCAGCAGGAAAATCGAAAGTAAAAATGTCTTCATATGGTTCACAAATAATGATTTAAAGGCTTAAATGTTTGAGCCAGCACATTTTATTATTTAAAACGCCTCGTTTTGAAGCTAAATGACACTTAATGCTTAATTTTGCAAAAATTAACTTTAAACATGTACAATACACTACAACCGGTTTTGCAACAGGAGCTTGCAGCAATAGAAGAAGCAGGATTATATAAAAAAGAACGCATCATAACTTCGCCGCAAGGGGCTGATATTACAGTGCAGGGTGGGCAGGAAGTGATCAATTTTTGTGCAAACAACTACCTGGGCCTATCGGGCGACGCAAGGGTTATTGAAGCTGCCAAGCAAGCTATGGATACACATGGCTATGGTTTATCGTCAGTACGTTTTATTTGCGGAACGCAGGATATCCACAAAAAACTTGAAAAAAAGATTGCCGAATTTTTAGGCACCGAAGACACCATATTATATGCCGCGGCATTTGATGCGAACGGCGGCGTGTTCGAGCCTTTGTTTGATGCGCAGGATGCCATTATATCTGACGAGTTGAACCACGCATCTATTATTGATGGTGTACGTTTGTGCAAGGCCCAGCGCCAACGCTATAAGCACGACGACATGGCCGATCTTGAAGCTAAATTACAAGAAACCGCGTCTTTACGTCACCGTATCATAGTTACTGACGGCGCTTTCTCTATGGACGGCACTATTGCCCAACTGGATAAAATTTGCGCCCTGGCAGAAAAATATAATGCTTTAGTGATGATCGATGAGAGCCATTGCTCGGGCTTTATGGGTAAAACCGGCCGCGGTACACACGAGCACCATAACGTAATGGGTAAGATAGATATCATTACCGGTACGTTGGGCAAGGCATTAGGCGGCGCGTCCGGCGGGTTTACATCAGGCAGGAAAGAAATTATTGATATGCTGCGCCAGCGTTCAAGGCCGTACTTATTTTCGAACACATTAGCACCGGCTATAACCGGGGCGTCTATTGCCGTATTGGACATGTTAAGCGAAACCACTGAACTGCGTGATAAGCTGGAAAGCAATACCCAATACTTCCGCAAAGCGATGACCGAGGCTGGTTTTGATATCAAAGCTGGTGTACACCCTATTGTACCGGTGATGTTGTATGATGCTAAACTGGCGCAGGAGTTTGCCGCTAAAATGCTGGAAGAAGGGATTTATGTGATTGGCTTTTACTACCCGGTAGTTCCGCAAGGCAAAGCAAGGATCAGGGTGCAGATCTCTGCCGCGCATGATGTGGCACATTTGGACAAAGCCATTGCCGCGTTTACTAAGGTTGGTAAGGATTTGGGCGTGATTAAATAATGTTACGTATAAAATATTTATATTTGTACGTATAAAAAAGAAGATGCTATGGCTGCTACAAAATTGACATTAAGCGTTAAATCAGATTCTTTGCCTTTAGTAAAAGAGTACGCTAAACGACAACATACCAGTGTTTCAAAACTTGTACAGCGTTTATTTGACGATATCGCTGAAAAGGAAAAAAATCAAGTGGACCCTTTATTAGAAAAATATAAGAATGTTGAAATCTCTGGTTGGATTAAAGACCTGACAGGCATTTTAAAAGGAAAGTATCCTGAAGATATGGATTACAAAGATATGAAATACGAGTATCTAAAGGATAAACATGGCTTATAGGCATCTCTTTTTAGACAGCGATATATTATTAGACATGTTTTTTGAGCGGAAGCCATTTTCTATTTATACTCAGGGCTTATTATTCGAAAGTGAAAAAAGACAACTCAAATTAAATACATCTTCATTAGTGATAGCGAATATTAACTATTTATTGAGGAAAAAGATAGGCAATGCCGCTACAAGGGAAAATATAAAGAGTTTGGTTAGTGCTATAACGGTTTTACCCTTTGAAGCTGATGTAATTAATTTGGCATTGTTAAGCTCTTTCAGTGACTTTGAAGATGCCATCCAATTTTATATCGCTAAAAAATATAGTTGTGATGCTATCATCACCAGGAACTTAAAAGATTATAAAGAATCAACTATACCGGTTTTAACAGCCGAACAATTTTTAAGAACATTATAATGCAAGACCAAATAGATCAATATACTGCCGAAATCAACGCCTTTTCGCCTGCTAACGCGGATGAGCTGGAAACGTTCCGGATAAAGTTTTTAGGTACGAAGGGAATTATCAAAGACCTTTTTGAGCAATTTAAAACTGTCGGTCCTGAAGAGAAACGCACCTTTGGCAAGGTATTGAACCAATTTAAACAGCTGGCAGAGGCTAAATATAACGACCTGAAGGAAAATCTTACATCAACCGTTGATGAGTCAAAATCCGAAATCGATTTAACTTTACCAGGCGATAATTTCCAGGTGGGTTCGCGCCACCCGTTGTCTTTGGTACGTAACGAGATCATCGACATATTTAAACGCCTTGGCTTTACCGTTGCCGAAGGCCCGGAGATTGAAGACGACTGGCATAACTTTTCGGCATTGAACTTCCCCGAAGAACACCCGGCTCGCGATATGCAGGATACATTCTTTATCAAGAAAAATGCCGGTAAGGACGATATCGCTTTGCGTACCCATACCTCGTCTGTACAGGTGCGGATGATGGAGAACGGCAAACCGCCGTTCCGCGCTATTATGCCGGGCCGTGTGTACCGTAACGAGGCTATTTCTGCACGGGCACATTGTTTCTTTCACCAGGTTGAAGGTTTGTATATTGATGAAAATGTATCATTTGCCGATTTGAAGCAAACGCTTTATCACTTTGTGCAGGAGCTTTACGGCGAAGGTACGCAGGTACGTTTCCGCCCGTCATACTTTCCGTTCACCGAGCCATCCGCCGAGATGGATGTATCATGCACTATCTGCAAAGGCGCGGGGTGTAATATGTGTAAATATACCGGCTGGGTAGAAATATTGGGTTGCGGCATGGTTGACCCTAACGTACTGGAGAATTGCGGCATCGACAGTAAAGTTTATACCGGCTTTGCATTTGGCATGGGTATGGAACGTATTGCCAACCTGAAATATGTTATCCGCGATCTGCGTTTATTTAGTGAGAACGACGAACGTTTCCTGAAGCAGTTCCAAACTGAAATTATATAGCATGGTCAAGAAATTAGGGATAATAGCGGTATTGGTATTAAGCTGCCTCGGCTGCGGCAAGGCAAGCGACTATGTCCCTAATATTTCGGTGAATTTCCAGCTACCATTATCCGACCCCAGGCTTAACGCGCTGCATAATACTAATGGCGCGGTTTTCGTGCCTGGTTATGGGGTTGCCGGTTTGATATTATACCGCCGGGCTGATGGCAGTTATGCCGCTTACGATGCTTGCAGCGCCTATCTTCCGCAAAATAAATGCGTTGTAAAACTGGATAACCCAAGCTTTACTGTTACCGACCCATGCAGCGGTTCTAAATGGTTATTAGAGGACGGAACCCCTGTTAAAGCCCCGGCCATTAAATCTCTGAAAGAATATAGTGTAAATTACAGCAGTTTTGAGATATTTGTACAGAACTGATCATGGAAGCAGATAAGATAAAAGATAGCATTAAACGTGCAGCGCAAGATCTGTTTCGCAAATTTGGGTACCACAAAACCAGCGTTAACGAAATTGCCAAGCGGGCCAAGATAGCCAAAGCTACAATATACAAGTATTTTGACAGCAAGGAGCATGTATTGCATACCTTGTTGATGGACTATATCCGCGTGAGTGTTGACGACCTGATACTGACCAACACGCCCGATATGGACGAAGAGGCCCACCTGGGTAACCTCATCATGAAAACCTGCCGGTTAAGCTATACCGTTTGTAATGAATTTATAGGCTGGGATTTTATCCGCGAAAGCGCCAACTCGCAGGATTTTTTAAAGAACCTGAGCAATGAGCTGGAGGACCTGCTCCTGGCCTCGTTCATGCGTATAACCGCTATCCGCAAAACAGATAATTACCACCAGCGCATGCGTTTCTTAATTAAATGCAGCAAAAGCATTGTATTTAGCTTCGCGTTTACCTCTGTTTCCGACTCGGACGTGCGCAAGAACTTCGTGTCTTTTCAGAAAGAGATCCTGCCTTATTTGGTTAAGGCGGCGATCACTATTTAACTAAAGAATTAGACTTACCAAATTTCTTTACTATTAACCTAGTGATTCACATAAAAAAGTGCCGGGTTATACACTGCGGATTTCACAATCGTTTTATGGCAAAAAAGATGAAAAAAGTCAATTCCCGTCATTAATCGTCAATAATTACATTAAATCACAATTAATGCTATTTTGTTGTAAACCACGGGCGCTTCTGATGGAATTAGCATGTTGTATAATGATAGTGCGGTGATAACAACCACCGTAGGCTAAATTAAACGGTCACAAATAATCGATTATTGCGACCGTTTAGTTACTGGTGAGTTTTTTATCCGTTCTCTGGGTTGATTACCCAATCTTCATAGTTTAATTTTAACGATCCCGCACAACAGCACTCATAACAATAACACATGGCGACGCCGAGAGGGCCTGTTTTAATGCTATATTTTTTTCCAGCTGGAATATACATCCAATCCCCAGCAGTAAGTTCCTGGCCTTTGAAATAGATGGAGCCGGATATTATGAACCTAATACCGTCCCCCTCATCGTGAGAATGCTCAGGAACTACTATGTCAGGATGTCCGATGGAAATAAATAACTGGGATTGGTTAAATACTAAAGGGAGTTGCCACTTCTTAAATCCATCGGGCACTTCATTTACGCGAAGTAAATTTACTAATGAAATGGCTTCTTGATCTCTGGATGTTAGAATTTTGGATTTAATTTCCACTTTTAATTCTTTAAGAGCATTCGTGATTTTTGCCGCGCCCTCTGTAAAGCTCAAATGCGCTTCGGGCCTAAATTTTTCATTTTTCATGTTGTTTTGATTTTTGCCTACTCTAAGTCTGTTTTCAGCTATCCCAGTTTTTATATGGAAAATAAGCCGAAAAAAACACCATACTCCAGAGTGAAAACACCCTAATAAAACAGTATTTTCACCAGTTTTAAATGTAATTTTATACGCTTGGCTTAACTGATAACCCCGCTGTTCGAAGTCAGAGAAATCGAACAGCGGAAGACTTGGAGCAGCGAACCGTTATCTAACCACATCAACCCTAACCGGCCCCAACAACCCTGATGGTTGCAGCCCCGCTTTCGGATCAGGATGAAACAACACACTTGTTTTTCTTTGATCCGCAGGCAGCAGGGCATCGCCCAGCAGGCGGTTTACCCAGGTATTTACTACCCTGATCTCCAATTTATTTTGGCCGGCCTTAACAGCTTTGGTAATATCAACACGGTAAGGTGGTGTCCATGCGCCGCCGATTTCCACGCCGTTTAGGGTTATTTTGGCAATGTCTTTGGCTGTACCGAGGTCGAGGATATAACTTGCTCCTTTCTCAATGCTTTTCAGGTTAAACTCGTTTTGATATTTGGCAGTGCCCGAATAATATTTGATACTATCATTAGCGTTAACCGACCAATCTGTTAGCGTGGTAAATATTACAGGTTTTGCAGGCCCGCGCATTTGGTTATCAAAGGTTACTGTCCATGGTTTTGCTATCGCGATGCTTTTTTCTGCAACCGGGTAGTTTGATTTCGTGGCGTCGCCTTTTGTACCATTTTCCCTGAAAACTATAAACGCGCTGCCATAACCGGCAAGCCTAAGTGGTATGGTAGTGGTGCTGTCTGTTTGCGTGAACGATGGCAGATCGCGCATCGTCCCGGTTACTGCATCCCATAGCTCCGGCTTTTTGCCGGTGATCCGGAAGGTAGCTGTAAGATCAACGGTTTCGTTTTTTTGATTGGAAAGGAAATAGATCGAACCATCTTTTAACTGCCTGTGAATGAAAAGCGGAACGTCGTTACCGGTCGCCCTAAAATCAGGCATTACTTTGATCAGATCTAACGCTTGTTGCAGATCCATGCCGTCTATTACCAATCCCTTACCGTAATGGTTTACTTTGGTTGTTGTACCATCAATGCTGCCCCATAATTCGTCGGCCATGGCTTTAACCTGTTTATCCGCCTGCGGGTACCCCTGTAAACTTGGCGACAGTTCAGGCTTTGGCCCTAATATCACCGCGCCGTTTTGTACCAGCTCTTTTATTTTTGCCAGTAATTCGGGCCGCATTGTTTTTTGTTTTGGCAATACCAGGATGCTGTAGTTGATCCCGTTAGGTAAGGTAAGCTTGCCGTCTTTCATGGCCAGGCGGCTTTTTATCACCTCGCCGTTGATATAATCGAACGAGTAGCCTTGCGGTAATGCAGGATCAGTTACGCCCATCAGCTTAGGGGCATCCTCCCCTATAAAATAGGCGACATCGGCAGCGTACCGTCCTTGTTGCAGCATCAGGTTACAGCGCTTTAAGTATTTTAAAAAGATATCCATATCTGCAAACCAGGTATTTTGCCGGTTAAACTCGGTACCGAACCATGCACCCAGGCCGGGTTTGGCGTTATCGTCTGGCTGTGAAAGATAAACGTGCAACAAGGTATTGTTTACACCGTCGGTAAAAAAGCGGTCGGCACGCGGTTTTAATACCGCCGGGTAACGCCCCCACGGATTACCGGCCGAAGTAAATGATTCTGCCGACACCCTATTCTTTCCATAAATATGCGATGCTGATGATGCGGCCCGGTTCTCTACCGAGCCCAAATGCCCCTCGCCCCAAAACTCGCCCGCAATTTCATCCGACTGTCCGCCATATTGTAGAAACTCGGCCGGGAAACCAAAGTAACCGTAATTTTCAAGCCAGGTGGTAAGCCCATGCTGGTGGCTCACCTCGCGCAAGCCGCCGATATAGTTATAAGCCACATCGTCAGCGATCAATCTCCGCAGATCCCAAAGAAACCGGCTTGACAGATCGGCGCTGCCAACCACCTTGCCCTGCAAAACAGGAAGGTACGGCAAAGCGTCATAATTATATTTGGTTTTAAATTCTTGTAACAGCAGGTCGGTCCAGTTTTGGCTGCCGGTTTCATAGCTATCGGCCACCACTACGCTAAATGTCTTGCGGTCTTCGGCAGGGATGCGCTTCAGGATCTCGCCCAGGTAGTTGTCAAAATGTTCTTTAATGTGCGCTTTGCTCATTTTGTCTGTTTCCAGGCCGGTAGCTTCGGGGGTTGCAGGTGCGTTGTGCACGTTTGTCGGTGCCATGCCGGTGCGTTCTATCAGCCAGTTACCTGCCGGCACTTTCCAGTTAAGCGTACCATCGGCAGCCATATATTTGGATATGTCGACGACTTTATTTGGGTCGATAATATATTTTGAATTTTCGTCAGGCTGTGGCTCCCATAAATAAGCATTCCAGATAAGATCTTCAGTCTGCAGCATTTTAGTAAGTGTTTTCTCCGGGTAACCATCTATTACAGCTTCTGGTGATAATTTTAGTTCCTTGATGCCCGTGTCGTCAGAGATCTTTGTTAACACTATTCTGAAGCTGGCGGATGTGGTGGCGGGGATGGAAACTACTGTTTTGACCCACGGTAAAAAGCCATGGTTTAGCGCCGGGCCCCGATGGTCGAATATAAAATGCTTTACGGTAACATATACGTTATTGACCTTAGCCTGTATATCGCCTTCAAAATAAGCCGCCTGGTGTTGGGGTGATAAGGTTAAACTACGAACGGTATAGGGCTTTGATACATTGAGATCTATTGTATATTGTTGATCGCGTTTAAGGTGAATGCCGGTCGCCTCATTATTATCCACCAAATTATCCAGCGAATCGATAGTTGGTTCTGATGAAAGTTTGGGCTTTAACACGCTGATATCCGTACCATAATCATCCGTTACAGGATACGCTATCACTTTTACATCCTGAAAATTTGTCTGCGGCTTTATCAGTTGCTTATTGAATAACAACGGCCCCTTCACCATTACCTGCGATGATGTGAGATAACGCATGGCTTGCTGCGGCTGCACCCATGGCCCACCCGACTGGCTCCAGCCCGGGCCATTAAATATCCCCATTTTAATATTTAAGCGGGTTGCGGTTTTAAAGGCTGCATCTAAAATATCCCACCATTCGTCCGACCGGAATTTTACCTTCCCATACGGGACATCATTTAAGCCGATATCACCCAAAAACACCCGGTTGATGCCAACCTTTTTCATCGCCTCAAGATCTTTGACAACCCCGTCTTTTGAGATATTACCGGATAGCCAATACCAGTAAATACTGGTTTGAATGGTATCGGGCGCGGTTACGAAGCCTGTTTCGATATCTTTTAAATCGATGGTTTGTGCTTTGGTAAAAGCTGCTGTGCAACAAAGTAAGATCAGGCACAGTAAGATATTTTTCAACAACATCATATTGGGTTAATTGCGCAACGGTTTATAAGGCGTGACCATACAATATTAGGGTTATGCGGGTTTAGCGGCAACCTATACTGTCTTATACTCAAAAAGATAGTTCCGGGGATCGGCTTAGCTTGTAACCGGCTGGTTGATATAGTAACTTATTGAGGTTCAATACGACCGGCATTGGCAGTATATCACAGAAATCTAAAAAAAAATTTACAAAAAATAAACCATTGCTGTTAAACCTTGTCTTATTGTAAACAGGATCGTAAATCATAACCCCCTTAAAAATTATGAAATCGTTAAAAATCACTTTAATTATCCCGCTGTTATTATTTGCAGTTTCATGTAAAAAAAGCGGGACAAATGACAACAACAACCCAAAATCAGGTGTAACCAGCGACGAAGCCGCTGACATGGCTGTTGGCGCAATTTCTGTAAACTCGTTTGGGTTTGCCAGCGTTACCGATAATGTTGGTGCAAAGGCGCAAACTTTTAATTCTATCAGCCCGGTCGGGCAGACTGTTAACTCAACTGCTACCAATTCGGCACACCAGGCTTGCGGAACGACGGTTGCCGATAGTATTGATTTTTCAGGAAGCAACGCATCAGTTACTTACAGCGCATTTTATAAGTACTCACGCACATTAAATTGCAATACTAATAATGTGCCTGATAACCTGATCAATGCCATAACATTTAAAGGCAGTTTTGATGGCCCACGCCTTAGCTCAAATGATTCGGGCACATCAAACGTTACCATTGCCGGCCTGGCAGCCAGTGCCGCTAACTACACAGTAAATGGCACTTATAGCCGTAAGGGCGCTTTTACCTCAAAAGTGGGTAATAAAGCCAGCGGCAGCAGCGATGTTGAGATTGTAGCTACCAACATATTATTAGACAAATCAAGTCGTGCCATAGCCAGCGGTACCGCTACCATTACCATATCCGGTACCGCGCCTGCCGGCGCATTTAGCTTTGCCGGTACCGTGGTTTTTAACGGCAACAATAAAGCAACATTAACCGTTGGTACCACAGTTTATATAGTGAACCTGCTAACCGGCAGTTATACTAAACAATAACAATATAACATCTACCTACAAAAATGGCAGCGCCCCGACAAAATCGGGGCGTTTGTTATTTATTGGCCAGGTATTTCATATACCGGCAAATATGAATGTTACTGTGTAGTAACATATTAATAACATAAAAAACTTTTTTTAATGACAACAAAACCAAAATTGCTCCCGTATAAGTGGGTCTACGTAGGTTAGTACGTTTAAAAAGATTAGAGTGAAAAAAATTAAATCCCCCCAGAAAATGATGAAAACGTCAAGACTCCTTTTAGTTGTAGCATTTATATTATTTGCAGTTTCATGTAAAAAAGATGAAGCCGGCATGAAAACCGACACAACCGCCACAGACTCCGGTTTATCAGCAGATGATGTTGCTAATCTTACAGTAAATTCTATTGCGGCAAATTCTCTTGGTTTTGCGGCTATAGCCAATGATGTAACTGCAAATGCTGTATCAATGAACAATATTAGCACCGATGGCGGTAAAACCATAAACGCAATTGACCCCAATACTTTGTATCAGAAATGTGGAAGTACCGTTCTTGACAGTACCTCTACTCACGGTACAATATCGTCTGTTGCCTTTACTTCGTTTTACAAATATGCACGCACATTAAATTGCACAACAGGTAACATAGGTACTAATGTGGTGGATAACGTTACCTACAAAGGCACTGTTA
>JAQBOP010000372.1 GCA_028287975.1 Mucilaginibacter sp. | reverse complement strand
TCCGGAGCTATTGAGTTTTTCAACTCATCCAGTTTTATTGCTGATGTAATGCGCTCACCCAATCCCTCAAAATAGCCATCAGGCACTGTAAACGGGTTTTTTGTACTAACCTGTTTAAGTTTTGCATGATCATTCAGCCACTCTTTATTTTCTATATCCCTTGCCATGATTACTTATAGATGAAATTTAGATGAAAAGGTTTAACAACATTTTAAATTTAATCTTCTGCCAGTAAAATAGCCTCTATTTTTTTAACCGCCAGGTGAAACGAGGCCTTTAATGCCCCCACACTGGTGCCCAATACCTGCGAAATTTCTTCGTACTTCATATCATCATAATATTTCATGTTGAATACAAGCCGTTGCTTTTCGGGTAAAGTAATTATGGCGTTCTGTAATTTTTTTTGTGCCGCGTCACCGTTAAAGTAGCTTGAATCGGCCAATGTATCAGCCAGGTTATAAGCCTCGTCCTCAATTGATACATTGTTTCTTTGTTTCTTTTTATTCAGAAAGGTGATGCATTCATTGCTGGCTATCCTGTACATCCAGGTGTACAATTGCGAGTCGTTACGGAAACCGGCCAGGTTTTTCCAAACCTTAATAAATACATCCTGTACCAGGTCATCAGCGTCATCATGGTCAATAACCATCCGGCGCACGTGCCAGTAAATTTTTTGCTGATATTTATTAAGCAACAGGTTAAATGCCTCGTTGCGGGTGCGCTCATCCTGAAACTTATTTAATATCTCTGCATCTTCAACCTGTGTAGGCATGTTCAATATAGTTTTTGGTATAATAACTATTTACAGTTTTTGTTTTAAATAGCTATTGGCGCTAAAGTAATTATTATTTTTAGCCCCTCCTAATCCTCCCCGGTAGGGTGGACTAAAAAAGCAAAATTGGGTTGACGATTACTCACCCCGACATCGCTACGCTTGTCGACCCTCTCTTCGCCTTTGGCGGAAAGAGGGTTGCTCATCCAGTTATTTCAAACCCTCTTTACCGCTTGCGGAAGAGAGGGTGGTCCAGCGAAGCGCAGACCGGGTGAGTCTACACGCGTTTACAACAGATCTAATACCTGCTGCGATGACGCCTTAGTATCCACCTTATCTATTACTTTTTGGATATTGCCATCTGCATCAATAATAAAAGTGGTACGCACAGTACCCATATATTTTTTGCCGTACATGTTTTTCTCGCCCCATACGCCGTATGCTTCAACAACGCTATGGTCGGTATCAGCTATCAGCGGGAAAGGCAGATCATGTTTGGTTATAAATTTTTTATGCGATTTTTCATCGTCGGTACTTACTCCAATTACTTCAAAGCCTTTACCGATTAACGATTGATAGTTATCCCTGAAATCGCAGGCCTCGGCGGTACAACCCGGGGTATCATCTTTTGGATAAAAATACAGGATCACTGTTTTTCCTTTAAAATCTGATAAAGAAACCGTGTTGCCGTTCTGGTCTTTCGCGGTGAAAGCCGGGGCTTTGTCGCCTGCTGTAAGTGTTGCCATTATCTGTTAAAATCTGCTGTGAATGTTGAATAATTGTTTTTAGCATCACCAACGGTTAGTTCAAATTTATGTTTTCCCGGCGGCACGCTTCCATCAAAGGTATAACTTAGTACCTTAGTTTTAAAATCCCATTCCATTAAAACCCAATGGCCGTCTATTTTGCCATTATAGCTTTTTACCCCAGACAGATTATCGCCAATCCTAAGAAATATGCCTTTTGATTTCCCCAAATTACTACCGTTATGAATATTAATTGGAGTAATATGCGGCGCTTCAGTATCCAGTTTGATATAGAAATCGCCAAAGGCTTTGGCACGGCCTTTAATATAGCCATCCTGGTAAATACAGCTGTCGCATAAGCCGCCGGTACCTACAATAACGGCTTTATCTGCCTGGTTACCCAGGTCAACATCGGGTTTTATCCAAAGGTCATACTTATCGTGGATAGGAGTTAGGCGGTTATGAATACGGTGTGTAACCGAATAAGCACCCGGAACCTTAGGCAGCGTAGCATATTTAAAATCGACATCGTCATATAAATTGCCCGGCTCAATAATCACCTTTACCTTATCGGTGCTGAACTCGTTGCGCTGGCCGTAATGAAATAACGGTACAGACGATTTTACCACAGCCGCCGGCGGTGGTATATGCCTTGAACGTACTTTTAATGTCAATGTTGATGTATTACCTGCCACATCCTGCACAACATATTGTACCTCATGCACGGCATCGTCATCGAAGTTGATCACACCACGATTAACAGATTGCGGGTAAAGCGAGATCTTACTGCCCGGCGGGATAAAACATTTTTGTATAAAGCGGTGCGATGTTAAAAACGTAGGATAATCAATATAGCCGTTAATGGCGTGGGTCTGGTCAAAACCGAAGCGCTCGGCTGTAAAAGTGTACACCGGTTTGCCATCTAACTTTAGCTGGATAGAATAAACGCCGTTATGGTTATGCGACGCGCTGTTCATATCGGTAGCAGATATGCCAAAGCCAATGTTGCCGGTTAGCTCAAGCTCTTGCGGATGCAACAGCCGGTAGTTTCCGGCCGCGCCGGTAACAGGTAAAAACTGGTGGGGCGTATTTTCGCTAAAAGGTTGGTCCAGCAAGTGATAGATCCCAACAGCCGATATGGTAGGCGGCACTTTATCCGGAATGGTGATGCCAAAAAGCTGCGGATTAATAGTTTGTTCGGACTTGGTGTCCCTGATCTCGAAATGCAGGTGCGGCCCCTCAACAGCGCCCGAACGGCCCGAGATAGCGATCACATCATCTTTGCAGACTTGTACCTGTCCCGGCGGCAGGTTAAAGTCGACGTCAAATTGCTGGTGCTGGTATTGGTAATCGCGCAGTACTTTGGTTATCTGCGGGCTAAACCGCTCATTATGCATATAAACAGTAGTGTAACCATTGGGATGGTCGATATAAACGATATTGCCACCGCCGCCAAATTGCACACGGATGCGCGATACATAACCATCTGCAGCCGCGTGTACAGGATATCCGCTTTGTTGGTTGGTCCTGAAATCTAACCCGGAGTGGAAATGACTGGGCCTTAATTCGGCAAAGCCACCTGCAGTGCTGGGTGGTATATCAAGCGGATAACGGAAAAAGCCTTTGGGGTATTCCCTGCTTTGGATGATGTTTTGTGCGCTGGTACTAAGCCGACAGCCAATTATAAGCAGGATGGTAGCAAAATATTTATTCATTAAGTGGTATATACAATATGGGTTATGGATTTTGTTTAATTTACCTGCGATGACTCACCCGGCCGACGCTTCGCTGGGCCTGCCCTCTCTTTCGCAAGCGATAAAGAGGGCTTTTTTATTCATTGACGTTGTTGCCCTCTTTCCGCCAAAGGCGAAGAGAGGGCCGACAAGCACAGCGATGTCGGGGTGAGTTATCGTCGCCAGGCAAAATCATTTAACGTAAAAGTCAATCAGTTTTTGATCTTCTAAATAGCCTTCAAGCCTGTCGCCTACATTTACTTTGGCAACGCCTTGCGGGGTACCGGTAAAGATCAGGTCGCCTTTTTTTAGGGTGATGTACTTAGAAACAAAAGCAATAATATACTCAAACGAAAAAAGCAGGTTTTGCGTATTGCCAACCTGGCGGCTTTGCCCGTTAACATCCAGGTGGAAGTTAAGATCATAGATATTTGCAAACTGCGTTTTTGGTACAAAATTGCTTACCGGGGCAGAGTTGTCAAAGGCTTTGGCCAGTTCCCAGGGCAGGCCTTTTTCTTTATGGCGCGATTGAATATCGCGGGCGGTAAAATCAATACCTAACGCAATTTCATCATAGTAATTCGCTGCAAATTTCTCGTTGATATGCTTGCCTTCCTTGCTGATCTTAAGTACAACCTCTAATTCGTGATGCACATCTTCAGAAAAATCGGGATGGTAGAACGGCTTATTGTCTTTTAATAAAGCGGTATCAGGCTTTAAAAATATTACAGGAACGGTGGGGACGGGGTTATTAAGTTCTTTGGCGTGTTCTGCATAATTGCGGCCAATGGCGATGATCTTCATATATATAATGAGCGAATGATGGAATTAGTGATTGAGTGAATGATCTTAAAAGGCCTAAATTAAGCAATGGTTTTAATTAATGAACGCCGGTTTCGCATTCACTCATTCAAAACTCACTCAATCACTCATTCATTAACTAAAGAAGGGAGATCCGCTTGATAACCGACTCGGTACCGGCAACAACCCGGATAAAATAGAAGCCCCGGTTTAGCTTAGCGCTTAGCGTGCGGTTAAGTACTTGTTCGCCTGGTTCAACACGTTGCGAAAATAAGGTCATTACATCATTTCCCAAAACATCAACCATTTTAATGGTGACGTTAGAGTTGCGCGACAGCACATATTTTAAGTTGATCTGATCGGTAATAGGGTTAGGGTATACCTCGACATTACTTAACAACTTGTCATCGGGCTTTGGTACAACCAGTTTTGTGCTTGATATGATACCGGGATGGATAGGCGGCAAGGTAAAATTAAGCGGACTCTTCTTAACTTTTTTCTTTAAAGGAAAATAGTTAATGGTATCGGTTTTGGGTAATCTAAGTGTTGCGGCAAAGGCACAATTCAGGGATATTGCCATAGCAATGATAAATATCCATGAATAAGTGTAAGTAAAGTTTCGCCTCATGCTTTACAATTAGTTTTATTTTCACAAAAGTATAAATAAACATTTCACCAAATCCAATTTCAGCGCCATTATTGTGCGATTTAACAATTTTTAACAATGAACATTATTTATCTAACAATTAATTTGGCTATACGTTTGCAGATTTTTAATCTGCAAGTCAAATTTTTTAATATTTTTGTGCGTTTAAAAAAAGATAGTGTCGCATCATAAAGATCTACAAAAACTGACAGCCGCCGGGCTGCTTATCAGTTTAGGAATTATCTACGGGGATATAGGTACCTCTCCGCTATACGTTTTCAAGGCAATCGTAGGCAGTCAGCATATTTCTGATATTTTAATTTTGGGCGGAGTATCCTGCATTTTCTGGACGCTTACACTGCAAACCACGCTAAAATACGTTGTAATAACCTTAAGGGCAGATAACAAAGGCGAGGGCGGCATTTTCTCCCTCTTCTCGTTAGTTCGTCGTAAGGCAAAATGGCTCATAGTGCCTGCAATAATTGGCGGTTGTGCTTTGCTTGCCGATGGTATTATTACGCCCCCCATTACAATTTCGTCAGCTATTGAAGGTTTGGTGCCGCAGTTTCCGCATTTGCATACGGTGCCGGTTGTTATAGCTATTATCGGATTTTTATTTATTATACAGCAGTTTGGCTCATCAACTGTAGGTAAAGCATTTGGGCCTATCATGTTTATATGGTTTACCATGATGGGTGTTTTAGGCATGAGCTTTATCGTGCAGAATCCATCGGTTATCAGGGCGTTAAACCCATATTACGCTTTTGAATTATTAACCAGCCATAGCTATCATGCGTTTATCATCTTAGGCGCGGTGTTTCTGTGTACTACCGGGGCCGAGGCGCTATACTCAGACCTTGGGCACTGCGGGCGTAAAAACATACAGGTAAGCTGGATCTATGTTAAAACCTGTTTAATATTAAACTATTTAGGCCAGGCTGTTTGGCTATTGCAACGTAACGGACAAGTAGTTGACCTAAACCTGCAAAACCCATTCTACAAGATCATGCCCGAGTGGTTTTTGATCTTTGGTATCGGTATAGCAACCATAGCGGCAATTATTGCCAGCCAGGCGCTGATATCAGGATCTTTTACGCTGATTGCCGAAGCCGTTAGGTTAAACTTATGGCCAAAGGTTAAGATCCATTACCCAAGCGAGCAAAAGGGCCAGTTGTACGTATCAAGCGTTAACTGGTTATTATGTGCGGGATGTACCGGCGTGGTATTATTATTCCAGCATTCTGACAGGATGGAGGCTGCTTACGGTTTAAGTATCACCGTGGCCATGCTCATGACCACCATATTGGTTTCAAGATTTTTAAGGCGCAAAAAGGTGCCGGGCTATATCGTAAATACCTTCCTGGTGATGTACCTGCTAATTGAAGGCACTTTCCTTTACGGTAATCTGAATAAGTTTGTTGATGGTGGTTGGTTTACCCTGTCAATAGGCGCAGTGCTGTTCTCGGTGATGTGGACCTGGCATACGGCCCGCAAGATCAGGAACCGTTATGTTAAATTCATAGAGATTGATGATTATTTCAACATCATTAAAGAATTAAGTGACGACGAGACCGTGCCTAAATACGCGTCGCAGTTGGTCTATTTAACCAGCGCCAATTTTAACTCAGAGGTTGAATCAAAAATTATTTATTCTATCCTGCAAAAGCAGCCTAAACGTGCAGACGTTTATTGGCTGGTACACGTTGATGTGGTAGATGAGCCGTATAAAAAAGAGTATGAAGTTGATATACTGGTGCCTAATAAACTGATCAGGATCGACTTTAAACTGGGCTTCCGTATTGAGCAGCAAATAAACCTGTTGTTTAGAAGAGTTGTTGAAGACCTGGTTAAAAACGGCGAGGTGGATATCACCAGCCGTTACAAATCATTAAACAAACATAAAATTGTCGGCGATTTCAGGTTCGTGGTAATTGAGAAAGTTCTTTCACGGTCACATAACCTTTCTCTTTACGAAAAAGGGGTGATGGCTTTCTATACTTATCTTAAAAAGATCAGTTTATCAGAAGAGCGCGGCTTCGGGCTTGACCTGAGCTTCGTTACTATCGAAAAAGTGCCTTTGATGCTGGCTGCTCCAGAAACGGTAGATATTACCCGCGTTATTTAATAGCTTATTAAATCGTTATTAAAACAATATTACTTCAGTATTAATACAGATTGTTAAAATAATTTTGCAATTTGTATTAATACAAGATGAAGAAAATACTAATAACCCTTTTTTGCTTTATTTCTATTGCTGCTAACGCCCAGCAGGTTACCGATACCACAAAGAAAAACCTGGGCGATACTATAAAGAAAGATCTTTTAACGGCTCCGGATACAGTTAAAAGGTTGCATACCAAGCCTTGGGCATTGGTTGCCCCTGCAGCTGCAATAACCTATGGCGCTTTGACCTTTGGTATCCACCCGTTGCGTCGCATAGATTACTTTATCCAATCTGAAACAAATAAAACAAATGCTAATTTCCATTCTACAGCAGAGAGCTATTTTCAGTTTGCACCTGTTGTTATAGTTTATGGTTTAAACCTGGTTGGGGTTTCCGGTAAGAATACATTTGTTGACCGCACTGCCTTATTGGCTTTATCTGCAGGTATTTTAGGCGTTACGGCGTTCGGTACAAAACATTTAACCCATCGTTTAAGGCCAAATGGTTCAGACTATTTATCCTTTCCATCTGGACATACTGCTAATGCCTTCATGGGTGCAGAGTTTTTAGCTCAGGAGTTTTCAAATAAATCACCGGTATATACTGTTATTGGATATTCGTTTGCGGTAACTACAGGAGTTTTTAGAATGTATAATCGTGATCATTGGTTTAGCGATGTGGTTGCAGGAGCAGGTTTGGGTATTATATCAACCAAACTTTCTTATCTGGTTTACCCTTATATTCGTAACGCGCTAACACACACCGGAAAGAATGGCAAAAGCGTAACTATTTTACCAACCTATCAGGATGGTATGGGTGGTTTTACATTCGCAATGCAGTTGTAAGAACCTATTAGTACCTATCCCAATCAATTATATCGACCCTTGCGCTGTTGATCTTCTAAAAACCATGAAACAAATATTTTTTGTTCTGTCCTGACAGAATAAATGGCCGGGATATTTTTTAAATACCGATCGTCGTAATATATAAAATGTTCAAACCCAAGGCTGATGTTTTTCGTTATATTTAGGACGATCCTTGGCTTCAAGATACTTACGTTATTATTGCCAGGGGTGCCTACGTAAGTATGAAGAAAGAAATAGTAATATACGAACGATAAACTTAATTGTTTATCAACATTAAGGGTTGTTTCAAATTTGGTTTCTATCCCATTGTTGTAAGTGTAGTCTCTTATTTGTGATGTATCCGGCCCAAAACGTGTACTGTTACCGGCTAATGGGACCAAAGCCAAATGTAAGTTGGTGTAAAGGCTTATGACTTTAGTAATTGGATATTTAGTAAATACACCACCGCCGACGCCAATTGACCCTAACTCGAAAGTTTTATTATCCCAGTAGTCATCATATTGAAAAAGCCCATATAATATCGAAAATTTACCATACTTGGTTTGAAACCCTGTATTATCGCCAAATAATATTCCATATCCGGTAAGATTATCTAAAAGTTTCCTTCCTGAACCAAAACTGAATTCGGTACGTAACCTAAAGAAGTCAAATGGCTTACGATAACGCTCTTCAAATGGGTTGCCATAATCAAATTGCAGGTTAATCAATGCCTCTGTCGGCCCTTTACCAAATACAGTTTTATTATCCTGATTTATTTTGTGTATCCCCGTAAATATGGTGATGTTAAGTGGTTCTTTTTGATATACCTCTTTTGTAGTTCTTCTGAAAGATTTGCCCTGCAACAATCTGTTAAGCCCACGAACCGGGTCAACCAACCCCGCGGCTATTTCACGGAAAACCCGTTCACCGCCTGTTGTTCGGTCATCCAATATATTTGAACTTAACCGGTAAAATATTTCCCCCAAAAAGGCACCATTTATTGGCGTATTAATTACATCATTATATGACGGACGTGTATTTTCACCAAAGTATTCCCACATCAAGCTACCGCCAATTGCAAAGGGTATTGATTGTGCATATGTGTATCCTTGCGACCGCGCGGCATTAAAATACATGGATCCGGTATAAGGATGGCCGATGAAATTTATGCCAAAACGGTCCGAATCCCATTCCCAACCTTTTTGGATGTTGTATTTCCAGGTCGACGGTCCTATATGCGAAAAACTCTGGTTAAGCGATCTGTCTAACGTCCAGGTAAATACATTAATACCCAATACCTGTAAAGCCGGTTTCCATACCGGATATTTTTTGTTGAGGGTGATATCGTCATTTAAAAGATCACCGTACTTGTTTTGAATTGTTGTATCAATAAGCGGACTTTTTTTTGGCTGATTGTTAGTCGAGTCGGACAGCGTTTTTACTTTAACCTCTTTGATTTGCTTTAGCTGTACTTTTCTCGGTCCATTCCCCGGTTTAATAGTGTCAACAGGCGTAACTTGTTGAGCAAATAAACAAGTTGATGAAACAGCAAGCAAAATGGTTAAATAGCCGGTCAATTTTATTCGACCACTTCTTTTGAATAAGAATAATAAAATTATTGCAAAAAACAGAAAGCAAAAGAAAAGGTAGATGTTGTGCATATAATTAGGGTTAATAAGTTGTTAACTACAACTATAAACCCGCACAAGTGTTTTGATTTTAAAATTACAAATGAATTATATAACTATTTATACCTGATTTTATATATTAATATTATCCCCGCAAATAAAAACGTTATCGCGTTAGCTACTGCTACAGGCAGGCTTGGATACATAATGCCATACATCAGCCATAAAAAAGTACCTATTGTAAATACCACATACATTGACAGGGAGATCCCCGAGGTATCTTTTGTCCTGATGGTTTTTACCGCTTGCGGCAAAAACGAAATGGTCGTGCTAAAAGCGGCCATGAAGCCTATAATTTCAATGTAGTTCATTGTTGTGAATATGCAAAGGTGTTTTTTTACAAATTTGCACAATATTCTTAAGATGTGATAGTTAATGGTGTAAAATTTACACTAAGATACTTGCGTGTACTTTAACTGCTTGCTTTGTATTACAAATTAAGCCTGTTCTTTACCCAGCTTGCTGTTTTTATAGCTATAGGTAAAATAAATCACCAAACCTATCACCAGCCATATTAAAAAGCGCAGCCAGTTGGTATAACCCAGTTGGGTCATTAAATAAAAGCAGCTCATTAAGCCCAACACAGGTATCAGCGACAGGTTCTTTAAAAAAGCCAATACGGTTAACACCGCCGCCAGGATGATAAATAAGAACATCGGGAAGTTTTCGTGCGCGTTATCGCCCGAAAATAATTCGATTATCGGTTTCCAAAACACTACCATTCCCACAATAAAGATCACGGGTACAATAAATTTAGAGTTAACGTAAGGTAAGTGGAACCGGCCCTTATGTGCAGCTTCCCGCGGCAATAATAACACACCGCCGCAAACCAGTACAAATGCAAATAAGGTGCCTATACTGGTCAGGTCGGTAACCTCGGTTAAGTTCATGAATAGGGCTGGTATAGCTACCACGAAACCGGTAACTATTGTTGCGAACGAGGGTGTATGATATTTGGGATGGATGCGCGAAAAAGCTTTGGGTAACAAGCCGTCGCGGCTCATGCTCATCCAGATACGCGGCTGCCCTAATTGAAATATCAACAACACACTGGCGGTAGCCACCACCGCGCTGATAGATATTACATAGCTTATTTTATTTAAGTGCACTTTGCCGAACACAAATGCCAACGGATCTGCAACCTGCAGGTCCTTATAATTTACCATGCCGGTAAGCACCAGCGCCACCAATATGTATAATACGGTACAAATAATAAGCGAGTAGATCATCCCACGGGGCAAGTCGCGTTGTGGGCTCTGGCACTCTTCGGCAGTGGTTGATATGGCGTCAAAGCCGATATAAGCAAAAAACACCCCTGATACACCTTTCATTACGCCGCTAAAGCCATTAGGCATAAAAGGGTGCCAGTTTGACGGTGTAACATAAAAGAACCCGATGATGATCACCGCTATAATGATGGCTATTTTTAAATATACCATGGCATTTGTCGCTTTTTTGGTTTCACGGATCCCGATGTAAACCAGGTAAGTGATCAGGATCACGATACCTAAAGCCGGGATATTGGCTATCAGCTTAAAATCGCCAAAACCGGGTGCTGTTGCCCAGGCTGTAGCAGATTGTTTTATGCTATCGGTAATTTGCGACAAATGGCCCACTGCCGTTAATTGCTGTACCTGCTCATGCGCTTTAAATGCCGAGTAATAGTCCATGGTTAAATAGGCGGGCATGTGGACGCCGAAACCTTCTAACAGGTTTAAGAAATAACCACTCCATGATATCGCTACAGCAATATTGCCTATGGCATATTCCATTAACAGGTCCCAGCCAATTATCCACGCAATCAGTTCGCCAAAGGATGCATAGGCATAGGTATAAGCGCTGCCCGCAACAGGTATGCGCGATGCAAATTCGGCATAGCATAAGGCAGAAAATCCGCAGGTAATAGCTGTAATAATAAACAGGATACTAACAGCAGGGCCACCATAAAATGAGGCCTCGCCTATGGTGGAGAAGATGCCTGCGCCAACTACGGCGGCTATCCCCATCAGGGTAAGGTCTTTTACGTTTAATTCTTTTTTTAAATGTGAGCCTGAATGTTCGGCGTCGCTGAAACCGCTTGCTACGTCGGCTAATATTTTACTGATGGATTTTTTACGGAAGATACTTTTCGACATTCTTTTTAATTTGCTGTCCTGAAACCAAACATAACCATTTTTTTGCAGTGATTAAGTATATGCTTACTTTGCACCCATGAATATCGGAATAAAGGCTGTTTTATACAACGTACGTTTCTTTTTTATACCATATCTTATCCTGATAGCCGCCTGTTTGATCATCAAGCTGACCTTTACCCGCGAAGAGATCTACTATGCTGTTAACGCCCGGTACAGCGGCTGGGCAGACTGGATCGCCCCGTATCTTACAGATATAGGCAACGGCTGGACGACGGTTGTACTTTCAGCCGTTATTTTATTATTTAGTTATCGCAAAGCATTTGTATTAGCAAGTGCCTGGGCCGTAACCTCGCTGTCAGCACAGGTACTTAAGTTTTTGTTTGATGCACCACGACCTAAATTATATTTTCATGATCAACTGGCGCGCATCCATTTTGTTGTTGGGACAGACCAGCTAAGTTTGCATAGTTTCCCGTCAGGACATACAGTTACTGCTTTTTCTACAGCTGTACTTATCACCTATTGGTGTAAAAATAAATTCTGGGGATTGCCTCTATTCCTCCTTGCCGCATTAGTTGGGTACTCGCGGATGTATCTAAGCCAGCATTTTTTTGAAGATGTAACAGCGGGATCAGTTATTGGCGTAGTAATAACAGTGATCTGGATCTGCTGGGCAGAGAACAGGAAATTTTTAAAGTCCCCTAAATGGAATAGGGGACTGTTAAGCAATTAATTATTTTCAACAAGTTCCAATCTTCTTTTTCGTTGCACATATAGTACCACGAAGACAATCACTAATACGCCCGCGCCAATTAAGCCAACTGTCATCACCGGCGACATACCTTTAGCATTGGATATGTATTGGTCATGACGCTGTAATTCAGGAGATAGCTTTATAGAGTTTACAAAAGCTTTATAATCGTTACCGATCATATCTTTACGGGCATTAGGGTAAACATATTCAAAAACATAGCTTGCTGCGTTAGTGTACAACAGCACAATGTTTCTAAACTGGATGTCGCCCTGGCCATCATCGGTTTGCAGCGTAAAAGCCTTAGCTTTCAACTTACCTATTGTGGTATCGCGTACAAATTGTGCGCTGGCGTTGCTAGATTCTGCCTGGATGCTTTTAATATTTTCTTTTAATACGTTATCAAGATCACGCTCTTTTTGCAGTGGGGCGGTATTTTTTGCATTAGGAGTACGCAAAACTACCACATAACCCAATGAAGAATTAGAAGAAAATACCTGTTGCCCCAAAGTATCTGTTTTTTGATAAGCAGCAGGTAATGATACAGTAACCATACTGTCAATTGCTACCGGTTTTAAAGACTGGCTAAAGCCGGAAACAGCAGCCAATATCAATGTCACGGAAATTAAAAATATCTTTTTCATACCTATACCTGTCCTAAAACCGTACCAAAAATTGAGTTATGGGCGTTTTATGACATTTGTATAGACAAGCACTATAAACAAGAATTGCGAAGTTTTTAAAACTTCGCAATTCTCAGATAACACCTATTATTATTCTGAATTACAGTTAGTTGTAATTTATAATTTTGCTATTTCGGCCTTGATAAAGTCGGCCAGTTCCTTTACGTAAGCAGCGCTGAAATCAAACTTGATACCTGCAGTTTCATAAATTTCTTTGATGGTTTTAGTATAACCTAATTTTAGGGCACTAAGGTATTGCTCAAGCGCTTTCTCCGGGTTTTCTTTATAATTTTTATAAACCGCTATAGCACCCAACTGCGCGAAACCATATTCGATATAATAAAATGGGATTTCAAAAATATGCAGCTGTTTTTGCCATAAGTTGGCCTCAGCTTCTTCAAGTCCGCTCCAATTGGCAAAGCCGGCGCCAAATGGCTCGTAGATCTTTAACCATGCTTCGGCACGTTCTGATGCTAAATGGTCAGGGTTGGTGTAGATCCAGTGTTGAAACTGGTCGACCACGGCTACCCATGGCAGGGTTTTCAACACATCAACCAACTGGTCTCGCTTGGCGCGTTTCAGATCTTCGTCATTATCAAAAAATACGTTCCAGTTATCCATAGAGATCAACTCCATCGACATGGAAGCAAGTTCGGCAACTTCCGACGGGCAATGTTTAAAATCGTTCAGTTCCAGGTCGGCAGTTAAAAAGGTGTGTACCGCGTGGCCGCCTTCATGAACCATGGTAGTAAGGTCACGGAAAGTATTGGCCGAATTCATGAAAATAAAAGGCGCGCCAGTTTCTGATAACGGGTAATTATAACCACCGGGTGCTTTACCCTTGCGGCTCTCCACATCAAACAGGTTATTGTCTTTCATTATCTCTAAGCGCTCGCCTAAATAACTATTGATGTTGCGGAAACATTGTATAGATTTCTCAATCAATTCCTCGCCATTGTTAAAAGGTTTTAAAGCCGGTTTGCCCGATGTATTGACGTCCATATCCCATGGGCGCAAAGTATCC
>JAQBOP010000361.1 GCA_028287975.1 Mucilaginibacter sp. | reverse complement strand
GCATCTTTCATGGCTTCGGCAAGGGTATCTATTCCTTTGCGCTCGGTAACGAATTGCAGGCGCATTTCGTCAAGGTCGGTACGGTTAGGCGTGATCAAACCGTTAATGTCAAACATTACCACGTTCTCTTTTTTTACCCCTAACGATAAATAAATTTTTGTGCAGGATACCGCCGCGGCCCCCGCCCCGTTAATTACCATTTTTATTTTATCCAGCTTTTTACCCTGGATCTCGCAGGCATTCAGCAGCGCCGCGCCCGAAATGATGGCCGTACCGTGCTGGTCGTCATGCATAACGGGGATCTTCATTTCGGCTTTAAGCCTTCGCTCGATCTCAAAGCAGGTTGGGGCAGATATATCTTCTAAGTTGATCCCGCCAAAAGTTGGCTCAAGGGCTTTTACAATGGTTACAAATTCATCAACGGATTTTACATTTAATTCAAGGTCAAATACATCAATATCCGCATAAATTTTAAAGAGCAGGCCTTTACCCTCCATTACCGGCTTGCTGGCCTCGGGGCCAATGTTACCTAAGCCCAAAACAGCCGTACCGTTACTGATAACGGCAACCAGGTTACCCTTGGCAGTGTACTTGTAAACATCATCAACATTTTCGGCAATACGCAAACATGGCTCGGCAACACCCGGCGAATAAGCCATTGTTAAATCGCGCTGCGAGTTGGTTGGCTTGGTGGGTACTACCTGTATTTTACCGGGACGCCCCTTTGAGTGATAGTTTAGCGCGTCCTGTTTACGATTAGATTTATCCATGGTCTCAATTCAAGGTTCAAAGTTAACGCTTTTTATATGGGATAAAATTGGATAAATTGTTAAAAAATGATACAATAGAACCATTTTTAGCTAAATAAAAAACCGATGACAGATAGATCTATCATCGGTTTAGTTATATTTTTTTGTCGGTTATAGTTTAGTGATTTTAGCTACCGGGTTCAATATTATTTTTTGCCCTACCGGTAACTGACCTTCCGGAATGTTGTTCCAGGCCCTGACGTCACGCACGTTCAATCCGTGGTGGGCGGCAACTTGCTCTAAAGTTTCGCCAGCCTTAATTACGTAATACTCCGGATTGGCAGGAGCAGCCACCGGGGCAGCAGGCTTTGTTGCAGCGACATAGGTCACCGGCGCATAAGTAACAGGAGCAGGTACCGGTATAGACGCAGCGGCAACTGTAGGAAGCGGCAGCGACAAAACCGGATCATTGATACCGTTCAACACATTATACAATGCCGGATAGTTTCTATGGTTAGCACGGGGAATGATCAACCGACGCGGTGCATTTGTAGCGCCATTGATTATCAATCTTTTATAAGCCGGGTTCAGCATGGTCAAATCGTTCAAATTAGTATTGAGCGCCCTGGCAACGTTACCCATATCAACCATATGGTCAACCATCAATGTATCTGTAGTTGGGTGAAAATTCAGGATATCAGGAATAATGCTGTGCTTTTTGCCATAGTTCATTACATATGACATGGCAATATAAGCAGGTACATAGTTTCTTGTTTCGGGTGGTAAGTACTGGCGGATAGACCAAAAATCCATTGCGCCGGCTTTTTCAATTGCGCGCTCCACACTGCTTTTACCGCAGTTGTATGAGGCTATCGCCAATAGCCAATCGCCAAATTCCTGGTAAGCGTCTTTTAAATAAGCGGCGGCGGCGTAACTTGCCTGTATTGGGTCGCGACGCTCATCAATATAACTATCCATGTTAAGGCCGTAAGTCTTGGCTGTAGTAGCCATAAATTGCCATGGGCCTGTTGCGCCTACTCTTGATACCGCGTTAGGGTCAAGTTTTGATTCAACAATAGACAGATATTTTATTTCTGTAGGGATACCTGCATCATGAAAGATCTTTTCATAAATAGGGAAATAATATTTTGAAAGCCCGATAACATGACTCATTTCTTCCTTATGGCGGGTGTATAGGTCTATGTACGTTTGTACATACTCGTTATAAACTAACGGCACTTCTTTCTGGATAGAGTCCAACCGGAGTTTAAATATGGACCCTGAATAAGCCAGTGAATTATTTATAGCAGTGTCGCGCGGATTTTTCAAAAGGTAGCTACAGGTTGAAATCCGTGTAACCGTTAAGGCGTTAGCTTTTACAATTTGCAGTGATAAGAGGAAGGTGGCTAAAATTACTATTCTCTTCATTCTTTTCGTTAAGGGGTGCAACGTATACGCTCTTTTATGCGCAAATTTTACTAATGTATTAAATTATTATAGCTCCAGGAAATATTTGGAGAAATTCAACAACTCTTGTTCGTTAAAATGTTTGGCTAATAATTGTAATCCTAACGGTAATCCTTTTGTGTTATTGCCCACCGGTAAAGAAATTGCCGGCACCCCGGTTAACGAGGCCTGTACCGTAAAAATATCAGCCAGATAGCTTACTACAGGGTCAATCTCTTCTTTACCAATGTTATATGCAGGCTCTGGCGCGGTTGGCATCAGTATAAAATCGTACTCAGCAAAAATTGCTTTTGTTTTTTCCTGGATCAATCTGCGGACCTTTTGTGCTTTAGCGTAGTAAGCGTCATAGTAGCCCGCGCTAAGTACAAATGTACCCAGCATGACCCGGCGCTTTACTTCTTTTCCAAAACCTTCAGAACGTGAACGTTTATAAGTCGAAACCAGATCTGTAGCCGATTTGCTGCGATAACCATAATGTACACCATCAAAACGGGCCAGGTTTGATGATGCTTCCGCGGTAACCAGTATGTAATAAGCCGGTACCAGGTAATCCAGATATTCAAACGCTATAGGTTTAACAGTATGTCCCTCGTCGCGTAATTTGTCGATAGTTTTTATCAGTGCACTTTTTACCTGGTCATCAACGCCGGGGCTTGATAATGATTCCTGTAAATAAGCTATTTTCTTTTTCCCGGTTGATTTTTGCAGATCGGCACTATAAGATGGCACCGGGTTTTGGGCAGTAGTGCTGTCGTATTCATCGGCACCAGCCATAACTTCTAACAAAAGAGCTGCATCCTCAACCGAACGGGTGATGGGCCCGGCCTGGTCAAAAGACGAGGCATAGGCAATTAAACCATGCCTTGATACGCGGCCATATGTTGGTTTTAATCCAATTACACCACAAAACGAGGCTGGTTGTCTTACTGAGCCACCTGTGTCTGTGCCTATTGCAGCCAGGCACATGCCGGCTTGTACGGCTACCGCCGAGCCACCCGATGAGCCGCCTGCAACTTTGGTTTGATCAGCATAATTTTTTACAGGGCCATAATAAGATGACTCGTTCGATGCGCCCATTGCAAACTCATCGCAATTGCAACGGCCAATTATAATGGCGTCTTCTGCCAGCAAACGCTCAACTATAGTCGCCGAATAGATAGACTCGAAACCCAATAAAATTTTAGATGAGGCACTCACTTTATGCCCTTTATAACAGATGTTATCTTTTATACCGATAACCATACCGGCCAATTTACCGGCTTTGCCCTGGTTAAGGCGAATGTCAATATCTTTTGCACGTTGCAATGCCTCGGGGCCAAATACTTCGTTAAAAGCATTTAAATGGGCATTTTGTTCAATTTGACTCAGGTAGTTCTTTACCAGCCCTACAACAGTAATTTTACCGCTTTGTAACCCACTCTTTATCTCATTTAAAGAGGAATAAAATTTAGTCATGGGCCGAAAATAAAAAACTTATCCGTCGAAATAGAAATTATTTTAACGGATAAGTATTATTAAGTAACAAGCTATACAAATAGTGCCTTAAGATGATTAAGCTTTAGGCTTATCGTCTTCGGCGGCTTTGCCGTCTTGCGCGTCTTTAAATTCTTTTACGCCTTTACCTAAGCCTTTCATTAATTCAGGTATTTTTTTACCACCAAACAATAGCAATACTACTATCAGGATGACAAATACTACTGGACCATCTAATCCCATAATTTTAAAAGTTTAATATAATTGATAAATATTATTCGTGAGTTGTTTTACCAGGTTCAGATACGTGAGTTGTGGCTTCCTGGTTTTCAGAAATGCCTTTATAATGATTATAAAGATGTTCATCGCTCTCAGGCGTACCATCATACTGGGTATGCCCCACATTATCTGTAGCTGCCTGAGTTTGACCGGCAGGTATGGTGTTGGCAACTTTAGATGCCTCAGGCTTTACTTCCTCTATTACATTCTCAGGTGCTTTACCATCAACATTATCGGTTGAGTGTTCCGCAATCAGCGGTGCCGCTGCTTCAGCCTCTTTAGCCGGCTCTTCCTTCTTTTTATTTTCGTAGTTATCAATTTGGTTATTTATTTCACGCTTCACACCTTCCGACGCGTCTTTAAACTCACGGATACCCTTACCTAAACCCTTTGCCAGGCCGGGCAATTTATCACCGCCAAAAAGCAATAATGTCACAAATAAAATGAGCATTATCTCAGGCGCTGTAAATTCAAAAAACAAAAAAACTGAACTAAACATATTCTCTCTATTAAAGGTACAAATATAAACAATTAATATATTACAAATAAAATTACCTGTCAGCCAACCAAATCTTAGGGTCAACAGGTGTGCCGGCTTTATACAATTCAAAATGTACCTGCGTCTCGCCTGTTACCGCGTCTGTGGCTGCAGAACCCAGTGCTTGTTTGGTAGTGACCTTTTGTCCTGATGATACCGTTACCGATTTCAGGTTTGAATACGCAGTCAGGTATTCGCCATGCCTGATAATGATCAGCCAGGTACCTAATACATTCTGCACTTTTGATACCGTACCATCAAACACTGCCCTTACTGATGCTCCGTTATTAGTACGAATATCCAAACCGGTGCTCTCGCTTTTTATACCATCGGTCATGTAAGCACCAAATCCCTGGGTAATCTCTCCATTAGCAACCGGCCATGGCAACCTGCCGCGGTTACCCAAAAAGTCGTTTGACAGTTTTGCCGCCTCGGGCGTAGCATTTAATATCTCACTATTTGTTTTACGCGCCAAAGGTTTGGTATTTATAACCGGAGCATCCTTGTTTGCTGCCGCGGCCGCGGCTTTAGCACGTGCGGCCGCCGCCCTCGCTTCTTCTTCGGCCTTGCGCCTTTCTTCTTCAATTACCGCCCTTGCGTATTGCCGCGTAATTTTAGATACTTCCCTTTGTTTGGCCTGATATTGGCTCCTTAATTGTTTCTCTTGTTTTGAAAGGTCTTTTACCGTAGCCGACTGGTTATTTTTTTCTTTACCAAGCGTTTCTTTTTCTTTCTCCTGATCTAATAATAACGTATGTTTTTGTTCCTTAGTTTTATCTAACTCAACTATTTTAACATGCAGGTCCTTTTGTTTACCCTCAATAGACACAGCCTGCCTTTCGCGATAAGTTGCAAACTGTTGCAGGTACTTTAACCTCTTATAAGCCTGGTTAAAGTCCTTAGCCGCGAAAATAAACATCAGCTTATTATAGCCGCTCTGGTTTCGATACGCAAAGAGCACCATATCGGCATACTTTTTCTTTAACAGGTCCAACTGTCCCTGTAAGTCATGTACTGTATTGGTATTTTCTGAGATCTGGCTGTCCAGATTTCTTACTTCAGTATTAATTACGGTTATTTTTTGCTCACGCAGATTGATCTGCGCCTTTAAGATATTAAGCTGCTTTAAAGTAGATTTTTTATTGTTTTGGGTTTCCTGCAACTCACGATTTAGCTGATCCAGCTCATCATTTATTCTGTCACGTTGTTTTTTCAGGTCGGAGCTGCTTTGCGCATGAACGCTCAGCGCTCCAAAAACGCAAATTACCAGGAATAGTACTTTTAAAAATTTCATCCGGTCCAAAAATATTAATTTTTACTCGGCCGGAGTGTATCTTTCCGGAATATTGAAAGGAAAATCTAATTGCTGGTCAAAGTCAACCTTGGTGTACTGCAAATTTGCCTGTATTTTTTTGTCTTTTATGGTTGATAAAATATCAATTTTTGAAGGTACAAGACGGTTGGCTGCTTGTACAAAATTGCTATTATTCACCAGCAAGGCTTGTCCGGCATCGTTATTTGAAAGATTAAATTGTGTAACATGCATATTGGTACCAAACATTAAGCTATACATCAATTCCTGCAGGTTGCCAGATAGGGTTAAATTACCCATATCCGTTTTTATACTGCTATTTTCTGTTAACAACTCGGGCATGGCGTTACCTACCAATAAAGATTCGATAGTTTTGTAATTAACCTGCCTGCTGGCATATTGATAAATAAAACTGAACGGTTTTTTGAGATAAAGGCCTTGCAGCTTGTTTAACACCTTGATACTATCCGGCGTGATCAACGCACGGGCCACCTCTATCCCCAACAATGCGGTTACAGATACCCAAATCTTTTTATCCTTACTGATGCGGATATTCAAAGTAACATCATTGCTGTTGCCGTTAATATCCAGCTTAGTGTTTGCCTTGCCAGAGAATGTATTGAAATTTACCTGATTGCTTTTAATAGCTGCCAGCTGATTTTTTACAACATTGATGTCCGGTGGTGTAGTCGGCGTATTAACGGTGTTGTTTACTTGCGGAGCAGTAGTAGTCATTGCCTTTTTGCGCGCTTTACAACTTACCATTGCCAGCAGGCAACAAACTATTAATATTTTATTCACTGTATTTTTTCTCATTTATTTTACGATCTAAAGCAGGCGAAGTTGAGCCATATTCTTTCGCTTTTTTCCAGTTCTGTATGGCACCTTCTGTATCCCCTAAATAAAACAGGATATCGCCGTAATGTTCTGTCTGTACAGCACTTTTATTTTTACCATGCTGCAGGGCCTTTTCCATCCACACTTTAGCATCTTTATAATTTTTTTGCTTAAATAAGATCCAGGCGTAGGTATCTTCAAAAGAAGCATTATTTCCCTCAAGCTCATTAGCATGCTTAGCCATTTCTGACGCCTTATCTAGCTGATCGCCCCTTATTGACAGGTAATAAGCATAATTGTTAAGCGTATATTTATTATCAGGATTAAAACTTAACGACTTGTCATACGACGCGTCGGAGCTTTTATTATCCTGCATGGCGTGGTAGCAATCACCTAATTGCGAGTAGCTTAATGACAAGAGTTCTTTATCCTGAAACTCGACGGATACCGTATTTTTTAAATAGCTTAACGCTTTTTTATAATCTTTTTTCTGCATCCAGGCAGTACCAACAAAATAGTTCATCCATCCCTGATTAGGGAAAAACGATAGCGCGGTTTCCCCGTCTTTGATGACGCCATCCATATCGTTATTGCTCATTTCGATACGCACTAATTGCTCGCGCGTTTCATAAACCTGGCCGTTAAGGGCTATAGATTTTGCGTAATTGGTTTTAGCCTCGTCATATTTTTCATTCTGCACCAATACATCGGCGTATAATGCATAAGCTTTGGCCTCGTCGGGATGGATATTTACGATTATCTTGCTTAGTTCAAGTGCGCTTGACAATGCGCCTGCCCTGGCTTTAGGTTCAGAAAATTTAGGAAAGTATCCTACCACGATCCGTATTTTCTGATCAATATTCAGATCAGGGCTTGAAAAGGCCTGCTGTAGTTCTTTATAACTTGCGTCGATGTTGTTCTTTTCACGATAGATATCAGCCAGTGCGAGGTGAACCAACGCGTTATTGGGGTCGATGCTTCTCGCTTGTTCTAAAACCTTTAAAGATTTATCAGAAGCGTTGTTGGATGTATAGATCTCGGCCAGTAATAAATAATATTTTACCTGGCCGGGATTTGAAGCGATCATCTGCTCTAAACCGGCAGCAGCCTTATCTACCTTGCCCTGTTTTAAATAAATTTTTTGCCGGTTGAGGATCAGGTCGTCGGTAATACCGCTGATCTGTTCTATCTTGTCATATACCGCCAGGGCCTCATCATACTTATTGCTTAAGTAATAGGCGTTG
>JAQBOP010000347.1 GCA_028287975.1 Mucilaginibacter sp. | reverse complement strand
TGTCTTTTTGCCTTGCATGATCTAAAATAACCATTCAATAAAGCTTATTAAAACTATCTTATTAACACCTGTTAGTTGCGCAACAGCCACTCTAAGGTAAAGTAACAGCCTTAGCGGCAACTGAGCGCTACGACGCGTTCTAATGAACGACATCCGTTTGGCCGAATGTCCTACGCAGAGATTGCTTCGTTCCTCGCAATGACGTATCGGGCTTTAGCTTAAAAACACAAAAAGCGATGGGTTTAAAACCCATCGCTTTTTGATAATAATATTTAGTTAGCTAAAATTAAACTTTAGCTGTTTTTACAGTTTTGATAATAACTGCAGCTACTTTATATGGATCGGCAGCAGAGTTAGGGCGACGATCTTCTAAGTAACCACTCCACGCGTGATCTACAGTATACAATGGAATACGGATAGAAGCACCACGATCTGATACACCATAGCTAAAGTCATGGATAGAAGCAGTTTCGTGTTTACCTGTTAAACGTTGATCATTGTAAGCACCATATACAGCAATACATTCTTCAACCGCAGGGCGGAAAGCCTCGCAAACTGCTTTAAATTTAGCTTCGCTGTTTGCAGTACGTAATAATGTATTTGAGAAGTTAGCGTGCATACCAGAACCATTCCAATCTAATTGACCTAATGGTTTGCAATGATAGTTAATTGACACACCGTAGCTTTCGCCTATTCTTTCTAATAAATAACGTGCAACCCAAATTTGGTCACCGGCTTCTTTAGCGCCTTTAGCAAAGATCTGGAATTCCCATTGTCCGGCAGCAACCTCGCCATTGATACCTTCAACGTTTAAGCCTGCTTCTAAACATACGTCTAAGTGCTCTTCAACAATTTCACGACCGAATGCATTTTGCGCACCTACTGAGCAATAGTATGGGCCTTGCGGAGCCGGGTAACCACCTGCCGGGAAACCAAGAGGTTTATCGGTTTTTGGATCCCACAAGAAATACTCCTGCTCAAAACCAAACCAAAAATCATTGTCATCATCCTGGATAAGCGCACGACCGTTTGACTCGTGTGGTTGTCCTTTTGAATTCAATACTTCGCACATTACTAAGTAAGCGCTTTTTCTTTGCGGATCTGGAACCACAAACACCGGTTTCAAAATACAATCTGAAGAACCACCTGGTGCCTGCTCAATTGACGAACCGTCAAAGCTCCAATTTTCCAGATCTTCTACTTTTCCGCTAAATTCTTTAACGATTTTTGTTTTGCTACGAAGGCTTTGTGTTGGTTTGTATCCATCAAGCCAGATGTACTCGAGTTTTGTTGCCATGTTGTTTAATTATTTATAAAAAATTGATTCCAGATTTGCAATAATCGCAACGATTAAGTTTATGCAAGCAAATTTATATTAATATTTCTATTTTTTGCAAATTTTATCGAAAAAAGTTAAAAAAAATGAAAATTGTTTTAAAAAATCTATTTAACAGCACTAAAAACAGCAAAATAACGCTACAAAAAATACAAATAATGTCATTTTACTAATTTATTTAAAAAATTAACTGTTAAACAACTCATTATTCAAATAATATCAACACGTTACAATGAATTTGCTTATTACTATACAATTAAGGAATTTACTGATACTTAATGCTATTTTAACAATGCACCGACAGTATTTTATAATTTTTTCTTAAAATTGCACGCAATTTAATTCCTTCTTAAAATCAAATAATACCACTATGAAACCATCAGGAGCAGCTTAAGCAAAAAACTAATGCTCACGATAGCTTCATAACCTTTTAAAAACAAATTAACTATGAAAATAACAGTTGTTGGTGCCGGAGCTGTTGGCGCTACATGTGCGGATAACATCGCAAGAAAAGAATTAGCCGAAGAACTTATTTTATTAGACATCCGCGAAGGTTTTGCTGAAGGCAAGGCGATTGACATGATGCAAACCTCTGCCCTGTTAGAGTTTGATACTAAAATAAAAGGCGTTACCAATGATTATGCCGCCACTGCCGATTCGGAAGTGGTGATCATTACTTCCGGCCTGCCGCGTAAACCGGGCATGACCCGCGAGGAGCTGATAGGTGTAAACGCCGGTATCGTAAAAAGCGTTACCGAGAATATTTTAAAACATTCGCCAAATACCATCATCATCGTGGTTTCAAATCCGATGGATACCATGAACTATTTAACCTTAAAAACTTCAGGTTTGCCTAAAAACCGGATCATCGGTATGGGTGGGGCTTTAGATTCGGCAAGATTTAAATATTACCTGAGCCAAGAGCTTGGTGCTTCGCCTGCTGATCTGAACGCGGTTGTTATTGGCGGACACGGTGATACCACCATGATCCCTTTGATTAACCACGCTACCTGGAACAGCATACCTGTTACCCAGTTTTTAAGCCAGGAGCAGCAAGACAAAATAGTTAAAGCTACCATGGTTGGCGGTGCTACCTTAACCGGATTGATCGGTACATCTGCCTGGTACGCACCGGGCGCAGGTACAGCGTTTATGGTTGAGGCTATTGTTCGCGATCAGAAAAAACTGATCTCATGTGGTGTTGCTTTAGATGGCGAATATGGACAGAAAGACATTTCACTGGTAGTACCGGTTATCCTGGGTAAAAACGGCTGGGAAAAAATTGTCGACTTTAAATTAACCAGCGATGAGCAGGCAAGCTTTAACAAAAGCGCAGACGCTGTACGTGCTATGAACCAGGTTTTAGCGGATAGCAACCTGATTTAATATATTGTCTGAATCACAGATTAAATGGATTTTTATGATGATAAGATACAAAATCATAAAAATCAGTTTAATCTGTTTAATCTGTGATTCAGACGATTATAAACTCTTCAACCTGCGTTGTCTCCGTATTTCGTCAGGGTCAACTTTATAGGGCATAAGCGCTATCTGGCTGATGTAGGCGGCGGGCAGATCGGCATTTTTTGCCAGTTTTAAGATCTTGGCGTGGTACCAATCATAAGGCAGTAAATGTGTAGAGATGGCGTGCGGCTGGGTTACAAAAACTTCGGCGTGGTAAATATTATCATTCAGGTCAAAGCATAACGCTGGCTCCAGTTTTAGCGTCGAGCTCCAGGTTGGGTCATGAAAGTTGGCGCGTTCATCATCATCCAATTCAATTAAAAGCCCCCAAACCAGGGCATCCTGTTCAAACGACTTTACCACATTGGCTTTTGCCGACTCGTCTTCGCCGGTGCTGTTAAAAACAAAATTGTATCCGGGTAATTTGGCAATACCCATGTTGTGGGCAGAGGGAACAGTCTTTTTAAATTTCTCCACATTCATATTGCCGGCATAAGCAAATAGTATCATGATTTATAAGTATTGGCTTATAAATTAACGCACAGGGATATGGATTGTTATGAAAAAAAGTATTTAATCACTTTACGACCAACTCAACGCCACTTTCTTCCCCGTCTTAACCGCTAAATATATAGCATCAATGATCTTCAGATCCTTTACCGCTTCATTGCCATCAACAGGTACAGGCGGTTGTGTGCCATTAAACAGGATGTCAGCAAATGCGTCCATCTGCACGGTTTGATGTGTGGTAACGGGCTGGTTAAGTTCGCCTTTAAACGTGCGCCCTTTTATTGGCCCGTAACCCGTAGATGGCTGCATTTCGGCCCAGCCTTTTTCGCCATTCAGGTAAAATTTATCAAGATTGTTTTGGCTATAGGTTGATAAGCACGAGGCCGTCGCCCCGCTCGGGAAACCAAACTGGAACTGGATAGTTTCATCAACCCCTTCTTTAAACTTTACAGGGTCGGTTTTGGTTTCCTGTGCGGTTACCCATATCGGATCCTCGCCTGTCATATATCGTGAGCCATTAATGGCATAAATACCAATATCCATCAAAGAGCCGCCGCCCGCCAATTCTTTATTTAAGCGCCATTGTGTTGGGTCGCCTATTTCAAAACCGCAAAGGCCCTGGAAGAATAAGATCTTGCCCAACTCTCCTGCCTTACGCATCCGGATAACTTCGAGGGTATGCGGTTCGAAATGCATCCGATAGCCTACCAGCAACTTCACCCCTGCCGCCTTACAGGCATCAACCATTGCCTGTCCTTGTTTGGCATTTAGCGCCATAGGTTTTTCGCAAATAACATGTTTGCCTGTTTTTGCTATGGCCAGCGCCATATCGTGGTGCAATCCATTAGGTGTGGTTATGTATACCGCGTCAATATCAGGGTTGTTTTTAATTTCATGATAGGTTTGATAGTTATAGCAATTTTTGGCCGGGATATTAAAACTATCCTGCCAATCGGTTAGCTTTTTAGGTGTACCGCTTACGGCACCCACCAATTTAGCTTTGGTACAGTATTGCATAGCACCTGCAACGCGGGTGCCATAGCCTCCCAAACCCATAATGGCTACACGCAATACAGGGCCATCATAGAGATGATGCGGTGCATTTTTATCATCGGCCCATACATTAACTGTGCCCAATTGTAAGGCAACTGCAGATACTCCAAGTTTCTGCAGGAAATCGCGACGTGAGTTCATAATGTTTTGATTACACAGATTTATAATTGGATCTGTTGTTTGATTCCACTGATTAAAACTACTCATTTTTCAATAATGTTTTGCGCTATTTTATATTTGCTCGGGATAAACCATTGTTATTACCGCACACAAGCCATATATTTATTTTCTCACATTAACTGACTCACAATGAAAACAAATACCGCTACAAAAATTGTTATGATAGCCCTTACGGGGATGTCGCTACTTTACGCTTGCAAAAACAAGGAAACAAATGACCACCCGGCCAATGACCCCGTTTATACAGACAGGGATACCACCGTTAAACCGGGCACTGACTTTTTTCAATATGCCAATGGCGATTGGTTAAAAAAACACCCTATCCCGGCTGCATATTCATCATGGGGTATTAACCGGGTAATACTTGACGAACTGCGTGACCGTCTTAAAAAGATCAATGAAGACGCGCTGAAGGCAAACGCCGCCAAAGGAACCGCCACTCAAAAAATAGGCGATTTTTACCATACCGGCATGGATACAGTTACCATTGAAAAACAGGGACTATCGCCACTAAAAGCCGAATTAGACAAGATCAATAATATAAAAAACATACCCGCACTGCTTGACGAGTTTGCACACCTGGAAACAATCGGTATAACCACACCTATCGGCGCTTATGTTGGGCAGGATGCCAAGAACAGCTCGAAAATGGTATTGCAATTGGGGCAATCAGGTATCGGCTTGCCAAACCGCGATTATTACTTTAATAAAGATCAGCACAGCGTTGACCTGCGTACCGATTATCAGCAAAAACATTTACCCACCGTATATAAATTGATAGGCATAAACGATGGAGAAGCTATTAAAGCCACTCAAAAGGTATATGCTTTAGAAACATTTTTGGCCGATAGCTCGCGGAAGTTACAGGACCTTCGCGATCCGTACAAAAACTACAATAAAATGCCTTTGGCAGCATTAAGCAAACTTACTCCTGATATAGACTGGAAGGTGCTGTTTAAGAAAATGGACTACAAAAATGTAGATACCGTTATTGTTGGCCAGCCCGAGTATTACCGTGCTGTAAATAAAGCCATTAAAACCTATGCGCTTGACGACTGGAAAGCCTATTTGCGTAAAAACCTGGTAGCAGAATTTAGTCCATACTTAAGTAATGCGTTCAACAATGAGTCGTTCCGTTTTTATGGTACGGTATTAGCCGGCCGCAAGACACAATTACCACGATGGAAACGTGTTATTGATGCAGAGAACGACGCGATGGGCGAAGTACTGGGACAATTATTTGTTAAAGATTATTTCTCTGAAACGACAAAAAAACGCTACAGCGACCTGGTAGAAGCAGTACGCACCAGCTTTAAAGAGCATATTGAAAAACTGGATTGGATGAGTCAACCGACAAAAGAAAAAGCTTATTCCAAATTAGCTAAAGTTGTTTCTAAGGTTGGGTATCCGGATAAGTGGAAAGATTTTTCATCGTTAACTATCGATCGCAGTTCGTATGTGGCTAATATGATCAATGCCAACAATTTCTGGCATCGTTTTAACGCCAAAAAATTAGGCAAACCGGTTGACAAAACAGAATGGGGTATGACACCGCAAACCTGGAATGCTTATTATGACGCATCAAATAATGAAATTGTATTGCCCGCAGCGATGCTGATGATACCAGATGTGAAGGATGAAGATATGGACGACGCTGTTATTTATGGCTATGTAGGCGCATCAACTATCGGGCATGAAATGACCCATGGTTTTGACGACCAGGGCCGTCAGTATGATGCCGCCGGCAACCTGAAAGGTTGGTGGACCGCCACTGATTCGGTGAATTTCACCAAACGCGCGCAGGTGCTGATAGATCAGTTTAACGGTTACAGCATTTATGGCCTGCATGTAAACGGTAAAGCCTCGCAAGGCGAAAACATTGCAGATCTGGGTGGTATTGTTATCGCCTTAGACGCGTTCAAGAAAACAGACCAGTACAAACAAGGCAAAACCATTAACGGCTTAACACCATTACAGCGGTTCTTTTTAGGCTACTCGTTAGGTTGGATGATCCAGGACACCAAAGAATCATTATCAAGCCAAATCCTGACCAATGAGCACGCGCCTGACTTTATGCGGGTTAACGGCCCATTTACCGACGTACCTGAATTCTACGACGCGTTTAAGATCAAAAAAGGCGACAAGATGTGGCTTGATCCGGCTAAAAGAGTTAAGATCTGGTAGCGATGGAATGGTAACTATATATGAGTTGAGACAGGTTTTAATTGAATGTAAATCCTAATTGGAAATTCAATCCTAAAGAATATGGATCTGCATTGCCAAATCGATTAGGTAGTGAAAGCGCAACAAAATAATTAACTGCTTTGGTACGGGCATAAACCTGGTTAAAAACAGGAGTAAATCCGTACCTGCCTGATGTTTCAAATGCCAATCGGGTAATAATAGTAAAACCGTGGTCAAACCTAAACATAGTGCCGGGATCAAACAATAGGTTACTTGTTTTGCTTGAACCGCCTGATGCTTTTATTGTAGGTGTAAACTCATAGCTAAAACCAAAATGATCGCTATAAAGTACATTCACGCCTACGGGGAAACCTATGGTAGCTGTATGATGTGCAAAGTTTCCATTTAATTTACCATTCTGTAAGGCCTCTAAAGGAAGGATGAAGCTTAAATATCCTACAACTCTTGGGTATTTAGGCTTAGGTGATACCTTTTGATATAACGAACCTGCATAACTGATAGAGTCTGGTGGTACTTCTTTGATGTTTTGAGCATGAGTTTTCATACCCAACAGAACGACAATAGTAGATATTAATAAAGCCGTTCTTATGATCTCGATATTTTTGTGTAATGAAGTAACAAGTAAGCGTTTTTCCATATTTATTCTATAAAGTCTACCACAATTATAGATTTTTATTTGGATATAATAAAAAAAAGCCAACGTTAGGTTGGCTTTTTTTGTGAAATGATAATAGGATCAAGTCAATTATTTAAACTCTTCGGCAGTCAATCCGGTGTTAACCAATACGCTGCTTACTTTAAATTCAACCGGTACGCCCAGTAAAACGGTTTTGGTATCGTATGGTAGTTTAACGCCGTTCACATCGCGATAATCGCTAAATTCGGTTGCTGATGAGTTTGGTACATCTGTGATCTGTTTTACCTTAAGGCCGGTTTTATAATCGAAGTATGATTTTACTTTTATACCGTCCGGGTGCGTAACAGTAACCAGGTAAGCCAGGCTTTCGCCTACTGCACGAATGGTATTATCCAAGGTTAAGGTATAGCCCGATTTATCATAATCCAATTCAGGGAAGAAACCAAAACGATCAACCAACTGGTGCTGGTAAGTTTTTGGCGGAGCCGGAACAGGTTGGTTTTGCTGTACAACACTTACACTATCTGCATTACCTTTTAAGTGCAGTAATGTAAAGTTATTATACGTTGGCGCTACAGCGCTGTAGTTAAATTTATCAGGCGATTTATAACGATTAACCACTTCTACCGAAACCCCCTGTAGCGGGCCGTCGGCTTTTATGGTCATGTCCTTAATGGCTTTAACCTTATCCGCGCCGCCAATGGCATCCAGGT
>JAQBOP010000342.1 GCA_028287975.1 Mucilaginibacter sp. | reverse complement strand
TGTCTTTTTGCCTTGCATGATCTAAAATAACCATTCAATAAAGCTTATTAAAACTATCTTATTAACACCTGTTAGTTGCGCAACAGCCACTCTAAGGTAAAGTAACAGCCTTAGCGGCAACTGAGCGTCACCAAGCGATAGAAACCGTTACTTAACTTATGTAGAGATTGCTTCGTTCCTCGCAAAGACGCGGCGAAAAAAGCGATAATGTGAGCGATAGAATTGTTAATCAATTTTCTTGCTTTTTACTGCAAATAATTGACGGGAATTGACGCAAACTGACGTTTTTCTGCTCATTTGTCCTGCACCTGATAAAAGAAATTTTATTTGTGGCTTTTACCTGCTATCGCGATACCTATCGCTCTTTGGTTTTCATCTAAATTAAATCTGCTAAAATATCCGGTGAAATTATTGGTGACACTATTTTGTCAGAAATCAGGCGTTAAAAAACAGTTTAAAATCCAGAAAAACTGTACCAAACTGTTCCGGGAAGTCATAAACATAAAGTTAATTAGCTTACTAACATCAACTTACAAAAACAGCTATACCAAACTGTATCACCGGGACACACTCAATTTGGTACACGCATTAAGCCAAAGGCAATCACTAAAACTGCATAAAACGATTGATTTTAACAGGCACCTTACCTAAAAATGTGATCCAATCTTAAAGAAATCTTACCCCGACTAATTGATAAAGCTATAGCTTTTACCCGCTTCGGTTTTGAAACTGTATTTGTACCCGTCGCCGGCGGCAGTGGATGCCTTAACTCCGGGCTGGATTGGCTTTAAAACACTCAAAGTCCTGAGCCTGCACTCACCCCCTACCCCGGATTTGATGGTCAGTTTTGTAAGCTTGCCGGCTTTCCATTGCATGTCGGTTATCTCAAAATCGCCGCGGGCCATTAACCCCTGTACGCTACCGGTGGCCCAGGCCTTTGGCAAGGCAGGCAGCAGTTGGATCTCGTCGGTTTGGCTTTGTACAAGCATCTCGGCAACGCCGGCGGTATAGCCAAAGTTACCGTCTATCTGGAACGGTGGGTGCGCGCATAACAGGTTGGCGTAGATGCCGCCGCCATTGTTATAATCGATGCCGTTGCCGCCAACCGGGGTTATAAAGTTTTGGATAATGGTATGCGCATGGTCGCCATCCTGCAGCCTGGCCCAGAAGTTGATCTTCCACGCCATAGACCAGCCTGTCGAAACATCGCCGCGCGCTAACAGGCTCACTTTAGCCGCTTTAGCCAGCTCAGGCGTTGTTAGGGTACTGATCTGCCTGCCCGGGTGCAAGCCAAATAAATGCGAGGCGTGGCGGTGGTTGTCCTTAGGATCGTCGCGGTCGGTTTCCCACTCCTGTAGTTGTCCCCACTTGCCGATCTTGGGTTTCAGTAAATGGTCTTTCAGGTCGGCAATGTGGTCACGATAAGCTTTGTCTATACCCAATATATCCGCGGATTCAATGTAATTGGTGAACAGATCATAAACGATCATCTGGTCGTAAGTCACGCCATCCTCAGTCGGCCCATGCTCGGGCGACCAACCCATCGGCGATACCAATGTGCCATCGGGCCTGTGCTTTAAATGGTCGTCCCAAAACTCAGAGATCTCTTTGATAATGGGATAAGCGAAGTCTTTCAGGTATTTGGCGTCTTTGGTAAAGGCGTAATGTTCCCAAAGCGCCTGCGCATACCATGCGCTTCCCGGGGTGTTCCATAAATAGCTTTCGCCGCCCATGGAGTTACTTTCTGTTCTTAATGTCCAGCCGCGCACACCCGGGTATTCTTTCTGAGTATTGATCTTCCTGATCTCCCTGATCGCGTTGATATGGTCTAAATACGGGTAAGCACACTCCGAAAGATTGGTAGACTCTACCGGCCAGTAGTTCATCTGGATATTGATGTTGGTATGGTAATCGCATCCCCATGGCGGATTATTGCTTTCGTTCCATAAGCCCTGCAGGTTCGCGGGTAAGCCACCCTTTCTCGACGAGCTGATCATCAAGTACCTGCCGTACTGAAAGATCAACGACTCTAACTGCGGATCAAAAACCTTTTTATAATTAACCAAACGTTGGTTGGTAGGCAAAGCCAAAGCTGCTGCTGATGTCGTACCCAGGTTTAAACGCACCCGGCCAAACAGGTTTTGGTAATCAGCAACATGGTCTTTTAGCAAAGCATCATATGACTTAGCCGAAGCAGCGTTTAAAACCTTGTCTATTTTAGTGTCGGGCGCTTCGCCGCGCCAATGTGTTGCGCGGTCATTATTGAAATCTGTAGTCGCGGTAAATATTATGGTAATGACATCCGCATCGGTTATTTTTATCTGCTGGCCGCCTTTAGGGTCGGCCTCGGTACTGCTTTTACCATTTTCAAGCTTCACCAAGGCGGTAGCCTGGTAAGCCATACTATTACCTAATTTCCCTGCAAACTGTACACGGTCGCCGGTAACTGACGGTTGGGTACCGTGCTCGTCAGTTAAATGCAGTACGCCTGATAAAGCGCCTTTTTTACTCGCGGTAAACCTGAGCACCATTACCTTATCCGGGAAACTGCAAAAGTATTCGCGCTTATATTTTACACCGTCCTTAGTGTAGCTGATCTCGTTAACAGATCTTGAAAGATCCAGTTCGCGGCGGTAATCTGCTGGTACGTCTTTGGTATCAGCGCCGCTAAAATCAATGAACAGGTTGCCAAAAGCCTGGTAAGCGCCGCGGTCGTGTTCGTCGCCTGTCCAAAGCGTGTTATCATTAAACTGGATATGTTCCTGGTTTATGCCGCCAAAAACCATCCCACCTATCCGGCCATTGCCTATGGGATAGGCATCGGTCATCCATTCTTTGGCGGGGCGGCTGTCCCACATTTTTTGTGCCGATGCCTGTTCTGTCTGCATCAAACAAAACAGCAGCAGGCACACACTTATAGTGAAGAACTTGTTATTGAATAGCGTCATGTTTATAAAGTTGATATAAAGGTTCTTCAAAGCTAACCGAATGCTGTTTTGATTTAATCAACTTTTCGGGCATTTCATTACTTTATTTTGCCCTGTGCCGCGTCCGGGTTTGCTTTAAGATAGATCCTGTACAGTTCAAAAAAGTCGGGCGCGCTTAACAATTCAATTTTAGGGTCAAGCTTTTTCAGTTCGGCCACCACCTGCACATACCATGACGGGCTTTTAAGGATATTCCTAAACCAATGGAATGGGATCTTCCGGTTCTGGATGCGGCTATAAATTATTTTAGCGGCCTCAACCGGGTCCTCGTTCACATCAGCATCCGACCGGATTACCGGCATATCTCCGTGCAACAATGTAAGCGGTACTTTTTGCGGCACAATGCCATTAGGGCTAAAAGCGGCGTAAGCGTCCAGCCCCTGCTGGTTAAGCGGAGGCGCCTGCCCGTCGATAATAAAACCGGTTATGGTAAGGCCCCATTGCTTGTAGTAAGGTTTATTGTGTGCCACCCAGGCATCCAGCCCATCGGGCGAGCCCGACAGTGGCCTTGGCGCCTGCAACATACCGGGCATCAGGTAGCCCGCGCCATTATCCGCGGCAGCGAAATAATCATTAGGGCTGGCGGTTTCACGGCGATAGTCCAACGCCATAGGCACACGCTCGGCCAGTACAGGGCTAATGCACCACATCATAGGTACTTTACCATGATCGGGGCTGTCCCATAAAGTCGGTGTGGTTTGCGATACCCACGACGACGCATCATAATCGCCCACATAAAAGATTAAAAAGTTGCGGCCCTTGTAGTCTATTTTTCCATCGCCGGTTAGGTAACCTTTCTTTTGTAGTTCGGCAGGTGTTACCCAGTTTTGTTTATACTCTTTTTTAAGCGGATAATGCTGCCAGAACGATGCGTTTGCCAGAGCGCCATAACCAATAGCATCGGCATCTTTAAAAGCATTGTAAGCGCTGATAATGCGCGAGTATTCCCACTCCGTCGCTACATCCTCATGTTTGCCTTTGGCATGTTGGGTATATTTAAACGCCCACGGCGGGAAGCCGCCCAGGTAAGCATAATCTTTGCCTTTATTTTTGTTGTAGGCCGTAAGCAGGATCTCTTTAAGGGTATTAACGTCTGTACCCGGCTTTTGCGTCAGATCATCGGTAGCGGCTTCATCGGCCCAGGGGCTCAGATCGAAAAAGAAACCTTTGCGGCTGATAAAAAAATCATGGTTCGACAGTGTATGGTGATTAGGATTAGCCAGGAACGGATTCTTTAACCATTGCTGATCGATATAATAAGCGCCATATTTGGTATTGACCTTACCCGGCTTCATATACTTCTCTAAAAACCACAGGTAGGCATCATTTTTTGCCGAGCCGCTTGACGCACGGCTGGTACCCGAGATAATCCCTTTGCCGGTGAACAAAGATGAGCCGTCCGCATTAGTCAAACTTACGCGGACAGGTATTTTTGGCCCACCGATTATAATTTGCGAATAAAGGCTGTTTGGATCTGTATCATAACGGATCACGATCAGGTCATCTACCCCGGCTATAGACGAGGCGACGTTACTGGTCGCAGGCACGTTTGGATCATACACTACCGCCCCTTTGATCTTATTTTTATAGGCGGTTATTACGTCGACCACGTTTTTGTAAACTATGGTATCACGCTTGCTTAGCCATTTGCCGGGCGCGCGGTATTTGTTCCACCAGTAACGGTCGATATCGGCATTGCCATTTTTTACCAGGAAGATATATAATTGCGGCACGGTACGGTTAACGATCCCTTGCAACGAAGCTATGGTATGGGTATAATCCCACGCGTTGTTGATAGATTGTTGATCACCTTGTTTAAATTGCAGGGTAAAGCCAATATCTACCATGCCAACCGGCGGCAGCTTTTTGGCTGGCTGAGAAAAGGCCGGATTGATACTTAACAAGCCTATAACAAGGCATATGGCAAAGGCGCATTTTTTCATGAATGGTTGATAATGGAACGCCAAATGTAGCATTTACAGGCTAAAATATTTAATACGGTATTTATTATGAATTGATTAATAAAATTTGTTTTTTTGGCTACGATATAAGCTATCACCCAACCATGCGGTAGTTATCACACCAATTAAAGCTATTGAACATTATTATTCAAGTATATATTGACCTATAAGCGTTGCAGTGTCTTGCAATAAATCTCCTTTAACCAAATTAAACAAATGAGCCAAAAAGCAGCTTTTACCGAGAAGAAATTCATCGTCACCTTTATTTTTGTCACCTCTCTATTCCTGATGTGGGGTGTATTGCACTCTATGAGTGATGTATTAAACAAACACTTTCAAAACGTATTAAATCTTTCAATTGCAGACTCTGGATTGATCCAGTTCTCTGTATTTGGCG
>JAQBOP010000333.1 GCA_028287975.1 Mucilaginibacter sp. | reverse complement strand
ACTGCTGACGCAAAATTGCCGATACTTCATCTGGTCTTACCTCTACCATAGTTTATTTTAATTTTGAGATTTTATTTATTTATTAAACAATGCCTTGGGCAAAGTTCTTTTTCAATTTCTTTAAGTTATTTGCAATACTGGTATCTATCTGCCTGTCGCCAACAGTTAGTACAAAACCACCTATCAGGGCCGGGTCAACTTTAGTTTCCAATATTACATCGCCGCCAACCGTTGCTTTTACTTCGGCTAATATTTGTGCTTTATTAGTTTCTGATAAAGGCGTTGCAGATACAACGGTAGCCTGGGTAATGTTCTTTAAAACATCATACTGATTAATAAACTCATGCGCTGTAGCGTATAATACGCTGCCACGGTCTTTGTTTATCATCAGCTTATAAAACGCAATAGATACCTTACTTACCTTACCTTCAAACAATTGGGTAAGGATATTCAGTTTCTTAATGTGCGATATGATAGGATTGCTTAAAACCGCGATCAACTGCGGGTTTGCCTTTAAGGTTTTCAGGAAAAACACCATATCATTTTTTACATCCTCAAGGGCTTTTTGCTCTTGCGAAAGATCAATAATGGATTTGGCGTACCTGGCTGCTACCGTTAATTCTGACATATTTTTGATTTCGGAATTCGGATTTTCGATTTCGGATTTACCTCCGTCTCAAATTCAAATTCATTTATGTAATTATTTATTTTTCTAATTCCGAAATCGCAATTCCGAAATCCGAAATCTCTATGTTCACTTCCTTTAAAAGCTGGCTTACCAACTCGTCTTGTTTTTTCTGATCAGCAAGTTGTTGCTTCAAAACTTTCTCAGCAATTTCAAGTGATAATGTTGCAACCTGGTTTTTAACGTCGGCCATTGCAATTGCTTTTTGGTTATTGATCTCTACACGTGCAAGTTCGATCATACGCGCAGCTTCTTTATGCGCAATATCTTTAGCATCGCTTACAATCTGGTCTTTAACCCTTTTAGCTTCGTGTAAAATAATATCACGCTCGGCACGTGCTTGTTTTAACAAGGCTTCGTTCTCGCTGGTTAAACGAGCCATTTCTTCTTTAGCTGCTTCTGCTTTAAGCAAAGAATCCTCGATAGAGCGTTCTCTTTCGTCAATGGCAGTCATAATTGGCTTCCATGCAAATTTAGCTAACAAGAAAAACAGTACACCAAATGATACAGTGGTCCAAACTATTAAGCCAATATCAGGGGTTACTAATGGATTCATTTTATAATATCAAAGTTTTATAAATTCAATTTAAAAATAACCGTACCTGTTGCCAACCGCTACAGGTACGGTTAATGTTTTTGTCCTTAGGGGATGATTATTTCAAGCCTAAGAATGATACTACCACACCGAACAAAGCAGCACCCTCAACAAGGGCGGCAGCGATGATCATTGCAGTTTGGATCTTTGCTGCAGCTTCAGGCTGACGTGCGATACCTTCAACGGCTTTACCACCGATTTGACCGATACCAATGCCGGCTCCGATTACTGATAGACCTGCACCAAGTGCAGCGATACTTCCAATCATTGTTTTAAATTTAAAGTTAATATATGTATTATAGTTATTTACTGATTAATGATGAGCTTCTTCGATAGCTGTACCTATAAACAAGGCAGTCAGCAATGTAAAAATGAAAGCCTGTAATGCCGCAACCAATAGCTCCAGTATATCCATAAATACTACGAATGCTACTGATACCGGTGCGATGTATAATGATTTGAAAACAAATATCAACGATATCAAGCTCAGCACGATAATGTGGCCTGCAGTAATGTTAGCAAACAAACGGATCATCAATGCAAACGGGCGTGAGATAATACCTACCAGCTCTATAACCCACCATAACGGCCAGATCCAAACAGGCACGTCGGCAGGGATAAAAATGTGTTTCCAGTAATGTTTGTTACCGTTAAGGTTAACCATTAACAAAGTGATAACAGACAATACCAACGTTACCGCGATATTACCGGTTAAGTTTGAACCACCCGGGAAGAAAGGCACTAAACCTATCAGGTTGTTTATCCAGATAAAAAAGAATATGGTTAATAACAAAGGCATAAACCGTTGGTATTTGTAGCCGATGTTTGGGCGGGCAATATCATCACGTACAAAAAGAATGATCGGCTCCATAAATGACTGTAAGCCTTTTGGGGCTTTGCCCACATTTTTTTTATATGCTGATGAAACCGAGAAAAATATAATAAGCAAAAACAGGATAGACATCCACATACTTACTACGTTGCGGGTAATAGACAGATCTATCAATGAACTTCCTTTAAATACGGTAGAGCTTTCGGTCAGTTCGCTGTTAGCGCCTACGATATTTATCTTATCGCCAATCAACCGGTAGGTATAATATTTACCGGTATAATCCTGGTGGCCATGTTCGAAATTAGCGGCCGAAAAAACTTCTAAACCTTTGTTAGTATAAAGTATAACAGGTAACGGAAATGCCACATCACCCCAAAGGTGAAAATAATGCGAATCGGCAATGTGCTCTAAAATAACTTCGCTTGGCTCAAACTTCTTCTCAACGCCGTTTTCAGTGCTCTCCGGGGTTTTTTCTTGTGAAAAAGCCGGTTGCGAAAGTGACGTTAATGTTAAAAAAACGGCACAAATTTGTAAAAGTGTAAAAATTTTTGATTTCAAAATTGAGCTTTTATACATCTAAATAAAGTTTTTTACTTTAAATTTTGGTTGCGCAAGTTACGTAACAAAACATAAATTTCAAAGACTGTATTTATGAAATATAAGTAAAAGAAATTGCCCATAAAAACGGGCTTGTCAACCTTGTGTTTCAGCACAAAAATCAATATAAAAGTGAGGCATGCCAACAGCTTAAAAACCGTTGCGCCCATAAATACCTGGGCATACATTTCGGGGTCTTTACGCTGTGATACCAGTACGGCTATGAGTGCCAAAAGCGTTAATCCGCCAATAAAACCAAACAGCAGCCAAAACTGCGGTATCAGCCAGTTTTGGTTACCTGTGTATATTAAACACAAAGGCCCCACTGCCATAAGTACTGTAAATATTAAAAACGGGACAATCTTGGGGAGAATATTTTTCAACTTTTTAAGGATCTGATAACAATAAATAAAGAAATAAATACGCCCGTTAAGGCCAGTACCGCCGTCACCCATTTGGTGGCGTGATTGGCAGCTGCATCTATTTTAACACCGGCAAAGGTAAAAATTCCGATAATAACCAGCATCTGGAATGCGACACCGATAAACTTGCCGTAATTAGTGCCGCCGTTATTATTGCCGGGCGTGTTGTTCTGTTCATTTTCTGCCATCCCGCAAATTTATTAAATCCTAT
>JAQBOP010000406.1 GCA_028287975.1 Mucilaginibacter sp. | reverse complement strand
AGATCCTCGAGGATCTCGGCGATCGGCCGGAACTCGAGTTCGCTGCGGATCTGGCCGAGTAGCCGGAGGGCCTGGTCGCTGACGCCGACGCGGTCGGTGCGGGGCTCAATGTCGCGCATGCACTGCTCCGCGCGGGTCACGGAGAAGAGAATACTCCGCGGGAACAGGCGATCGAGCAGCAGGAACTCGGCGGCGTTTCGCGCGCTCGGAACCCCACGGTAGGTGCGCAGGTACGCCTCGTATGCGCCGACGCTGCGGAGGATTGTCGTCCACGACGGGCCGCTTGCTTCGGTCAGCGACCGGGTCGCGAGCAGCCGCGCGGTCATGTCGGCGCGCTCGATGCTCCGGCCGAGGGTGAAGAAGAGCCATGCCTCATCGCGACTGGTTGCGGACTCGATGATGCCGACCGCGAGGGCTGACCTCTCGCGCACCCAGCCGAAGAACTCGTGCACCTTGTCGCTCGAGACCTTGCGCGGCATCCGCGCGCGCGTGGTGTTGAGGACCTCCCACAGCTCGGTGGAGATGACCTCGCGGGCGCGGCGGGCGTTCTCGCGGGCGGCGTTCAACGAGTAGGCGATGGATGCAGGCTGTGCGCGATCGACGGCGAGAATCGTGAGCACGTCGGCGCGCGTCAGGGTGGAGTCTTCTGGCGGCATCTCGGCACCCATCACGCTAAGGAGCGAGCGGCAGGCGACGTCCTCCTCGATCCAGGGGTCCTCGAGCAGCAGCTGTAGGTGGACGTCGAGGATGCGCGCGGTCCCATCGCTTCGCTCGATGTACCGCCCGATCCAGAACAGGCTTTCTGCGATCCGCGAAAGCATCAGCGGTCACCCCCTTGCTGTTGCTGCTGCTCCTGGTCGTTCCGCGGTGAGTCGAGCGGTGAGTGGTCCTGCACGTGCTCGCCCGCGATGATGGAGATGGAACTGGTCACGGCGGCCTGGTCTGCGACGAGACCCTGGATGTTGTGTCTCGAGGTCTGGAGTGGGTCCTGGCCGACCACCCAGGTGTCTTTCGAGCCACCACCCTGCGAGCTGTTGACGACCAGCTCGCCCTCGGGCAGCGCGACCCGGGTCAGTCCGCCGGGGAGTACCCAGACTGCCTTGCCGTCGTTGACGGCGAAGGGGCGCAGGTCGGCGTGCCGCGGTCTCATGCCCGCATCCACAAGCGTCGGGATCGTGGAGAGCTGAACGACGGGCTGCGCGATCCAGCCGCGCGGGTCAGCGATGAGCCGCGTTCGCAGCTCGTCGAGTTCCTTCTTCGAGGCGGCGGGGCCGATCACTAGTCCCTTGCCACCCGACCCGTCGACGGGTTTCACGACGAGTTCGTCGAGCCGGTCGAGCACTTCGGCGAGCGCGCCGGGCTCCTCGAGGCGCCACGTGTCGACGTTCGGGAGGAGCGGATCCTCTGCCAGGTAGTACCGGATGAGGTCCGGAAGGTAGGTGTACACGAGTTTGTCGTCGGCGATCCCGTTTCCGACCGCGTTGGCGATCGTCACGTTGCCGAGCCTCGCGGCGAGCAGCAGACCGGGGGATCCGAGCATCGAGTCTGCTCGGAACTGCAGCGGGTCGAGGAACTCGTCGTCGACCCTTCGGTAGATGACATCGACGCGGGTGGGGCCCGCGGTGGTTCGCATCCAGACTCGGCCGCCCGAACAGAACAGGTCACGTCCCTCGACCAGTTCGACGCCCATCAGGCGAGCCAGCAGCGTGTGCTCGTAGTACGCCGAATTGAATACCCCGGGCGTCAGCACGACCACGGTCGGGTCTTCGACCCCCTCGGGTGCGGATGCCTGAAGCGCCTGGAGAAGCTTGTTCGGGTAGTCGCCGACCGGGCGCACCTTCATGCTGACGAACAATTCCGGGAGGGTTTGCGCCATGACCCGACGATTGGAGATCACGTAACTGACGCCGCTCGGAACACGGACGTTGTCTTCGAGTACTCGCCAGGTGCCAGCCTCGTCGCGAATCAGGTCGATGCCGCTGACCTGGATCCGCACCCCATTCGCGCCGACAATGCCCGCGGCCTCGCGATGGAAGTGGCTGGATGAGGTGACGAGGGCGGCCGGGATGACGCCATCCCGAACGGCGAGCTGCGCGCCGTAAATGTCGGCCAGAAACCGTTCGAGGGCGCGAACGCGCTGGGCGATTCCTGCCTCAACGCCCTTCCACTCGGCCTGGTCGATGACCCGCGGTACGGCGTCGAGCGGAAACGGCCGTTCCTCGCCCGCGAAGTCGAAGGTGACGCCCTGCGCGAGGTAGCTCGCACCGAGCGCGTCGGTGCGCCCTCGCAGTTCCTCCTGGGTCATCTGCGCGAGTGCCGCGTAGATCTCCTTGTAGGACTTGCGGGCGACGGCATCCGACTCGAACATCTCGTCAAACGGCCCCGCTGCCGTGCCGCGCTTTGGTGCGCTGCGCGTGGCAACGCTGCCGTAGCCGTCGAACAGGTCACCCATAGCCAGAGCCTAGCCTCGCGGTGTTGCGGCGATGTTTCTGGCAGTGTTCGCGCGGATGTCGTGGGTCGTGCCGGGGCTCTTAGCCGCGATATTCGAGAACGACGA
>JAQBOP010000308.1 GCA_028287975.1 Mucilaginibacter sp. | reverse complement strand
GAGTATAATATTTCGGTTATCATTTCGTCTAACGACCTGGCAAAAGCGTTAAACGCGGTACACGATGCCTTTTTTGTGCAGCTTACCAAAACTTTACACGCGTTTTGTTTGGGCACAGGCAATATCGGCAAAACCTTGTTCAGGCAGCTAAACGGCCACACTACATTTTTGCAGGAGAACAACGGCATCCAGGTTAAAATAGCCGGCATTAGCAATACTCGTAAAATGGCTTTTAATGTCGATGGGATCTCGTTAGATAACTGGGAAGAAACACTCGACCAGTCCCCTGACCAGGCAGACCTGCCCGCATTCATTGCTAAAATGAAAAGTATGAACCTGCCCAACTGCGTATTTATTGACAATACCGCCAGCCCGGTACCGATAGAATTTTATGAGCAGGTTTTAAAATCGACCATATCTATTGTCACCTGTAATAAGATCGGCAATTCGGGCTCGTATGAACAATACAAAACGTTCAGGGATAGTGCACGCCAGCACGGAGTCGATTTCTTTTATGAAACCAATGTAGGTGCCGGGCTGCCCATTATCCGTACCCTAAAGGACCTGATGAACAGCGGCGACAGGGTGCAAAAAATAGAGGCTATTCTGTCGGGTACCATATCCTTTTTGTTTAATAATTTTAAAGGCAATGCCAATTTCCACGACACCGTAAAACTGGCGCAGGAAAAAGGCTACACCGAACCCGACCCGCGCGATGACTTACGCGGCACAGACTTTATGCGTAAAATGCTGATCCTTGCCCGTGATGCAGGATATGCTTTAGAAACATCTGATGTATCTATCGAAAGTATGTTGCCGCAGGCTTGCTTGGACGCTACCAGTGTTGACGACTTTTATAAAACTTTAATAACTGAAGACTCCCATTTCGCCAACCTTAAAAACAAGGCCGAATCCGAAGGCAAAGTATTAAGATATATCGGCAAGCTGGAAAATGGTAAAGCATCCATAACTTTAGAAATGGTTGACGAAAATCATCCTTTTTATATGTTATCCGGCAGTGATAATATCATATCCTTTACTACCGACCGTTATAAAGAACGCCCGTTGGTTGTTAAAGGCCCCGGCGCAGGCGCCGAAGTTACCGCCGCAGGCGTATTTGCAGATTTAATTAATGTGGGCGCAAACTAAAGCCCCCTCCGCCCCCTAAAGGGGGAACTAATAGTTTAAATTTATATGGAAAATAATATACAAGATTTAAAGTCCACCCAACATTCAGCTCCCCCTTCAGGGGGCGGGGGGGGCATCGGCTCGTCTGTTAAAGTTTTTGCCCCTGCGACGGTTGCCAATGTGGTCTGCGGATTTGATGTGCTGGGCTTCGCGGTTAATGCGCCCGGCGATGAAGTAGTGATGCGGGTTACCAATAAACCGGGCATTACCATTAGCAAAATTACGGGTGATGATGGCCGCCTACCGATGGATCCGGCTAAAAATACGGTAAGCGTTAGCGTTAAACATTATTTAGAAAGCATAGGCCGTACCGATTTGGGGCTGGATATAGAGCTGCATAAAAAAATGCCGATAGGCAGCGGATTAGGCTCGAGTTCGGCAAGTACGGTGGCGGGTCTGTTTGCCGCCAAAACTTTACTGGGCGATACCAGCGATCCGATCCATCAACTACCTTTTGCTATGAAAGGCGAGGAAATGGCTTGCGGACATGGCCATGCGGATAATGTGGCGCCTGCTCTATTTGGCGGGTTTGTATTGATCCGCAGTTATGATCCGCTTGATGTGGTGCGTTTACCTCATCCTAAAGACTTGTACTGCGCAATTGTTTTCCCGGATGTTGACGTACCCACCCGCGAAGCCAGACAGATCATCCGCACAAAAATAAACATGAAGGACGCCGTTACCCAGTGGGGCAATATTGCCGGACTGGTAAGCGGTTTGTTTATGAACGATATTGACCTGATTGGCCGCAGTATGCAGGATGTACTGGTTGAACCGGTACGCTCCATGCTGATCCCTGATTTTTATAAAATGCGCGAAATGGCAATGGAGTTGGGCGCAGTAAGTTTTGGCATTTCAGGTTCGGGGCCGTCAGTATTCGCGTTTACCCGCGATGAATCGACAGCACACGCCATCACCCAAAAATTGCAGCAACATTTAACAGGCATCAAGATAGGGTCAAACGGTTATGTATCACCGATAAATGACGCTGGGCCGAAGGTGATATAAGCCCCACCCAACCCTCCCCGGTAGGGAGGGCTTTAATAAAATTCAAACTTAAAAACAAAAAAGTCTCCCTTACCGGGGGAGATTTAGAGGGGGCTATGAAATTCTACAGTACCAATAATACATCATCACGTGTAAGTTTTAAAGACGCGGTATTTAACAGCATGCCGCAGGATAAAGGCTTATATATGCCGGTAGATATTCCGCTGCTGGATGATAAATTTATCAATAACCTGGATGGTTATACGCTACCGGAAATAGCGTTTCATGTAGCGCAAAATTTATTGGGCGATGATATCCCGGCAGATGATCTGAAAGCGATCATTAACGATGCCATTAACTTTTACGCGCCCATTGTTAAACTGGAAGAGGATGTTTTTGTGCTGGAGCTTTTTCACGGACCGTCATTAGCTTTTAAAGATTTTGGCGCCCGCTTTATGAGCCGGGTAATGAGTTACTTTTTAGAGGCCGGCGAAAAGCAATTGGATGTACTGGTAGCTACATCTGGCGACACAGGTGGCGCGGTAGCTTTGGGCTTTTTAGGCGTACCAAATACAAGGGTTACCATATTATATCCCAAAGGAAAAGTTAGCGAGATCCAGGAGCTGCAATTAACCACCAATGGGCAAAATATCCGCGCCTTAGAGATCGACGGCACATTTGATGATTGCCAGGCATTGGTTAAGCAAGCTTTTACAGATCCGGAATTGAATGCCAAATACCGTTTGACATCTGCCAACTCTATCAACATAGCCCGGCTGATCCCGCAGACTTTTTATTACTTTAACGCCTATGCGCAGGCGCTTAAACAAGGTAAAAGCAAGATCGTATTTTCTGTACCAAGTGGCAATTTCGGCAATATCGGCGCGGGCCTATTAGCCTGGAAAATGGGTTTACCCGTCGGGCAGTTTATCGCGGCTACTAACGCCAACGATACCGTCCCGCAGTTTTTAAAGCATGGTGTTTATGAGCCTAAGCCATCGGTAGCTACTTTGTCAAACGCGATGGATGTGGGTAATCCGAGTAACTGGGTACGTATTGCTGATCTGTTTAAAGAAGATGCAAGCCAGCTAAACAAGCTGATAACCGGCTACAGCTTTAATGACGATGAAACCTTAGCCGCTATTAAAGCTGTTTATGATCATTATAAATATGTGGTTTGCCCGCATACGGCAATTGCATGGCAGGCCTTAAAAGATTACCAGCAGAATGTGAATGTAGACGATACTGCCGGCATATTTTTATCAACCGCGCATCCCTGCAAATTCCCTGATGTTTTCCCGCAGGAAATTGCAGAACTTATTGAAGTACCTGCACAAGTAAAGGATCTGAAGGCAAAAGATAAGCGATCAGTTGAGTTAGGAAAGGATTTTGAAGGGTTTAAAGATTATTTGTTAAAGAACGCATAATGCGCATTTTTAAATTCCGTTGTTTGTGTCCCCACAAACAACAATTAGATAGCAGCCTGTGGAGGCATAGGCTGCGGTAAAAAAGGACTATGAAGACGCATGTAAATTTATCTATCGAAAAAGATCTGGTTAAACAGATCAAGGCTTATGCTAAAAAAAGACAGACCAGTGTTTCTGCCCTGGTAGAAGAATATTTCAATAAGCTCGTTCGCCCGGTTAAAAAATCAAATATTATTGACTTAGTGGAAAGTCTGGAAAAACCAAATATTGATGAAAACATCGATCTGAAAAAAGCCTTTTACGATCAACAGTCTGTGAGGATACGGACTGCGGATTGACTTCGATTAGAAAGCAAAGCCATTCATAGTGAGCGGCCTCGTTATTATTTTCTCAGCTTCTTAAACTCAGAGTTGCCATTCCATTGCGGGAATGTTGTTTCAAAGGCAAGACGTTTTCCTATTTTAAAGATCAACTGAATGTCTTCTAAACCGCCATCCAGGTTCCAGGTCGAATCATATTGATCGGCAGGTTGATGATAGCGTACGGCGGTATATTGGTCATCCATCTTCTTTCCGTATTCCTTTCCTTTTTCAATATTGTCAATCCCGCCGCCGATAGTGATCGATGGCACGCCCACTTTCGCGAAGCTAAAATGGTCAGAACGAAAATAATGACCTGCTTCCGGGTGTGCTTCTGGCGCTAAATAGCGTCCATCTTTTTTAAGCTGATCTTTTAAATAATCTTCCAACTGTGATTGTCCGCTACCGGATATAGTTACATCTTTAGTTTTGCCGACGTTATTTATACCATCGATATTAATGTTGGCAACCGTTTTATCCAATGGATAAATTGGGTTCTCGCCATAATATTCAGACCCCAACAAGCCTTGCTCTTCCGCGGTTACCGAAAGGAAAACCACCGTTCTTTCGGGCGGAGTTTTCAAGCTTTTAAAGGCCCGGGCAATTTCTAAAATGGCTGCCGTCCCGCTGGCATTATCAAGGGCACCATTATAAATAGTGTCACCCTTCGCGTCGGGTTTACCTACACCTAAATGGTCCCAATGTGCTGTGTAAATAATACATTCGTCGGGGCGTTTGGTACCCGTAATTTTGGCAATAACGTTATGCGATTTATTGAATACCACTTTAGTAGTCAGCTTTTCGCCCAGCTTAATGCCGGTATTAAACCCTTTAAAGCTGCGGTTATTAGCGGTATGTAATACGCTGGTATCTTTACCAGCTGCCCGTAATATTTTAACAGCACTTTCATGTGTGATCCAGCCTTGCAACGCTAATTGATAAGCGTGGTTTGCTCTCTTATCTAAATGTAATTTAACACCACCGTTTGAGGTTTGCACCACCTGGAACGGGTAAGAGGCGGCAGCAGTATTGTGAATAATGATACAACCCTTAGCACCCTGGCGGGCGGCTTCTTCAAACTTATAGGTCCAGCGGCCATAGTAGGTCATGGTTTTACCCTTAAACAAGGTGGTGTCGCCGGTTTCAAAGCCGGGGTCGTTCACCATCACCATTACTACCTTCCCTTTTACATTAAGCTCGGCGTAATCATTCCAGTTATATTCGGGCGCTACAACGCCAAAACCGGCAAACACCACATCATCATTATTTAAAGATTGCACAGTATCGGTGCGCTCGGTCCACATCACGAAATCCCGAATGCTTTTTAGTTCGAAACTGCCTTTAGCTGAGGTTACTTTTAGCGGCGATACCGATCTTGGAGTAATTTCCACCATTGGCACATCCTGCAGATAACTATCGCCATTGCCGGGTTGCAGGCCCAGGCCTTGATATGTTTTTTGAAGATAGGCTATCGTTTTTACTTCGCCTTCGGTAAAAGGGCGGCGGCCCTTATATTCATCGGATGAGAGCACCTTGATATGGCTAACCAGGCTGTCTTTGTTAAAAGACGATAGGCCATCTTGTTCATCAATAGCGTTATTATGATTGCACGAAACAACCATTACAGCCGTACCGGCTAACAGTAAGCGCTGAATAAATCTGACCATGTTAATTTTGATTTTAACGAATATAAGAATTCAACTATTGCTTTATTAGTTGTAATCAGATTAATACAACAAATGATCATACGGGTATCTATCCACATGGATGTCCTTCACGTAATGATATAGTAAAGCCCTGAACTCGTCCACGTTTTCTTTTTTGGTGGCCGATATAAATATGGCAGGGCTGTTGTTTTTAGCCATCCAGCTATGTTTAAAATCTTCGAGCGTTAAAGGTTCTACTTCTTCATCCGGATTCATCTGAATGGGCTGATAGGCATCTATTTTGTTAAATACGGTAATGGTTTGCTTATCGCTCGCGCCGAGATCCTTTAAGGTGTCATTTACCGCGCGGATCTGATCTTCAAAGCTGGGATGCGAAATATCCACAACGTGAATCAAAATATCCGCTTCGCGTACTTCATCTAAGGTCGACTTAAAACACTCTACCAAGTGGTGAGGCAATTTGCGAATAAACCCAACCGTATCCGACAGCAAGAAAGGCACATTCTCGATAACCACTTTCCGAACCGTTGTATCCAGCGTAGCAAACAGTTTATTTTCTGCAAACACATCAGATTTAGAGATCATATTCATGATAGTCGATTTACCCACGTTGGTATAACCCACCAACGCGGCACGTACCATTGCTGTACGGTTTTTTCGCTGTGTCGCGTTTTGTTTATCTATCAGTTTGAGCTTGTCTTTAAGCAAGTCGATTTTGTTTAAAATCAAACGACGGTCAGTCTCGATCTGGCTCTCACCCGGCCCGCGCATACCTATACCACCCTTTTGGCGCTCTAAGTGGGTCCACAACCTGGTAAGGCGAGGTAACAAGTATTGCAGCTGTGCCAGCTCAACCTGTGCCTTAGCCTGCGCTGTTTGTGCACGATTGGCAAAAATATCCAGGATCAGGTTATTGCGGTCCAAGATCTTTACTTGCAATTCGTTCTCAATATTACGTAATTGCGATGGTGTAAGCTCATCATCAAACACAACAATATCTATTTCTTCTTCTTTTACAAATGCTTTAATATCCTCTAACCGGCCCGAGCCTACAAACGTCGCCCGGTCGGGCTTTTGCAGTTTTTGGGTGAATATCTTAACCGTTTCTGCGCCGGCAGTATCCACTAAAAATTGTAATTCTTCTAAATATTCCTTCGCGCGTTCCTCCGTTTCGTTAGCGGTAATAACGCCAACCAAAACAGCCCGTTCCTGCTTCACAGCAGTATCATAAAATTTTTGTTTCATTAATGGTAATAAAAAACGTTTACAATTTTACAAATATCATTTCTATTAATTATGTTTAATAAATTTATTATAAATGAGCGAACCTGCCTTAAATACGATATCTTCAGTGAAATTAATTATCTCTTCTTCAGCAAATCTTAGCAAATACAAATAGTTTACAAGAAGCTATTGAATTATTTAACTCAAAACGACTTGAAAGAATTACAGTATAGAACTGCGTAATACCTTTACTGGTAAACTTGGCATAGTTGAAGCCTGCAGCTTAGCTAAAAGTAATTTCAAGTTGTTTAAATTCAGCAGTAAATTTATTATTGTTAAACAATGAGCCATTATCGTCAAGTAAGAAAATATTCCCAAGATGAAGAATCCGTCTCTTTTTATTTTCTAAGGTAAAAAGCACAATATATAAGTGGTAGTTTTTTTTATTAAGGATCGCTTTCGCATATTCTTCTTTGCTAATAAAAAAATGCTTTTCATCATTACTCTTTGATTTTACTTCCACATAATGCACCTCATTGTTTTCATCTACATACCTAATATCGCAGTTATGTTCATCGCTGCCTTCAGGGAAGTGTCCGCATTTTTTTGCGTTTAGTGAAATCCACTCAACATTTGAATAAATTTTAAACAACTCGTCATAAACAGATTTCTCCCCGACTATTCCTATCAGTTCTGTATTTTCTCCTATTTTTCCGCCGTTTATTCGTCTGCCGGAAGGCCCCTTATGAGGTTTTTTTTCGCCACTTGCCGTACTGTTCGTGTCAACATCTTCTATTTTTAAGTCCGGCGAATTCAAATAAGCGCTTAAATCATAAGGCTCGTTTGTGTTGTTAATCACGATGGGCTTATTCAACCTGGAGATTCCGCTGAAATTGACCACCTAATTCCGATTTAAAGTGACCACCCGTTCCGGGTTCAAAGTGACCAGGGTATTCCGGATCAAACTGACCACCCCTTTTTTGTAGTTATGCTTTAGACGCT
>JAQBOP010000262.1 GCA_028287975.1 Mucilaginibacter sp. | reverse complement strand
AGCCGCGATTCTTACTTAAATATTCCAAATATTATTTCTGATGCAGAGTTAACCAATGCCGATGCTATCCATCAGGGTTATGGTTTCCTTTCGTAAAATGCTAAATTCTCTGCTATCTGCGACGAGTACGGTATCAAATATATTGGTGCCACAGCCGAGCAAATCAATGCCATGGGCGATAAAGCATCAGCCAAAGCAACCATGAAAAAGGCAGGCGTGCCAACCATCCCCGGATCTGAAGTTTTGATTGCCAGTGTTAAAGAAGGTATTACCATTGCTAATAAAATAGGCTATCCTGTTATATTGAAAGCTACTGCCGGTGGTGGTGGCCGCGGTATGCGTGTGGTTTGGAAAGATGAAGAGTTTGAAGCAGCTTGGGATTCGGCACGTGCAGAGTCGGGCGCGGCTTTTGGTAATGACGGCATGTACCTTGAAAAATATGTGCAGGATCCGCGCCACATCGAGATCCAGGTAGTAGGCGACCAATATGGTAAAGTTTGCCACCTGTCAGAACGTGATTGCTCTATCCAGCGCCGTCACCAAAAATTGGTAGAAGAAGCGCCATCTCCTTTTATGACAGAGAAACTGCGTAAAAAAATGGGCGAAGCTGCCATAAAAGGCGCAAAAGCAGTAAAATATGAAGGCGCAGGCACGGTAGAGTTTTTGGTTGACAAAGACCGCAACTTCTACTTTATGGAAATGAACACCCGGATCCAGGTAGAGCACCCGGTTACCGAAGAGGTGATCAACTTCGACCTGATAAAAGAACAAATAAAAGTTGCTGCCGGTATCCCAATCTCAGGTAAAAATTACGAGCCAACAATGCATGCCATCGAGTGCCGTATCAATGCCGAAGATCCGTTTAACAACTTCCGCCCGTCACCGGGTAAAATAACCAACTTCCATTCGCCGGGAGGGCATGGTGTGCGTATCGATACCCACGTTTATACTGGGTACGTTATTCCGCCAAATTATGACTCGATGATAGCCAAGGTAATTTGTGTGGCCCAAACCCGCGAAGAAGCCTTAAGCACAATGGAGCGTGCTTTAAGCGAATTTGTTATTGAAGGTGTTAAGACCACCATACCATTCCACTTGAAATTATTACAAGATCCAAACTTTCGGGCAGGTAACTTTACTACCAAGTTTATGGAAACGTTTGAATATGCAGAATAATTAAAACTATCAACCCATAATAAAACGTAATTAGCATTCCGGAATTGATACCGGCGTAACTAAACAAATGAGCGATAATAAATTAGTAAAGGCAATACAGGACAAGGGCAAAACCATTGAAGCCGAAATGTCATTTTTTGAACATTTAGAGGCTTTAAGGTGGCATTTGATCAGAGCGGCTATCTCTGTTGTAGTATTCGCGCTGGTAGCTTTTTTTAATTTTGATTTTATTCTGAACAAAATTATCATGGGGCCCTTTTATCCTGATTTCTGGACCTACAGGATGATGTGTAAGTTGGGCGATGGTTTTTGTGTATCTAAAATAAACGCGATCATTATTAATACCGAAGTTGCCGGGCAGTTTATGCTTAAGATCAACTCATCAGTATTAATAGGTATTATTATATCTGTTCCTTACATTTTATGGGAGCTTTGGCGCTTTATTAAGCCCGCTTTGCTAAATAAGGAAAGAAAAGCGGCCAGTGGCTTTGTTTTTTATGCGTCGGCTCTTTTTATTGTGGGCATTTTATTTGGCTACTATATAATAGCTCCCGAATCCATCTCGTTCCTGGCCAGTTATACGGTTAGCGATACCATAAAGAATCAGTTTACTATCGGATCATATTTATCCATGGTAGCAACTATTACGCTGATCATCGGTATTGTCTTTGAGTTGCCGATACTGATCTATATCCTGGCATCATTAGGTATCTTAACGGGTACTTTCATGAAAAAGACACGCCGTTATTCCGTAGTTATTTTGTTGATCGTAGGTGCCATTATATCCCCATCGCCAGATTTTTTAACTACCATGATCGCGACTATTCCATTATTTGCATTATATGAAGTAGGGATAGTTGTTGCATCAACAGTTGAGAAAAGGCGTGCAAAGGCGCATGATGATATAATGAACTCGTAATAGCATAGTTATAATATGATTGAAGGATTAAAAATTGCCATTGGCGCAGACCACGCCGGGTTTGAAATGAAAAATGCCCTGTTAACTATACTGGGCGAAAACGTGAAGGATTTCGGAACATTCTCAAAAGACTCGTGCGACTATACAGACTTCGCGCACCCGGTTGCTTCTGCGGTTGAGAGCGGCGAGTTTGATTACGGCATCCTGCTTTGTGGCAGCGCTAACGGTGTAGCCATCGCAGCTAACAAGCACCAGGGGATCCGTGCTGCGTTATGTTATAACGAAGCAGTAACCGAACCGGCCCGTAGCCATACCGACGCCAACGTATTGTGCATCCCGTCAAACTTTGTAACGCTTGACCAGGCAAAAAAAATTGTAGAGATATTTTTTAATACCGCGTTTGAAGGTGGCCGTCACGCAAGGCGTGTTGGCAAAATTGCGTGCGCGTAATCTAAAACTATAACATTCAAGATATGTTAGTAAAAGCGATGGGTTTAAACCCATCGCTTTTTTGTTAATGTAATTCCCTAAATTAGCAGGATGACAAGTATCGCCGAAGAGTTTTTGGTTGACTCTGAAAATAAGGTTTTTGACATTGGCCATCGTAAAATTATCAATAACAATATTGGTAAATATGATGCCGCTGTTAGCCGCGGACTGTCAAGAATTGCAAACCTGGAGAACGCCAAACGCAAGGGCCACGTTATTAAGTGGAAGATGATGGAGAACCTGGATAAGATCTTGCCTGAGTTTGAAGCCAACTTTCAGAAACGCGGCGGTAAGGTGATCTGGGCCAATGATGCTGACGAGGCGAAAAAGGAAATCTTGAATATCCTTAAAAAAGCAGGCGCCAAAACGGTTGTAAAATCCAAATCAATGGTCACCGAGGAGATCGAACTAAACGAATTTCTTGAACATAACCAAATCGAATCATTAGAAACCGACCTGGGCGAATATATTGTACAATTGCTGGGGCAAAAGCCTTACCATATTGTGACGCCGGCAATGCACCTTTCAAAAGAGGATATCGCCAAGCTTTTTCACGAGCGTTTTGGTATGCCGATAGATTCGACCCCCGAGCAGCTAACCCAAAAAGCCCGCGAACTGCTGCGTGATAAATATGTAAGCGCCGATGTAGGCATTACCGGCGGAAATTTTTTAATTGCTGACACCGGCAGCGTAGCCATAAGCGAGAATGAAGGCAATGCAAGATTAAGCACTTCATTCCCTAAAATACATATCGCGATAGTTGGGATAGAAAAGATCATTCCCTCAATTAACGACCTCGACCTGTTTTGGCCAATGCTGTCAACTCATGGTACAGGGCAGAACCTAACAGTCTATAACACCATACTAAGCGGCCCGCGCCAGGCTAATGAAACTGACGGCCCGGAAGAAATGTATGTGGTACTGCTGGATAACGGGCGTACCAATCTTTTGGCCCAAAAAGACCAGCGGCAGGGGTTATATTGCATCCGTTGTGGTGCTTGTTTAAATGCCTGCCCGGTTTATAAAAATGTTGGCGGCCATACTTATAATGCACCATATAGCGGGCCTATAGGGTCTGTAATTACCCCGCATTTGCAGGGTATGGAAAACTTTAAGCATTTAAGTTACGCGTCAAGCCTTTGCGGTAAGTGTACCGAGGTTTGCCCGGTAAAAATAGATATCCATAAAATGCTGTTGCTTAACCGCAGGGATGCGGTTAAAGATGGTTTAGTACCCAGCAAAGAAAAGTGGGGTTGGGCAATATGGAAAAAAGGTATGTTGAGCCGTAAGCTGGAAGATTTTTTCAGCGGCAAAACAAAGAACTTTTTAATGAAAAAATTCTTCAAGAAAACATGGGGCCATTTTAGAGAGATGCCGCAGGTTGCAGAAAAATCATTCGCGCAGCAATGGCAGGAAAAAAATCAAACCGAAAAATAAATAAGCTTTGCGAAAAATAATCTTAAACCTGGCGGTAAGCCTTGACGGTTTCATTGAAGGGCCAAACGGCGAAACAGATTGGTGCCTAACTGATCAGGACTATGGTATGGAAGCATTTTTTGCCAGTACCGATGCCATATTTATGGGCCGCAAAAGCTATGATATGATAGACGGGCTGCCCAGCCCATTTGCGGATAAGCAGATCTATGTATTTACGGATTCGCCATTTCTGATCCAAAGTCATGATATTGAGGTAATACCCAGCAAAAATTTTCTGAAGGATGTTCAAGCCATCCGCGAAATGCCGGGAGAAAATATCTGGCTGTTTGGCGGGGCCGCATTGTTATCCAGTTTTATCAACCATAAGCTGATCAGTGAGTTTGTGATTTCTGTACACCCGGTTATCCTGGGTGGTGGCAAGCCGTTATTTCATGAAATCAACGAAAAGTTGGATTTGCTATTATTAAACACAGAAACCTTTTCGAGTGGTTTGGTGCAGCTAAAATATGTTATCAAACCTAAATTTGACTTCAGCATATTAGATCAGCAGTTGGCTTCGTTAAATTAACATCACTTAACGCATAATCTAAATAATCAGTAGCTTAGTTATATGATTTTTGACCGGAAAAATCTGGACGATAATGCTTTGGTGGCGATTTATAAAAAATTGCTGTTGCCGCGTGTTATCGAAGAAAAGATGCTCATCCTGTTAAGGCAGGGGCGCATTGGCAAATGGTTTTCGGGTATCGGCCAGGAAGCCATCGCCGTAGGTGCGGCAATGGCCATGCAGCCGGACGAATATATCTTACCTATGCATCGCAACCTGGGTGTTTTCACTACCCGCAATGTGCCGTTTAATCGCCTGCTGGGGCAATGGCAGGGTAAGGCATCAGGTTTTACCAAAGGACGCGACAGGTCGTTTCATTTCGGAACACAGGAACATAAAATTATCGGGATGATCTCACATCTTGGTCCGCAAATGGCACTGGCTGACGGTATCGCGTTAGCAGATAAATTAGCCGGTCGCAAAAAAGCTACTTTAGTATTTACAGGCGAGGGTGGTACCAGCGAAGGTGATTTCCACGAAGCACTAAACATTGCCGCGGTTTGGGACCTGCCTGTAATTTTTTTAATAGAGAATAATGGCTACGCCCTGTCGACCCAGATCAGCGAACAATACCGATCAAAAAAATTGATTGACAAGGCCATAGGTTACGGCATAGAGGGCCGGCAAATAGATGGTAATAATATATTAGAGGTCTACCATACCATCAGTGAGATAGCTAATGATATCCGCCAAAATCCGAGGCCTGTTTTACTGGAGTGCCTTACCTTCAGGATGCGCGGGCATGAAGAGGCTTCGGGTACTAAATATGTACCGCAAGAACTGTTTAACGAGTGGCAGGATAAAGACCCGATAACCTGTTTTGAGAATTTCCTGATCGCCGGGAAAGCACTTAAACCCGAATGGATCCCCTACCTGCGCACCGAGTTTTTAAAACAAATAGACCCGGTTATTGAATCGGTACTAAATGAGCCGGATATCCAGCCCGATATTGCTACCGAGCTTGGAGACGTATACAGGCCATCGACACGACCGGCTTTTAAGCTTTCAGAAAAATCAAAGGTCGTCAGGTATATTGATGCCATAAGTGATGGCTTAAGACTGGCCATGCGCAAGTACAATAACCTAATTATTATGGGCCAGGATGTAGCCGACTACGGTGGTGTTTTTAAACTGACCGAAGGCTTTGTACAAGAGTTTGGTAAAGATAGGGTAAGGAACACCCCGCTGTGCGAATCGGGCATTGCAGGCACGGCTATGGGGCTTTCCATAAACGGCTATAAGGCCGTTGTCGAAATGCAGTTTGCCGATTTTGTAAGCAGCGGCTTTACCCAGATAGTAAATAATTTGGCCAAAACCCATTACCGCTGGGGCCAAAATGTTGATGTGGTGATCCGTATGCCCACAGGCGCAGGTACAGCAGGTGGGCCGTTCCATTCGCAAAGTAATGAGGTCTGGTTTACCAAAACGCCGGGGCTAAAAGTAGTGTACCCGGCTTTCCCCGCAGATGCAAAGGGCCTGTTGATGTCTGCCATTGCCGACCCAAACCCGGTTATGTATTTTGAGCACAAGTACCTGTACCGTAACCTTACCGGCGAGGTGCCCGATGATGAAATATTTATTGAGATAGGCAAAGCACGTGTAGTTAAAAAAGGCACGCAGGCTACTATTGTAACCTATGGCTACGCGGTACACTGGGCGCTCGAATATTTGAATAACCACCCTGAACAGTCTATTGAAATTATTGACCTGCGTAGTCTGCAACCCTGGGACAGCGCGGCAGTAATAGCCAGCGTAAAAAAAACTCAAAGAGTGTTAGTATTGCATGAAGACACGTTGACCTGCGGTTTTGGTGCCGAAGTAGCTGCTGTTATTGCTGAGCATTGCTTTAAAGAACTTACTGCCCCGGTTATGCGTTGCGCAAGCCTGGATACGCCGGTACCGATGGATAAAGGGTTGGAAAATCAATTTTTGGGAAAATCGAGGTTGGAGAAAGCTATGGAGCAGTTATTAAATTATTAATATGCCCGAAAGCCCACATCATACATACGGTAACATAGATATCTACCTTTTTGATCAATTATTAAAAGGCACATATCAGCATTGTAAAACAGTACTGGATATTGGCTGTGGGGCAGGCAGAAACCTGCACTACTTTTTAAGAAATGATTACGATGTATTTGGAATAGATCAAAATCCTGATGCCATTAACGCCGTGCAATTTTTATCTGCAGGGATAGCGCCAAGCAATCCGATTGAAAATTTTAGTGTTGCTGACGCAGATAAATTGCCGTTCCCGGACGAATCATTTGATCTGGTTATCAGTAGCGCGGTGCTTCACTTTGCAAATGATCCCCGGAATTTTGATAATATGATAAATGAAGCTTTCCGTGTTTTGAGACCGAATGGTTATTTTTTCGCGCGACTGGCATCTGATATCGGAATAGAATCATTAGTGGAAAATATAGGCAATGGCCGGTATCTGTTGCCTGATGGCTCGGTAAGATTCTTAGTTAATGAGGATATTTTGCTTTCTTATACTAACAAGTTTGGCAAATTACATGAACCTATAAAAACTACCAACGTTCAAAATTTAAGATGCATGACAACCTGGTGTATGCAGAAGCTTTAGGGGGTTACGTTTTACTAATTCTATAAATCCGTATACTTTTTACATCCAAACAACAAATTTTTATATAAACTTGCAATTCAACAGGTAGCAAACTGTTGTGATATGATGAACGACGAATTTTACCGGCAAATTTTAAATAAACAGCAACTGGCAGAGGCCGTACCTTCAAATAAGGAAATTACGGCCTGGGCCATGCAGGTAATTCGCCTATTATTTCCGGAGCAGTCTAAGAAAGTATTTATCTCGATAGGCCAGCTACAGGACGAATTTGCAAAACTGCAGGACGAATTATTGCACATTATGAATGCTACCAAAGCCTGCAATGATTGTGATAATAAAACAAGCGTAAAAAGTTTTTTCGAGCAGTTGCCCGAATTATACCGGATCCTGAATACCGATATCCAGGCTATTTTTAGAGGAGACCCGGCCGCACGCAGCGAGTTTGAGGTGATCCGTACTTATCCCGGGTTTTTTGCTATTTCGTTTTACCGTTTGGCGCATAGCTTATGTAAATATGATGTGCCTTTGCTGCCGCGGATCTTAACTGAGTACGCGCATTCAAAAACAGGAATAGATATCCATCCCGCAGCCAATATCGACGAGTATTTTTACATAGATCACGGCACCGGCATCGTTATAGGCGAAACCAGCCAGATCGGTAAGAATGTTAAATTATACCAGGGTGTAACATTAGGCGCGCTAAGTGTCGAAAAAAATATGGCCGACATCAAACGCCATCCCACGGTAGAGGATGATGTGGTGATCTACTCGGGCGCTACCATACTGGGCGGCGAAACCATTGTTGGGCATAATAGTGTGATCGGCGGCAATGTCTGGCTAACCAAAAGCGTCGAACCGTATTCGACCGTTTATCATTCCCCGTTGATAAAGGTTCTAAAAAACAGCAAATAACATGGCAACATTAATTGACCTTATAGGCAATACGCCGTTGGTTGAAATTAAAAGGCTTAATCCCAACCCCAACGTTAAAATATATGGCAAGCTTGAGGGTAATAACCCCGGCGGCAGTGTAAAGGACCGTGCGGCGCTTAACATGATCAGAAGCGCCCTTGAGCGTGGTGATATTAAGCCAGGCAGCAAATTAATAGAGGCTACCAGTGGTAATACGGGTATCGCCTTAGCCATGATTGCCTGTTTGTATGACCTGGAGATTGAATTGGCGTTACCATCAAACTCTACCAAAGAACGTACACTCGCTATGGAAGCTTTTGGTGCTAAAGTTACCTTACTGAATGGCATTGAAAAATGCCGCGACTATGCCGAGGAAAAAGCTGCGAAGGAGGGCTATTTTATCTTGAATCAATTTGCGAACCATGATAATTACATGGCGCACTATAAAAGTACCGGGCCCGAGATCTGGCGCGATAGCGAACAGCAAATTACGCATTTTGTAAGTGCCATGGGTACCACTGGTACCATTATGGGTTGTTCTAAATATTTAAAGGAAGTAAACCCCAATATCCAAATTGTGGGCTGCCAGCCTACAGAAGGCTCGTCAATCCCCGGCATCCGCAGGTGGCCGGAGGCTTATTTGCCAAAAATATTCGATCCGTCAAGAGTTGATAGAGTAATGGATATATCCGAAGAGGATGCCGTAAAAATGACCCGCAGGATGGCACGCGAAGAAGGCGTATTTGCCGGCATGAGCAGTGGCGGTGCATTATCGGCAGCTATTAAATTAGCCGAAGAGTTGAAAGAAGGCGTAATTGTATTTATTTGCTGCGACCGGGGAGACAGATATTTGAGTAGCGACCTTTTTGGGTAAGCCTATTAAATTTATTTCTTCCTTAAGGATATAATATAATAATCGCCTATAAAGCGCCATGGCCAGCTAAAGCGATAGCGGTCTTCCATTTTTTTTAGCCAGCGGTAAGTCCTTGGGCGTTTTTCGGCGAAATGCTCGATGTAAGACGGCGGCACAATTGTACATAAACCCTCCAACGACAATACATCAAAAGAATCTTTAACGGCATTGATCACGTACGACGGATTATAATACCAGCAGGTAAAATACGTGCCTTCCACATGCGCTTTTACCCCGTTTTTGCTGAACCATCTGCGGGTAGCCGTTTTAAATTTACCTTTAAACAGTAGTAACGATTCCCATAAACAAAATTTGGGTAAAATGACTAATGTTGCTATACCATCTTTATTAAGCAGGCCGGGAAGCGAGCGTAAAACCTTATCCAATTCGCTGGTACAATTAAGACCCGCGAAATTAGAGAATACTTGGTCGTAAGGCCCTTTGTTTTTAAGATCAGCTAAATGTGTAAAGGAACATAACTCGGTAGATATTAAATTATTTAGACCGTAGTTAATCGCTTTCTCCCGCAGTTTTTGTTGCATGCCTTCGGCAATGTCTGTGGCGTGTACACAATGGCCTAAGCTCGCGAAAAACGTGGCGTCCTCGCCGGTACCGCTGTTTAGTTCAAGTATGGATGCATTGGGTTTAAGGTATTGTAAAACATGCGCACGCACCCTGTCGCGCTTGTAATTTACAATAGTATTGTCCGAGTAGATCTCATCAAATATAGCCGACTGCGCGGAGAACGCCTCTGCTGCAAAATGCTCGTTTAAATTTTTTGCAACCGCTTCCATTATGCTTTCTCTAATTGATTAAGTTTTAACCGCTCTATAAAAGTTGCCGGGGTATAATAAAATACAGATAGCGCTTTTTTTAAACTGCCAATACTTATGTCTAAGGGGTTTTTGATCAGTTTAACCATGCTGTTTTTTGCCAGGTGCATATGGTAATTCTTATGCACGTATTTATGCAGTTGCTTATAATAAGTTGGCGCAAAGGTATTGGTAAACATCAGCGCCATTTCATCAGAGTCCGTCCAGTTGGTTTTCTTCTTTAGATCCGCTTTTACGCGGTCATAAAAAAGGGTTCCTGGCAAGGGGTATGACACCGATATGCCAATTTCAAAAGGCAATAGCTCATTTATCATCTTTATGGTCAGTGCTATGTCCGCTTTTTCTTCGCCGGGATAGCCAAACTGGATGAAGAAGGATGGTTTGATACCCGCCTGTTTCATAGCTTTTGTAGCGGTATGGATCTGCTCGATAGTTGTACCTTTATCCATGGCATCCAAGATCTTTTGCGATCCGCTTTCAGCGCCAATCCAAACATTTTCGCAGCCTGCGGCGGCCAGCGCGTTAACCAATTCTTCTTCTACTAACAAGTCGGCTCTCGACTGGATCTTGAACCGTGTACGCAAATTTTCCTGTTGGATTAATTGGGCAAACTCTAATACCCAGCCTGGTTTTAAACCAAAAATATCATCGCAAAACCATATATGATCGATCGGGTAACGCTCTTTGAGCATTTTCAATTCTTTGATCACATTTTGCGGGCTGCGCGAATTATAACGATTGCCATAAATAGGTTTTGCGCACCAGTTGCATTTAAAGGGGCAGCCACGGGTAGTGCCCATATTGATGGAAAAATAACCTGCGTTTTTCAGCCAGCTGTCGCGATAGGGTTCAAGGTCCACCAGGTCCCAGGCAGGTAATGGTAAACTATCCAGATCTTTTAAAACAGGCCGCGCAACTGTTTTTTGCACTTTGCCCTCCTTATTGATAAAAGCCAATCCGGGGATAAAATCTGTGCCTTGTTCCCCGGCTTTAATGTGATTAACTAATTCCAGCAAGGTTTGCTCGGCTTCGCCTATTAACACAAAATCGGCGCCTTCTTTTAAATATTCTTCGTAACGGTCGGTCGAATCAGAACTTGAAACAATTACGGTACAGCTCCTGGCCTTTGCCATTTTACACATATCAAAAGCGGCCTCGCGCATGTTGGTGAGGCACATTTTTGTCAGGTAATTAAACCCATCATCATAGATCACGAAAAAATCCGGCACAATCTCTTTCAATACCGGTTCAACCTCGGCAGGATCGGCGACAAACATCGTGTCAAACAAAGATACATTATAGCCATTCTCACGCATCAACGATGCCGCATATAACGTACCCAATGGAGCATAAGGCTGGCCCATCGACCATTGTTTAGGGTCAAATCTTAAAAAATAGGAGTGTGAGAAAAGTATATTATTCATATCCTATAATGATGCAAGCGGTGATAAATTTAAACTGCATACACATTTTACGCAGGTTGGGTTAACGCTCATATCCAGTGTCCGCCTAAACTCAATGGCCTCTTTGGTATTTAATATATCAGCCAATGAATTATCTCTTATATTACCCATTGTATCATGAAAAAAGCATGGCCGCACGCTGCCATCTGCTTCAACTACCGTTGATACCCATGGCGCATTACAGCGTTTATATGGGAATGGATTTAACCCGTAAAACGCCGCATAATAATGATAGATATCCTCTATCTTATCCACAGACTCAGCTATAAAGCCATTTTCAAAATCGTCTGAATAGTCATTGATCAGTTTAATGATGATCTCACCTAACTCGTCCAGTTCTTTTTCCTGGATCAATACCTCGTGTTGTTTAGGCTCGCTCCACGCGGTTTGTCGGTTAAAAGCATGACTGCTTACATCGGCAGGTAAAAAACTTACCTGATCGATCCCCATGCCTTTTGCAGCGTTGATTATTGCGGGCCAGTTCCTGAAATTTAGACGATGGATCACCGTGCGCGCTGTAATGCGATATGCAGGATCTAAAGCCTTAATATGTTCTACACCTTCTTTTAGCTTTTTAAACGCATTGGGGATATTGCGGATAGCATCATGCATCGCTTCGTCGCCATCTAACGATACTACCAGGTCATCCACCCATTGCAATAATTGGTCGGCATTGTTTTTTATAGATAATCCCGTGGTTAACAGGCTTACTTTCATGTCCTCGTTTTTGAGGATCTCGCAAAGTTTAAAAAAATTGGTGTTTAACAACGCTTCACCGCCCGACATTACTACCTGACGTGTACCGAGTTTTTTAAGCGACGCCAACAGGTCCGTTATATCCTGTTCTGTAAGCTGCTTTAAGTTTTTATTGTCTTTCCAGATATCGCACATTACACAACGGCAGTTACAGGCACTGTGCGGCATCAGGATAACTATCGGCAGGGCCGAGATCCGGTGCGTTTGCAAAGTGCGGTAGCGTTTATATGTATGTGCGATGGATTGCATTTGATTTTATTTATTAAGGGCGATCCAGTAAAACGGATCTTTTTTAAACAGGCGGTTTAACAAACTTGCCGGGTTAAACAGTATACGATAGTTAAATCCCCAGAACTCGCTTATCGAGTGGTGAAAATAATGATCGGCCATCTCCGGGATCCCCATATCGTTATAGTAGCTGCGACAGCGGTCGGCGGCTTTAGCGGCTTCTTCAGGATGATAAAAAGGTGTATCCATAATGTGGATCTCGCCGCCCCGGTCCAGTATCCGCACCGCTTGTTGTAAAGCACCTACTACCGACGGAAAGTATTGCAGTGATGCCGCGAAAACAACAATGTCAAATCTTTCTTTTTCAAATGTATTATCGTTAAAAGTGTCATAGATAAATTCAAGGTTGGCTTTTTTAAAAACCCGGTTAGCCTGGCTGATCTCGGCCATGTTAATATCAAGGCCGGTTACATGACTTTTGGGTAACGCCGCCATTTTAGCCGAGAGCCAGCCATTGCCGCACCCTACTTCTAAGATCCTTAAGAACCGATTCTTTTTAATCAGATAAGTAATCAGCCGTTCGCTGGAGTGCTTTCTTATTTCCCACTCTTTAGAGTAGCTGTCAAAATCGGGCAGGGCTTGTAGTTGAGTGTCAGTGTATACTTTTTTTTCGTGTACTCTTACAGCAATATAAAGCTCTTCAAAATCCGGCTTACGGGGTTTTGAATGTTTTAATGCCTTATCTTGAATACTCAGGTCCAACGGTCAATTTATTTAAAATCCCTGTATCTCGGGCTGGCGGTATTTCCAGACCTTTTGTAATAGTTTTATTTCGTACGGATATTTGTATACATTAATTTTATACCTTAAGGTTGATACGGCTTTAATTGCCGCGCGTTTTAAGGCGCTTAGCCTGATATCAGTTGTTGTTGGATAAACGCCATTCAGCACGGTTTCAAAATCCCTGATCTTGTCTATCATCTCGGCAGTTAACCAGGGTGTCAGCGGATTTTTACGCAGATCGAAATTTTCCCAGGCCGGGCTTATCCAGTCTTCTAATGTCTGTGGGAATTTAAAGCCGCTGGCCAAAACCTGCTTATACATTTCAGATCCCTCGGTAGGTACCGGGCTGTAGGTATAAATAATGATCTCTGTTTTTGGGTTGATGGCTTTTACTTGTTTAATAAAATCTATTTCAAAATCAATTTGCGCCATTACCTGTTCCGGTGTCGGCGCGGGCGTACCCAATACAAATGAATATTCGGGGATGATGTCAAACTTCTTTAAACGCTCCGCAAACTCCAGGATCTGGTCGCCGGTTTGGGTGCCGCCTTTGTCCATTTGCTCCAGTATGGCATTATTTCCGCTTTCGGCCCCAAAGAAGATAATTTTACACCCTCCGCGGCGGATCGCCTCTAACGACGAATCCTTAAACTTGCTCATGGTGTCTATCCGGGCCATGCCCCACCAGGTCATATTTTCGGGCTCAATCAATCTTGAAAACTCAACCGCGCGCTTCTCTGATACAAAAAAATTATTGTCGTGAAACTCAACAGCAGTAGCGCCCCATTTATCCTTAATATATTTAACGTCATTATAAACGGTTTGTGCCGATTTTGCTTTCCATCTTGCCTCGTAAATAGGCACCACCGCGCAAAACGAGCAGGTAAACGGGCAGCCGATGCTGGAGTGATAAGCTAATGTTTTTTCGCCCAGGTAAGTTTTCCCTAAAAACTTTGGGATGGGGTACATTTCATTCAGCTTATTATAGGGAAGCGGCGGCAATGAGTCCTGGTCTATCAGATCCTCTTTGGCTGTTTTTACAATGCGGCCGTCAGTGCCCTGGTAGATCAGGTTTCTAATGAATTCGTATGGCTGGTCGGTTTCTAAAGCATCTATCAATGCAGGGAACGCATGGTCGCCGGGCCCGTTTATAATAAAATCTACAAAGGTTGAATACAATACAGCGTCAGGCTGATTAGACGGGAAGTAACCGCCCCAGATCATTTTTGTAAAAGGATATTTTTGCTTGATCGTTTTTGCAGCTATAATGGCTTGCCTTAATTGCGGGCCGGGCATTACCGTAAACCCCAGGTATTTAAATTCGCCTGTATCCAGGTACGACTCTATTTTTTTTAAGGGATCGGCCTCACAATTGCCATCTACAATAACCCAATCATATTTCCCGTCAACTGATGCCGCGATATTTAAAATAGAATTTGGGATCCTATACTTGGCATTGGCGCTTTTGGGATTGAACAACAGTATTTTATTCATTTTTAGTTTTTCTGGGGCAAAAATTTAATAGTGACGAGAACCCTAAACCCGCCACTATTAAAAAGGAACTAATCAACAATTACACAATTATCAAAAGGGTTACGCCCTGTTTTAGACAAAGGTTGCCCGCTAAATCAAATAAATTGCCGGGGCAACCTTTATAATTGAGAGGTCGTAATTGTTATGTATGCCTTCAAAAAATATTGAATTATGAATACCGCCATTGCAACCGCCAATCCTTTTAGCAGCCTGATAGCAGCTTTAAAAAGAACCGTCCGTGGAAACCATTTTTTTAACCCGGTAAAAGAGAAGCAATCGGTCGAAGCGTATGATCTCTGGGCCGAAAACTATGACGCCCAGCCCGGCAACCTGATGCTGGATATGGATGAGGAGGTATTTGCCGCGCTACTTACTGAAGTTAATATACAAGGTAAGCAGGTTGCTGATATAGGTTGCGGTACAGGAAGGCACTGGCCAAAAATGTTTGAGGCTAAGCCTGCAGGCATTACAGGTTTTGATGTATCTGCCGGGATGTTAAAACGCCTGGAACAAAAGTTCCCTGAGGCAAAGACCAGCCAGATCACGGATAACTTGTTCTCTGATATTGAAACAGCTACTTATGACGTGATCGTATCGACACTTACCGTAGCGCATATTGAAAACATTGACGAGGCGTTGCAGGCCTGGTGCCGTATATTAAAATTTAATAGTGATATCATTATTACGGATTTCCACCCTAATGCTTTAGCATTTGGCGGCAGGCGTACGTTTCAACATAACAGCAACAGCATTGCCATACAAAACTTTGTGCATTATGTGTATGATATTGAAGGAATACTTTTAAAGCGGGGTTTCCAGATAGTTAACAAGCTGGAAAAGAAAATTGACGAATCGGTAAAGCATTATTACGAAGCCAAAAACGCCTTGCCCGTTTACGAGAAGTTTAAAGATTCGCGTATTATTTATGGCATCCATCTAAAAAGAAGCCATGGTCTTAAATAACGTTACTACTATTACCAGTAACGGCCCCGTAGATATTCAGCTAAAGAACGGGCAACTCATACCTGCTGATAAAAATACGGCAAGCGATCTGCAATTAACTTTTAATGATGCCCTGGCCTTCCCCGGTTTGGTTAACTGGCATGACCACCTGGATTTTAATTTGTTCCCGCAGTTAGGTGACAAGGTGTATAACAACTATACCGAATGGGGTGACTATATCCATAAAAATTATAAAAATGAGATAGCCGCTGTATTAAAAGTGCCGCTTGCTTTACGTGTTAATTGGGGGATATATAAAAACCTGCTATGTGGAGTTACCACGGTGGTAAATCACGGCGAGCAACTGGATATCGTTAACGCGCCCATTAATGTGGAGCAATGCCATAGTATTCACTCCGTGCAGTTTGAAAAGCTTTGGAAGATCAAGCTCAACAATCCGTTTAAAAGAAATATGCCGGCCGTGATCCACGTGGGCGAGGGCAGTGACGAATTGTCAAAAAATGAGATAGACCAATTGCTGAGTTGGAACCTGGTTAATAAAAAGTTCATCGGGATTCATGGGGTGGCTATGACCCCTTCGCAGGCAAAAAATTTTGAAGCGTTGATCTGGTGCCCCGAGTCGAACTTTTTTTTGCTGAATAAAACCGCGCCCGTAAATCATCTAAAAAAATATACTACTATTTTATTTGGCACGGATTCTACGCTTACAGGCAACTGGAACATCTGGGATCATATCCGCCTGGCGCGCAAAACAAAAATGCTCACCGATGCTGAACTGTACGATTCGCTTCATTTAAACGGCATGGTTAACAAACAAACTCAAACTAATAAAGAGACTGTCGTTGTAGTCAAAAAAAACGCAGGTGAAACTGCATTTGATTCTTTTTACGCGGCAGACCCGGCTGCTATATTATTGGTGGTACATCAGGAAGAAATTCGCCTGTTCGACGATAGTTTACTTAATCAACTCAAACATCTCGATCTGAATAAATACAGCAAGATCAGCGTAAATGGCGTTGGTAAATATGTGCAAGGCGATTTGCCGGAGTTAATGAGGCAGGTAAAAACTTATTATCCGGAAGTAAATTTCCCTGTGTCGGCTAATTGAGCAGGGCAATTTATGCTGAAGGATACAATTTGTCTTTTCTTTTTTGATACAAATAAAGCAGGTAATGAATATGATATAAATTAGAGGTTTCGGGTTTAAGATGGCACTCGTTCGCAATCTCGCCCCAAAGTAACATATGGCTGCCTAAGTTTACGGTTTTAACGATGTTGATTTCCTTGTAACCATCTACCCACTCGGGTATATAAAAACCAAAGCTTTTGCTGGCTATTATTTTGAATGGCAACTTTTCAACCGGTGGCGGGCCGTCAACATGGTGCGATCCAAGCTGATAGATCACATCTTTATATTTATAAGAAACCTCTGATATAACCAGTTTCTTAGTCGTTATAATTTTTGCTAATGCCGAATTGGTATGACGTAACCCTAAAACGTAGCGCTTGCCGGTTTGCGGAGTGCCCAACAGATCCATCGGGAAGATATTGTAATAATCGTCCTGTTTAAAAGATATGACCCTGACCTTCCTGGGATAACTATAAGCAGCAGCGAATCCTTTTAGTTGAAAAAATGAAAGCTTGGGTTTTTTATAATATTTGTTAAACAACAGCCGCGTACGTAAAGCATCCAAATGGTAAATTTTGCTTTCATTTAATTTCAGCAATAACAGCGTACCGTCGCTTTCCTGTATGCTGTCAAAATAAGTCAAGGTTACGGCGGCTATGTCACTACTTCTCCCGGCAGTTAAAAAATGTAATTTAAACTCGCTTTTTTCATCGGTTTCAATAGCCTCATTTTCTTTCGTTAACCAAACACCAAAAACAATTGGGTCAAGACACAGCAGCCATTGGTTTTTAGATACGTCTATTCGGATTCCGTTAAATTCAAGTAATACCTGTTCCTGAATATTGTCTTTAATTGTCACCGTTGCATACTCACGGATATCGGCATCGCCAAAAACTATTTTTCTGAATAATTCGCTCATTTTCTAACAAAATGAAACAGGTTAAACTCATACAGCGGCTCTTTACTGTTAAACTCAAAGTATGTTTCCGCAGCATTTATAAGCTCGGCCTTGGTGTAAACATATACCATTTGCTTGTGAACGCCATATTGGGTATTATACATTAAAGGCTCTTTTGAAAAAGTCGACCGGACAGCCTCGCGAATTTTCCAAAGCAACGGTCTTTTATAATTTTTTTGAAGCATCAAAGCAACAAAATGACCGCCGGGTTTAACGAGTGTAGCCAGGTTTTTAAAAAGCAATTCGATATCGGCAATGCAATTAAGCACTGCAAAATCAGCCAGTACACCTTCTACATTTATGTCGAAAGGTGTGACTAAGTGCCAGTTTGTAAAATCCGTTTTATCATTATCAAGAAAGACTATTTTTTGTGTGGACGCAGGGTCTTTATACAGGTCGATTGCTTTTTGACGCATCCCTTCTGAAGGCTCGCAAAAAAAGATATGGTACTTGTTTTTAAGCCATTCAAGATCACGGCCCGAGCCACCGCCAAAGTCAAGAACCCAACCAGGTTTTACCAGGCTTATAAATTTCTCTTCAACCTTTTTACGGATGATTTGATTGGCGGCGTCTTCATCTAAAATAGCGTCATATCTGGGTGCAATTACATCATAGTACGACCGGTTTTTTTCGGAAGGCAGCAGATCATTTTTAAGAGTTGCAGAAAGCATACAATTATGTTATATTTATATATAAAAATAAGAAAAATAAACCGGTATTTGCCCTGTTTAACTAATGTTAATCATTAAATTAGAAACATGATTTTTGTTTCCGTCAGTTATAACTATTCGCCCGATTATACAACCCCTGAAAGCTGGCTAAAACGGACCGAAAGTTATAATGGATTATTGGAATGTTTGGGTGAAACCAATACTGTTATCAGCATTAAACAGATCAGCTATGAGGGCAATCATTTGCATAATCATGTACATCACCATTTTGTGAGCTTTAATAACAAAGAGCCTTACTTTTCTTACCAGATCAATCAATATGTAAAAACCCTGAACCCTGATGTTGTTTTGGTTCATGGGCTGCACCAGCCGTTACAACTGATCCATTTGGGTTTTATACTCGGTAAAGACGTAAAAGTTATTGTACAGCATCACGCCGAAAAACCTGCTAACGGTCCAAAGAAATTTTTACAAAAAATAGCCGACAATTATGTTGATGCCTACCTGTTTGCATCAAAAGCTATGGGATTGGAATGGGTTACCAGGGGTAATTTAAAATCTCCTGATAAAATTCATGAAGTAATGGAATTGTCTTCAATTTTTAATCCTGTTGATAGAGCCATCGTAAAGGCAAAAACGAAAGTTCAGGGTGATTTGGTATTTTTATGGGTAGGCCGGCTGGATGAGAATAAAGACCCCTTAACTGTTATAAAGGCTTTCCTGAAATTTGCCGCACTTAACGTGGGTATTTATTTATATATGATCTACCACACTGAGGAATTATTACCGCAAATTAAAGATCTGTTAAATACCGAAGCTAATGCGGACGCCATAAAACTAATCGGCAAAATCCCTAATGAAGACATGCTATATTGGTATAACAGTGCCGATTTTATTGTTTCCGGATCGCATTATGAAGGCAGCGGCACGGCGGTTTGCGAAGCGATGTCCTGCGGGTGTATACCTGTTGTTACGGATATATTTTCTTTCAGGATGATAACCGATAACAGTAGTATTGGCCTGTTGTACCCCCCCGGAAATGGTACTCAATTATTTGATATCCTGATGCAGGCAAAACAACTTGACCTGCAAAAAGAGCGAGATAAAGCGCTTGCTTATTTTGAATCCAATCTTTCTTTTAAAGCCATCGCTCAAAAAATTCAGGATATTGCCGCTTCTTTGTGAAGTTCGTTACTAAACAGATTTACGATACTATCGGCCATTTGCGTCATACTGTTTACCAAGACAGGCTCATGGCCCCTGTTTTCATCGTTTAATAATGCTAAAGTTTTAGCATTCATCTCGTCTGCATCTTTTACTATCTGGTGGTGCAAAAACGCCTCCTTCATCGGTCTGAAAAAAGAGACGACGTGCGCACCCGCATATAATGCCTCAATCAGCACCGTACTAAATCCTTCATAGCTTGAAGGGTGCAGCAAGATCTTCGACCGCTGCATGTGTTCCAATATTTCCGGGTGACTTAGTTCGCCTTTGAAAGTTATATTGTTTTCGAGCAGGTAAAGTGCTGTCAGATCTTTAAGCTTTTGCATTTCAATACCCTTGCCGCAGATAACAGCTGTAATATTGGGGTAAAACGCTTTTAAAAACTTTACGGTCTCGATAAATAAATGGTACTGTTTTAATGGGATTAATGACCCTACACCCAAAATATCGATATCCCTCCGCGCAGGCAGGGGCTTAAATAAAGTGGTATCTATTGCGCCCGGGATGACATGTTTTGGGGTTATCCCATAATTTTTCTCAAACTCATTAACCAGGTATTCTGACAGCGCTATCAGGTTATCGCCATCGGGCACTATCTGGTAAACATATTTGTTATCCGGCCGCGCGTCCTGACCCAGCAGCCAGCTATAATGTTTTATATTAAACCTTTTCGAAAACTTGTCGGCAATAAAAGCGCATTCATCAAACCAGAAACTTAATAATCCAATTACCTGGTAGTCGCTGTGTAATCTCTTTAATTTTTGCCAGGCACCTATCCATGTCATTCTGCGGTATAGGCCGCTTTTGTTTTTTCCGCCCAAGGCGATGATCTTAATCCCGTTCCAACGGTATTCGCGAGGCTGATTAGGGTATTGAAAGCTTACCACCACAATATTCAGCTCGGGATAGGTCTCCTTTAAAACACGCACAAATATCTGCCTCTCGGGGATACAGGTAGTATCGGCTTCATTCTCGGGGAAACCGGGCGTAAGTATGACTAATGTTTTACGCATAAGCTACATCAAATGAAATTACTTTATCGCAAAAACTCAGGCTGGTGTTGTTATGGGTGATCAGGATGATCATTTTGCCCTGTTGCGCCAATTGCTTTAGCTTTGAAAGGATAACCCTTTCTGATTTTTCATCCATTTCAGAAAATGCCTCATCTAAAATTAGCAAGTCAAAGTCATGGTACAAGGCCCTTGCCAGCATGAGGCGCTGCCGCTGTCCGCCACTTATATTTTTGCCGTTCTCTTTTATAAATTCGTTTATCCCGTTAGGATATTGTTCTATTAGATTTTCCAATCCGCAAAAGGTCAGCACTTCATCTATTTTTTCGGCATCGTAATAGCCATCGCTCAATGTAATGTTTTCAAGCACCGTATCATTAATAATAAACGATTGCTGTTTCACATAAGAGATCCGGCTTAAAAAGCCCTGCCTTTTTATCCAGTTGGTTTTTTCTTCGTTAAAATATATGTTGCCTTTATGATGCTTCAGGAAACCCAGCATGAGGTGTGCAATAGTTGTTTTGCCCTTGCCAGATGCAGCCGACATGCCCACGAAAGCACCACATCGGATCTCAAAATTGATGTTATTTAAGATCTTTCGATCATTATATCGAAACTTAACCTGTTCAAATTGTATTGATGTAAGCGGGATGGTTTCATCTACAATTGCGATCGGTTTTTCGGCAGGCTGCAGGTCGGCGATGGTGAATTTATACGTTTTTATCTGGCTGGTACTGTTCAGTATTTTTACAATACCGGGGATGATCTTGTAACTTGCCGCCATAAAAACGCCTATGGTGATCAGGCTTACTGACGGTGTACCTGCTGATAGCTTATTGATGGTTATTAAAATAAAAAATCCCAATATGGCAAATACTTCTACCAGCCGTGAGGTCAGGCCCTGTAAGATTTGTTGCGTTGCAATATTGTTGTTGAGTTGTACTTGCTGATCGTTATATCGTTTTACAAAGAAATTATCTTTGTGGTAAACATTGCTTTCTATATAACCGGCCAGCGACTCTTGCAAATGCTGTATGGTTTTCTGGCTGACAACCTGCGTGCTGTTTCTAATGGCTTGCAACTTATTGCGGATAAAATTACCGAGCAATATCACAGGTGGTGTAAGCAATAAAAACAGCATTACAAACAAGCCCGGTTGCCACAACAAAATGCCAATAACCGTTACCAGGATCAATATACTTTGCGAAATTACCTGTTGTAAGTTGGTAAGGATATAATTACTAAACTCGATAGGCTGCTGGCTGATCCGGCGGATAAGCACGGATGAATCGATATTTACAAAACGCAGGTAATCGTCTTTTAAATAGCCTTGTATGTTACGTTTGGACAGTCTTGAGGATATGTCGTAAAAAAAATGTTGCTGCTCTTTGGTGTTGAGATACCCTATCCAGTTTTTTAAACCGAACAAAAGAAGGAACACAGTAATCAATAAAAGCGAATCGTGGTTTAACAGAACCGCCGGCAGAAAAGAAATTACAGCGGGTTGCTGGCTTTTTGTATAAAAGTTGATCACCACCAGCACCATCCCCAGGAAAGCGACATCGAGGACACCCATCACCAGGTCGAATAAAATCAGCTTAACCAGCTTTATTTTTTCCTTTTGTTCAAGGATGTTTAAAATGTCGGTTAATGTTTGTTTCAAGGCCGGGTGCTATTGTTTAATGTTTAAACAATACGTTTAAAATTTGTCCTGCGTTGCCTTGGTTAAAATAGATTATAAATTAGCAACAATGCTTTAACTTTAGTAATGAGCCTTTTAATAAATTGGGTCTCCATATTATAAACCTAAATATGAAAACCAATTTCAGAGTTATCCTTGCAGGGCTTTGCCTGCTGTTTATCGTTACAGGCAAAACGTCGGCACAAAATCTTACCCAGTTTGAGGGCGAAAAAACCAGTTGGCACGGGTTTGACCGTTATGATTACTTAATGGATATGGAAACCATGGCCATTAAACCGATACAGGCCACACCGCAGGAAGGCACCGGCATGAACGATGGTAATACGCCAAAAGGGATGATCCGCTGTATCGTGATCGCGCCTAAAACAGCCGCACCCGGTAACCCATGTACCTGGCGGGGATTCTATTGGGATCATGAATCACAATCGGAAGTCGAACTGCTAAAACGCGGATTTCACGTGGTGTATGTCAACATCGATCCGGATAAACATTGGGATGTCTGGTATGATTTCTTTACCAAGCATGGCTTATCGAAAAAGCCCGCATTTAGCGGTATGAGCCGCGGCGGTATTAATGAGTATGCGTGGGCAACTACGCATCCGGATAAGGTATCCTGTTTGTATGCTGATAACCCGGCTATCCGCCCGGAGAGCTTTGCCAAATTAAACCTGTTAGTTAAATATGATATCCCGGTAATGAGCCTGGTGGGTACTGAGGATTTCCTGCTGCCGACCAACACCATACCTATTGAAGACGCTTTCCTCAGGTTTGGCGGGCGCATGACCATGATGATCAAAGAAGGCACGCCACATCA
>JAQBOP010000317.1 GCA_028287975.1 Mucilaginibacter sp. | reverse complement strand
TAGTTGCATGGCGCAGGCAGATAGCTCGGCCAAAGCAAAGCAGATCATAAAAATTGAGCAGCAGTTAATGAATGCCATGCCGGGTAACAAAACCCCTTGGCTAAAATACCTTGACAATAAATGGTATATAGTAACAGAAGACGGCAAGGGATATAACAAGCAGAATTTCCTGAAGACATTCGCGCCGTTCCAGGCGGGATTTTCCGGTAAAATAAAGGTTATTAAACCTGTTTTTACCTTTTATGATAAAACGGTTATTATACATTTTGTGGCTGATGAGCGCGAAAGTATTTTCGGCCAGGACATGCATACCACTTACGCGATAGCAGATACATGGTACTTTGGGGATAACGGCTGGAAAATGATCGCATCGCAGATCTTTGAAGTGCCGCAATTGCCTAAGCCGGTAAAGCTTAATGCGGCTATTCTGAAAAACTATGTGGGTACATATAACCTATTGGGAAAAAAGACGGCGGTTATCAGCCAGAAAAATGATTCGTTGTATATTCAGAAAAATATGGGTAAGCCGGAAGCTTTATTCCCCGAAACTACCACCGTGTTTTTCAGGAAAAGCGATACCCGCGGGCGTACCTTATTTGTAAAGAACAAAAAGGGTGATCTGATCATGCTGGAACGTAGAAACGGAAATGATTTAATGTGGAAGAGGGCAAAATGACGATGGTAATTACGCCCTTGCCATTTTCTCTAAAGCATCAATAAACATTGGCGAATCGTTTAAACTCTCCACCAACTGCACGTGTTCGCCGCCGAGGGCTTTAAACTCCCCGCCATATTCTTCGGTAACTTCGTAAACGGTTTCAAGGCAATCGGCAACAAAGGCCGGGCAAAATACCAACAGGCGTTTTTTGCCTTCCTTGGCCAGTTCTTCAATTACCTTGCTGGTGTAAGGCTGTACCCATGGGTCGTTACCTAAGCGCGATTGAAAACACACCGTATATTTTTCTTTCGGCAGGCCCATTTTTTCGGCAATTAGCCGTGCCGTATCATAGGATTGTGCCGAATAGCAAAATTTATTGGTATCGTTAAGCGTATCGCAGCAGCCATCAACTTTCAGGCAATAGTTGTGCGTATGGTCACATTTTTGGATCTGTCTTTGCGGCAGGCCATGAAAGCTGAATAAGATATGATCGTAAGTTTCGGGCCGATATTTTTGCGCGTTGTTGGCGAAGGTCTCGATCATCAGCTCATCATCATGAAATGAATTGATGAAAGAAATGTTAGGGATAGTTTGCCAGGTTTTTACCAGCTCCATCACTTTTTCCTGCACGGAACCGGTACTTGCCGAAGCATATTGCGGAAACATGGGGATAACCTTAATATCGCTCACCAAAGCATCTTTTAACCGCTGCAAAGCCGACTCGATAGAGGGGCTCTGGTAACGCATGGCCAGCTCAACCTGGTACCCGTCGCCGAGGCGTTGTTGTAGTGCTTTATGCTGTAATTTACTGTAATGCAATAAAGGCGATCCGGTTTCCTTATCCCAAATAGCCTGGTATAGTTTAGCCGATTTTGGCGCGCGGAAAGGAACAATAATCCCCTGAACCAAAAAAGTGCGTAATACCGGGTTAACATCTATAACCCTTGCATCCATTAAAAATTCGTTTAAATATTTCCTTACATCAGCAGTACTCGGGCTATCAGGTGTACCAAGGTTAACCAGTAAAATTCCTTTTTTCGACATCGGCAGCAAAAATAGCAAAAAACCCCCTAACGCCTTAAGGCAGTATTATATATTACAAATAAATTAAAAAATGATTGGTGGATTATAGGCTTGTCATTCTGAGCATAGCGAAGAATCTCGTAAAAATGACAAATAAGCGTTTTGCCTGTCGCTTGTAGAAGATTCTTCGCTATGTTCAGAATGACAATAAGAATTAAAAAAGTAATTAATCAAAAACTCTCCCTTCAGGGGGCTGGGGGGCTAATACGTTTCCAGCTCGGCCTTCACATCTTCCATCAGCCACATGGGGGTTGATGTTGCGCCTGCTATGCCAACTTTGTCGCCCGGGGCAAACATATCGGCGTTAATCTCGCTGGTTGATGATACAAAATAGGTATTGGGATTATGCTTGCGGCAAACCTCAAACAGCACCTTTCCGTTTGATGATTTTTTGCCGGATACAAAAACGATCTTATCGAAGTTTTTTGCAAAGGCAGGCAAGTCCTTATCACGGTTTGATACCTGGCGGCAAATGGTGTCGTTGGCATTCAATTCATAGCCGCGCGCGGTAAGCTCGTCCTTTACCTGGTAAAACTTTTCCATGCTTTTGGTCGTCTGGCTGTACAGCGTAATATTTTTAGGCAGCTCTACGCCATCCAGTTCGGCAAGGTCTGCGAAAACCAGGGCCTCATTATTGGTTTGCCCCTGCAGGCCTATCACCTCGGCGTGGCCATGCTTGCCAAATATTAAGATCTTCTCTTTAGCGTCAAATGATGTTTTTATGCGGTTCTGCAATTTTAACACCACCGGGCATGAAGCATCTATTAAAGTAATATTGTTAGCTAATGCGGTGCGATAAGTATCGGGCGCTTCGCCGTGGGCGCGGATCAGCACTTTTTCGTTGCGGATGTTCTTCAGGTCCTCGTGATCGATGATGCGCAGGCCCTGTGCCTTAAGACGTTCTACCTCTTCGTCGTTGTGCACAATATCGCCCAGGCAATACAGGTAGCCGTCTTCGTTCAGGATATCCTCGGCCATATCAATAGCGTAAATAACCCCGAAGCAAAAGCCCGAATCTTTATCTATAGTCACCTTTAATTGATACGCTCCCATTGTGTTACAAATTTACGGCATTAGTATGATTTTATTGCAAGGCAGCAAAAAATATAAATTGACATACCAATAGTGCCGGTCCTGCAATACCCTGTTTCTTAAAGTTAAACTTTTCGAACACAAAAAGCAAGGCCACGCCTATAATAAACCAGCACCCATAATTCTGAACCGGGATATAATTACCGGCCCAATGCCAGTAATTTAAACGTATAGCCACCGGTTCTATAAAATAGTCGAGCACAACCAATATTATTGCCCCAATTATTATACGGATCCACATTGATCTGATCCGCAAATGCTGTAAAGAAACGCCTGTCGAATAGATCAGCAAAAACCAGTTAATACCCATTATTAAAGGGATCCCGGCAAAACCTAAACCAAGCGTAGGGCCATAGGTATAGCTGCCAAAAAGCTGCCCGGTATATATGCCTGCCCACTCAACCGCGAAGCCGGTAATAAATAGCAATGCAAAAAAATAGATGATCTTACTGCCAAACCGGTTATGGCTAAAGAATAAGAGAACCGTCATCAGCAATAAATGAAAAGGAACCAGGAGCATAAACAACGGCTTACTAATTGCCAGGTATAAGCCAACTAACCCCACTATATGAAATATAATGATCAGCCTGACAACTGTGGCGGTGCGCCGCCGGGTTATATTTTTCGGCCTTTCCATGTCATGGTTCTGGTTAAAAATCTTTGTATGGCTAAAAAGGCCACCAGGGTAAGGCTGAGCATTTGAACCGGGTGCAGCGCGATATTGTACCATGCGTTTTGCCCGGCCGACAGTGATATCATAACCCGTGTAAGCGCGATCAATCCGCACATAAATAATATCAGCTGCAAATTGAGTGTCATGATAACGATCATGGGCCCACCGATGATCAATACGATATAAATTAAAAACCACAGGATGTTGTAGTTAAATGCCGCCAGGAAATTTTTGCTGAAGCCATTTACCGCGTCGTTATAATTTTTATACATGCGGCAACTGATCATGCCGTTGGCCAGCAGGGCTTCGCCGGTATAGCCATTTGCTTTAACCAGCCGCATGATCTCCACATCCTCGACCACTTTGTTTTTCACCTGCTCGTGCCATTGGTGCTTGCCGTAAATATCAGCATCAAACAGCATAAACTGCCCGCTTGCGGCTGCTACGGTATAGTTTTTAATCAGGAAAATTAAACGCAGGGGCAGTAAATTAAGCAGGATATAGTGCATTAAGGGCACTACCAATCTTTCGCCGGTGGTAATCATTTGCTGGTTGGCAAACAGGCTTAATAAA
>JAQBOP010000313.1 GCA_028287975.1 Mucilaginibacter sp. | reverse complement strand
TGACGAAGAGCGCGAGCTTACGTTAATGCTGCTAATGGATGTAAGTGGTTCTGAAAACTTTGGTACAATCAATCAACAAAAGCAGGACCTGGCAACAGAACTTTGCGCCGTGCTGGCATTCTCAGCTATTCAAAACAATGATAAAGTGGGCGTGATATTTTTTAGCGATAAGATAGAAAAGTTTATCCCGCCAAAAAAGGGGCGCAGCCATATCCTCATGATCATTAGGGAACTGATAGACTTTGAGCCCGAGAATAAAGGCACAGACGTTGGTGTGGCTTTAAAATATTTTACATCAGCCATCAAGAAAAAATGTACGGCCTTTATTATTTCAGATTTTATCAGCCCGTCTTTTGAGGCCGAGCTTAAAATCGCCAACAAAAAACATGACGTAATAGCTTTGAGACTGTACGATAAACATGAGGAAGAGTTCCCGAATTTGGGATTGATACCCATGAAAGACGAAGAGTCCGGACAACTGCTGTGGGTAAACACAGGTGATAAAAATGTGCGTGAGGCTTTTAAAGGGGAGGCCTTAAAACGGACAGCCCAGTTAAAAGAGGTTTTCAGCAGATCCGGCGTTGACACCACGTCTATTGGCACACATGAAACTTACGTTAAACCATTAATGACACTATTTAAAAAACGGGAAAGAAAACGGTGAGCAAATGAAGAAACAGTTTTTTAATTATATCCTGCTTGCCTTATTATTTATAACCTGCCTGTCAAACAGTGCAGGTGCGCAAAATATAAAAGCTGAGGCTAAGCTACAGGATTATACCATCAAGATAGGCGACCAAACCAAGTTATTCTTAGAAGTAAATCAGCCGGCAAAAGAGCATGTTAACTTCCCGGTATTTACAGATACTATTACAGGTAAGGTACAAATAGTAAGCGCTAATAAGCCGGATACAGTTATTGATCAAAAAGATCATAACCGGATAACTGTTATCCGCGGTTATGTTATTACCAGTTTTGACGCCGGAACTTATAATTTGCCGGCGTTTGCCTTCGGCTCTGGATCGGGTGTTGTAAAAAGTAACGAATTGACGCTGCAGGTGCAAACCGTAAAGGTTGATACCACAAAATCCATTTACGATATTAAGCAACCGCTTGCGGTAACGTACACTTTTTTAGATTGGTTAAGAGATAACTGGATCTGGATCGCCGTTGCAATAGTTGTTATAGGGCTAATTATAGGTTTGATATATTATTTACTTAACAAGCCTAAAGAACAACCTGTTATTAAAATTACCAGGCCAAGCATTCCGATACATATCATCGCTATTGATAAATTAAAAGAACTGCGTGGTAAAAAGTTATGGCAGCAGGAAGAGTTTAAGCAATACCATAGCGAACTAACGGATATCATTCGTGAATATCTTGAAAAACGCTATGACATTAAAACCCAGGAAAAAACTACGGACGAGATATTGGCAGCGTTAAAGAATCGTGAGATAACCGGCGAATACAGCAACATGCTGCAACAGATCCTTGTAATGGCCGATCTTGTAAAATTTGCTAAAGAAAAACCATTACCTGTCGAGAATGAACAAAGCCTGGATAATGCCATTGAATTTGTGTTAAAAACACAACAAAGCAGTGCAAACCAAGCTAATGTTGAAGGAGGGAATGCTGATGTTTAAAGATATTGAGTTTGCACATCCGGGATTCTTTTGGCTGCTGCTTATCGTACCGGCAATGGTAGCCTGGTATATCTGGCGGCAGCAAAAATTGTATGGATATTTAAATATCTCGGCAATAAAAGGGTTCTCTGCCCCGGTAAAAAGCGTGATTCCGAAATTGCGCCATTTGGAAATTATTTTCAGGTCGTTGGCGTTCATTGCCCTGATCATTGCGCTGGCCCGCCCGCAAAGCGCGTTAAGCTGGCAAAACTCCACTACGGAGGGTATTGATATCGTTATTGCCTCGGATATCTCCGGCAGTATGCTTGCCGAGGATTTTCAGCCCAACAGGCTTGAAGCAGGAAAAAATATAGCTATAGATTTTATTAAAAATCGCCCTAATGATCGCATAGGCCTGGTAATATTTAGCGGAGAGAGCTTTACGCAATGCCCTTTAACTATTGATCACTCGGTTTTAATAAACTTATTCAGTGATATTAAGTACGGGATGATAAATGATGGTACCGCAATTGGTATGGGCCTGGCTACCGCGGTAAACCGGTTAAAAGACAGCGAAGCAAAAAGTAAAGTAGTTATATTACTTACAGACGGATCAAACAATATGGGCTCGATACCGCCAATTACCGCTGCCGAGATCGCCAAACAATTTGGTGTACGGGTTTACACTGTTGGTTTAGGTACGCATGGCTTTGCGCCATTCCCGGTGCAAACCTCAATGGGAATTCAATACCAGCGTGTAGCTGTTGATGTTGATGAACCGACATTAACCAAGATAGCCAATATAACCGGCGGAAAATACTTCAGGGCCACCGATAATGAAAAATTGAAAAGTATTTATGAGCAAATAGATAAGCTGGAAAAGGCCAAGATCGACGTTACTGAATATCATAAAAAGACCGAGGTGTTTTTGCCCTTTGCTTTATTGGCGCTGTTATTCCTGGTGCTTGAGTTTGTTTTTAAAAATACATTACTAAAAGGAGCCTTAACATAAAATGCTACGTTTTGCACATATAGAATATTTATGGGGATTGGCTGCTATCCCTGTTTTCCTGCTGCTATTTATCCGGGTTACCCGCTGGAAAAGTAAAGCTATTAAAGCGCTGGGCGATAGGAATGTGATAGATAAAATCGTTCCTGATGTTTCTTTTTCAACTCCGCGGTTAAAGTTTACCTTATTTATGCTGGCCTATGTCTTTTTGATCATAGGTATTGCCGACCCACAGATCGGCTCTAAAATGGAAGAGGAAAAACGTAAAGGTGCCGACCTGATGATCTTGCTGGATGTTTCAAACAGTATGCTATCGCAGGATATGACACCCAATCGCCTGGAAAATGCAAAGCAAGCTATAGCCCAGTTAATAGATAATTTACATAGTGACCGTATAGGTATTGTTGTATTTGCCGGCGAAGCTTATGTGCAATTACCAATGACAACAGATTACTCGGCCGCTAAACTGTTTCTGAATACCATTAACACCAGTATGGTACCTACACAGGGAACTGCTATTGGCGCGGCTATTGACCTGGGGATGAAATCATTTGATTTTAATGATGGAACGGGTAAGGCAATGATTATTATAACTGACGGTGAAAACCATGAGGATGATGCGGTAGCCGCTACCAGAAACGCGGTAGATAAAGATGTTTCTGTTCATGTAATTGGCATGGGATCTGCCGAAGGTGCGCCAATACCAATTTACCAGGGAACTAAACAGGTTGGCTTTCATACCGACAGCGCAGGCCATACTGTTGTAAGTAAACTTAATGAAGATATGTGTAAAGAAATTGCTGCAGCAGGTAATGGAGCCTATGTGAGGGCAACCAATGCAAACAGCGGTTTAAGTATTGTGATGGGGCAGATAGATAAAATGCAGCGTAAAACTTACGACGCCAAATCTTTTAAAGATTTTGAAGATCGTTTCCAGTTCTTTTTAGGGTTTGCATTTTTATGTTTGGTTGTCGAATTTTTTATCACCAACCGTAAAAGTTTAAGATTGAGCAGGTTGAAGTTATTTGAGGTAAAAGACGCATGAAAAAATTAGTGCTAATACTGATGGTTTTATTGCCGGGCTACAGGCTTTTTGCACAGCAGGAAAAAAGCTACGTAAAAAAAGGTAATGATCTTTATCAGCAGAAAAAATATAAAGAGGCTGCAGATAATTACAATAAAGCTGTAGAAAAGAAAAACGGAAGTGTTGAAGGGCAGTTTAATCTTGGTGATGCCTTTTATAAACAAAAGCAATTTGATAAAGCAAGTGAACAGTTTAACAAAATAGCCGAATCAAGCAATAACAAAGCTGTAGCGGCAGGAGCTTATCATAATTTAGGCAATACATTGCTTGAAAATAAGAAACTGGAAGAAAGTATAGCGGCGTATAAAAAATCATTGCTTAACAACCCCAAAGACGAAGAAACGCGCTATAACCTGGCTTATGCCCAGGAGCAGCTAAAAAAGCAGCAACAGCAGGATAAAAATAATAAAGATCAGAATAAGGATAACAAGCAGAACCAGGATAAAAAAGATCAGCAGAAAAAAGACGATAAGGATAAGGACAAGAACAAGCCGGATAAAGACCAGCAAAAAAAGGATCAGCAACAACCGCAGCCTGATAAACTATCGAAAGAAGACGCGCAACGGATGCTGGACGCTCTTAATAACGACGAAAAGCAAACCCAGGATAAATTGAAGAACAAAAAGGTTAAAGGAACTGGTGGTAAAATTTTAAAAGACTGGTAATATCAATGAAGATCAAGTATTACATATTGTCACTTTTATTAGTATTGTTTTCGGCTGGGGGATTTGGGCAAGCAAAATTCATTGGTACTGCCAGTAAAACCACCATCAGTACGGGCGAACAATTTGAAGTTTCATACACAATAAATACCAATGCCGACGATTTTACACCTCCCAATGTTACCGGCTTGCATATATTGAGCGGCCCAAATGTGTCTAACAGTTTCGAGTCTGTGAATGGTCAATCTTCACAAAGTACCACTATCAGCTATATCATCATGGCAATTAAAGAGGGTAGTTTTACTATTGGCCCTGCCTCAGTTGTTGCTAATGGTACTAAGTTAATTTCTAATTCTATACAAATCAGGGTTGTAAAAGGTCAGCCTGTTCCACAAAATAATGGTGGTAATGGCGGTGGTAATACAGCGTCAAATGCAAATACAAAAGACTTGTCAAAGGCACTTTTTCTAAGGGCTGTTGTCGATAAGGACAATGTTTACCAGGGGCAAAAAATAACTTTAACTTACAGGGTTTATTTCCGGGTAGATATCGTACAAAACCAGGTAAATAAATTGCCTGATCTAACTGGCTTTTGGAACGAAGATGTTAAAATGCAACAGCAACAGCCCCGTGTTGAAACTTACAAGGGCGTAAAGTATAATGTGGCCGATGTTAAACAGATCTTGTTATTTCCGGAACATGCCGGTAATATAACTATCGACCCTTTTGAGATCTCATTTGTGGCAAGGGTGCGGGTAGCTGCCGGCGATATTATGGATCAATTTTTTGGTGGGAATGTACAGGATATAAATTACACAGCCAAAAGCTTACCTGTGGTTGTGCACGTAAAACCATTACCCGAAGCCAGTAAGCCGGATAGTTATACCGGAGCCGTGGGTAACTTTAATGTAGAGGCATCTATTGATAAAAATGAATTAAAAGCTAATGAGGCTTTAAACTATAAAATAAAAGTTACCGGTGCGGGCAATATCAAATTGCTCAAAAATCTTAATCCGGCTTTCCCTGCTGATTTTGAAAAGTATGATCCCAAAATAATCGATACGGTTAGCGGTGGTGCAGGGAGCAGGATCTATAATTACCTGCTAATACCAAGGCATAAAGGCGATTTTACTATTCCTGAAGTTAAATTCTCTTATTTTAATCCGGCTAACGGCAAATACACCAGTCTGTCAACAAAAGCTTTTAATATAAAGGTTAATAAAGGTTTAACCGAAAACAACGTGACCGCTTTTTCTGACGATAAACAGGATGTTAAGTTGTTAGATAAGGATATTCATTACATCAAAACAGGTAATGCAGCGTTGACTAAACAAGGAGATGGTTTTTACGGATCTTTCGCATTTTATCTGTTGTTATTGTTTGGCCCCGTTGCATGTGCCGGTGCTTTTGTTTATCGTAACCAAATGCGTAAAAACAACAGCGACGTTGTACAAGTAAAAAGCCGTCTCGCAAGTAAAATTGCCGCCAAACATTTGGCCAATGCACAAACCGAGTTGCAAGCAAATAATATTACAGTGTTTTACGAGGCCATATTCAAAGGTTTATATGGTTATTTAAGTGACAAACTCAATATAACTTATGCTGATCTTGACAGGGAAACTATTAGTTCAGCGCTTAAAGTTAAATCAGTAAGCACTGATGTAATTAACCAATTGCTTGACACGCTTGACTTATGCGAGATGGCGCGATACGCACCTGTAACGCATATATCGGCACAAGAAGTTTACGAGAAAGCCAAAAACACCATTGATGCTATTGAAAATGAAATATAATCAGTTTAAAATAACGCTTTGTTTTTTGGCAATGCTGTTTTTACCGGCATTGTGTTTAGCTGATGATGCGCAGTCGGCTTTTGAAAAAGGCAATAGTTTTTATAGTAAAAGCCATTACAAAGAGGCCATCACCACGTATAGCCAGATCATAAACTCCGGGAGTTATTCCGCACCTGTGTACTTTAACTTGGGTAACGCTTATTATAAAGACGGCGATCTGCCATCGGCAATATTATACTATGAAAAGGCACACCGGTTATCTCCCGGCGATGATGATATTAATTTTAACATCCATTTTGCCAACGCGAAAACCACGGATAAGATAGATGAAGCTCCCGAGTTTTTCCTGTCAAAATGGTGGAAAGGATTTATCTTGGCTATGTCTGCTGATGCTTTGGCTATTATTGCTATTGTGTTAGTATTGCTGGGTTCGGGTACCTTGATCCTTTATTTCTTTAGCAACTCGTTTGCTATAAAAAAGGTATCATTCTTCGCCGCGTTGGTTTTATTTTTTCTGGGGATACTTGGTGTATTTATTGCCGGCAGCCAGGTAAGCTATTTCGATGATAACAAGCAAGCCATAATTTTCACCAGTGTAGTAAACGTTAAAGGCAGTCCTGCTGAACAGGCTGCAACTTTATTTGTGTTACATGATGGTACAAAGGTAAATATATCTGACAACAGTAACGGCTGGCTAAAAATTAAACTTGCTAATGGTAATGAAGGCTGGCTTAAGTTAACAGACGTTAAAGAGATCTGATAACTATTCGCCTGCCTCAAAGTGCTGGCGTAGTTTTTCCTCTTCAAGGTCCAATAATTCCAGTTGGTGCCGGATCAACGTATCACTGATATTTTCTTTTTTATTTAATGTCTGCAGCAAAGCGCGCTGCTCGCTCAGTAAGCGGGCCATGATGACTCTATAGTCCTTATAAAATTCATCAGCACGGTTCACATTGTTATCGTTCTCCCAATCTTTCAGCAATTCCATATCGGCAGTATAACGCAACTTAACCGATTTAACCATGTTGTTGGTCTTAGTTTGCTCGTGGTAATCTTCATCTAATATTTTTAAAGACAGGTGTGATAACTTTTTTCGCACCAGTTGCCGTTGTTGCGCTATAGATACGCCTGTAAAATCCGGATCAGGCATATTAACCAGCTTTACCATTGCAGGTAAAGTGAGGCCCTGCAAAACCAGCGTAACCAGTATCACACTAAATGTGATAAACAAAATTAGGTCGCGATTAGGAAACGGCTGCCCCGAACTTAACATGACAGGTATACTTAAAGCCGCGGCCAGCGATACTACACCGCGCATGCCGGTCCAGCCTAATAGGATAGGGGCTTTCCAACCAGGATTAGGATCAGCAACGGTAATGATCTTACTCATCACCATGGTAATAACAGTGGCGCTGAAAGTACTGGCGAATCGTGTAATTATTAAAACCCCGGTAATAATGGCACTATATAATATAGCAGGCTGCAACCCATCAGGCCCAAGATTTTTAATTACTACCGGAAACTCTAAACCTATCAAAATAAAAACAATGCCATTAAGTATAAAAGCAACTGCTTCCCAAACATTTACCCCCTGTAACCTACTGCGGTGTGACAAGAATTGTTGTTGCCTGAAAGACAAGAATAGTCCGCCGCTTACTACTGCCAATACCCCCGAAAAATGAAATTCCTCGGCAGCCATATACATAGCATACGGTGTAATAAAGGTGAGCACTACATCCATATTATTTGATGTTGGCAGCCAACGGTGGATGGCGTAAAAAATAAGCGCTACTGCCAAACCTATTAAAATCCCCATTACAATTACCAATACAAAATCGGTAGCTGCATCGCGGAATACAAAGCTACCGGTAAGTACAGCGGCTAACGCGAACCTGAAAACTACCAAGCTGGAGGCATCATTCATTAAGCTTTCGCCCTCTACAATAACTACAAACCGTTTTGGTACTTTAACGTTTTTAAGTATCGCGCTTGCCGAAACTGCATCGGGTGGCGAAACAATACCGCCTAACAGAAAGCCCGTAGCTAATGTAAACCCAGGAATAAGGCTTGCAGAAACAAATGCCACCACACACGAGGTAATTATAACAACCGGAAACGCAAAGCTACTGATCACCCTTCGCCATTTCCAAAGATCTTTCCAGGAGGTATTCCACGCCGCTTCGTAAAGCAGAGGTGGTAAAAATATAACGAAGATGAGGTCAGGTTGTATTTCTACGCCTCGTAAAAAAGGCACAAAGCCAAGCGGCAGGCCAATCAAAACCAACAAAATAGGGTAGGCTATCTTTATTTTTTGCGCCAACATCACGCTAAATAAAATAATAGCTATAAGGCAGGTGTACTGAATTACGGTATTATGCATAGCTATAAAAATACAATAAACAGCCAAAATAGATTAAAGTTATTGGCAGTTTAACAATTAAATTTAACCACCGATTATTACTTAAATTCAGTGTAATAAATACAATTATGTCTACTTGTAAATACAAGCTGGTTGATTTAAGTTCATTACTAAGAATTTTTGTTAACAAATTTTTATAATGCGTATATTTTTTTGAGATAGTTATGCTGGGATTATTAACTTATAATTTACATATTTGTAGTCAAACCAATAAATGCAACTTTCTTTTTGATTGCCTTATTTAAATTAAACTGTATGCAAAACAAGTACTTGCTAAAGTGTATCCCATTGCACGTGTTTTTATGGGCCACATTCATTCCGTTTTTTGTCTCAGCGCAAGGCGGGTCACAAACTCAAATTTCATTAAATGATCTTTCAGCTTTTAAAAACCCCAGTGCCAACTGGTCAGTAGCAAGCTCGGTAACGGCCGATTTTGTTAAGCCTAACACCATCACAAAAAAAGATGGAAGCGGTATCCTGGTGAGCATACCGGGTAAAGGAAAAAACGAAGACATTTTTACCAACATGGAGCATGGCGATATTGACCTGAGCGTTGATTTCATGATGCCAAAAGAATCAAACTCAGGCATTTACCTGCAGGGCCGTTATGAAATTCAGTTGCTTGACAGTTGGGGGAAACAAGCCCTGACCAGCGGTGACCTTGGTGCTATATACGAACGCTGGGACGAAACCCGCCCAGCCGGCCAGTTTGGCTTTGATGGTGTTGCTCCGCGTATAAACGTGAGCCGCGCACCCGGCCTTTGGCAAAATATCCGCATCCTTTTCCAGGCACCAAAGTTTGACGCTTCAGGCAAGAAAACTGCCAATGCCCGTATAGTAAGGATCATTTTAAATGGGGTTGTTATCATTGAAAATGCTGAGTTACAAGCACCAACCCGTGGTTCGGCGTTTGCTAATGAGGCGGCTACAGGTCCGTTACGTTTACAAGGCGATCATGGTGCGGTTGCATTCAAAAACTTTAAATACACTACTACTGTTCACAGCAGACAAGTTGACGGATCAAGAAATGTTTGGGATGATAATGATAAACCTGTAACAGTTGATGTTAAAGGCGAGCCGGTTGTTTTCCGCAGCTTTATTGATATTCCCGATAAAAAGGTTACACATTCTGTCAGCGTCGGTTTGCAGCATAATATAAGCTTTGGATACGACTTAAGCAACGGCGCTGTTTACCAGGTATGGAAAGGTGGTTTCCTTGATGCCTCGCCAATGTGGTTATCTCGTGGCAATGGTACCGCAGTGCCAATTGGCAGTGTAGTTTCATTAGGCGATACACCTGCATTGGCTTTAATACATAATGATGCCCAGGCATGGCCGGATAGTTTAGAAAAAGGCATTTACCGCCCAAAAGGTTATGAACTTGATGAAGCCGGTTTACCCACATTTAAATATATTTTTGATGGTATTTCAATTAATGATAAATCAACCAGCGATGATGGTAAAATTTTAACACGGAGGATAAGTGTAGACGGCCCTGCGCCAAAAGATCTGTTTACTCGTATAGCAACAGGAAGCGATATTGTTGATATGGGAAATGATATGTATAGCGTAAACAACGCTACCTATTATGTACAACTAGATAAAGGTATAAAACCGGTTATCCGTAATTCAGCAAAGGGTAAAGAAATGCTTCTACCGATAAAAAATACCGATAAAGGGACATCTGTTGAATATTCATTGATCTGGTAATTTAAAACACATTAAGATGAAAGCTATTTTTAAAAATATATTAATTACTTGTTCTGTTATCGCAATACTGGGCAATAGTGCCGCATTTGCACAAAACAGTGCGGCAAAATCCGCACTTGGCGAAAAAGATTTCTACAGAATAGTAACAGTACCTGTTCCTGAAGGTGTTGAGCTGGAGGTTGGCGGACTAGCGCTTTTGCCAAATGGCGATATGGGAGTTTCAACCCGTCGTGGTGATGTATACATTATACAAAATCCATATCAGCTTAATGGCAGCTTGCCATACTATAAAAAGTTTGCTACTGGTATGCATGAATTGTTGGGCCTGGCCTATAAGGATGGTGTTTTTTACTGTACGCAACGTAGTGAGCTAACCAAACTGATAGATAAAAACGGCGACGGTAAGGCTGATGTTTATGAAACGGTGTTTTCATGGCCGTTATCCGGTAATTATCACGAGTATTCATACGGTCCGATAGTGATGCCCAATGGCAACATGATGGTTAACCTTAACGCGGGTTTTTTTGACAGCGAATGGTGGCGCGGTAAAAGCGCGGTACAATGGAGAGCCTGGAGTTTAGAGATTGCCCCTGATGGTACAATGAACCCTTATGCTACAGGTTTTCGTTCGCCTTGTGGCCAGGGACTAATAGACGGTAAGTATTTTTATGCTGAAAACCAGGGTGATTGGATTGCATCAGGTTATATTATGCAGTTGGATAAAGGTGATTTTGCAATGCATCCCGCAGGTTTAAACTGGGCTGCCGATCCTTCATCACCGGTTAAAATTCGTTTAAATGATATTTATTCTCATGTTAATCCCCGGTTTAATGCCCCGGAAGGAAAGATCGAAGATACAGACCCTAAACGACCTTATATAACATTAGCCGAAATGTCTGCCGAAGTTAAAGGCTTTAAAACACCTGCAGTTTGGTTGCCGCATGGCGTATTGGGTAACTCAACATCTGGAATGATACAAATACCAAAAGATGATTCGTTTGGACCTTTTGCCGGCCAGGTATTGGTTGGCGATCAGGCACAAAGCCGTATAAACCGCGTATTTTTAGAGCAAGTAAAAGGACAATACCAGGGTGCTGCGATTCCGTTCCGCGAAGGTTTTGAATCGGGTGTATTAAGATTAGCCTGGGGTGCCGATAATTCATTATTTGTTGGTCAAACCAGCCGTGGTTGGGGATCGACGGGTCAAAAACTATTTGGATTACAACGTTTAGTTTGGGCCAAAAAAACGCCGTTCGAAATGAAAGCCGTAAGGGCAATGCCAGATGGTTTTGAAATTGAGTTTACCAAGCCTGTAAACAAAAAAGCAGCTTCAGATCCTGATGCTTATACCATTACCGGTTTTACTTATAAATATCACCCGGTTTATGGCAGTGCGACTGTCCGCGAAAAAACAAGCATAGTAAATGCCGCTATTGTATCAGAGGATGGTTTAAGAGTGCGTTTAGTTGCAGATAGCCTACGCGAAAAATATATCCACGAAATTAAAGTTGACAGTAAGGTAATATCGGCGGATAGCAGCTTCACTTTATTGCACCCGGTAGCTTATTATACGCTTAACAACATCCCCGATGGTGCTAAATTAAACGTACCTAAAAGAAAGCCAAAAATGGAGCACGATATGGCCGGCATGAATATGCAAATGGGTAAAACAGCACCGTCGACTGCTAAAGCAGCGGCTGTGGGTGGTGTTGCTCTTAAAAAGAATCAAACTACCAAACCTGCTTCATGGACAACTATTGATCAGACTATCACCATCGGTACTAAGCCGGGGCTGAAATTTGACAAAACAGATCTGACCGTAAAAGCAGGCAGCAAGGTTAAATTAACTTTTACTAATAACGACGACATGCCACACAACTTTGTTGTTGTACCGCAAGGCGAGGCTATCTCGGTTGGCGAAATGGGAAGTAAATTAGGTTTACAGGCTGTTAAACTAAGTTATATAGCTAATACGCCTAAAATATTGTTCAACGCTACATTAGTAGGCCCGAGATCGTCACAAACTATTTATTTTGTGGCTCCTAAACCAGGTAAATACACTTATGTATGTACTGTACCTGGTCACTTTTACGTGATGCAGGGTACGATGACAGTTGAATAACAGCTCAGTATAGCGTAAAATGTAACAATGGTGATAATGACTCAGGACATTATCACCATTGTTGTTTTAGGGCAGATTAATTCATTAATTTAGATTGACCAATTCTGCTACATGCAATCAATTAAGTTTTACATAATACTTGCCTGTTTGCCTTTTGCCCTAAAAGCACAGGATAGGAAAGCGTTTGCGTGGACACATGCAACACCTGAAAGTGTCGGAATGTCAAGCGCTAAATTGGACGCTTATAAAAATAGCTTAATAACAAAGGGTACCCATAAACTCCTCATCATTAAAGACGACAAGATTATTTGCGAGACATTTGCTAAAGGCTGGAGCGATGACGAAACTTCCAGCGGCACGGCTTCTCTGGCTAAGGCTTTGGTAAGCGGCATGTCTTTAAATGCTGCAATTGCAGATGGCTATATCAATGCTGATGCACCGGCGTGTTTATATATTCCGGCCTGGTTAAAATCGGATGTTAAATCGAAGATCACGATCAGACAGTTGGATACGCATACTTCGGGATTAGATGACACTGAAGGTACGGACGAAGAAGAAACTCAATTGGTTAAACAAAAAAAAGACCGGCACATGGATCTGCCTGGCTGGAAGGGGATGTTCTGGCGTAAAAAACCTGACCCGTTCACCTTGTCGCGCGATAGCGCCAAGGTGTTGTTTAAACCGGGGACTGGCTCACAATACAGCAATCCCGGTATCGCTATGCTAAATTATGCGGTTACAGCAAGTTTGCAGCAATCGCCCTATAAAGATATTGCCACGTATCTGGATAAACGAATATTCAGTCGCATTGGTATAAAAAAAGGAAGCTATTTTGTTGGTTACCAAACCAACTACAAAGTTGACGGAATGAACTTGGTTCCTGGCTGGGGCGGTGCGTCTTTCACTGCGGACGCTGTGGCGCGTATTGGCAGGTTGATCATGCAGGAAGGCAACTGGCAGGGCGACCAGGTTATCGACTCAAATGTTGTTAAGCAGGCGTTAGGAGTTAATGGAGTGACCAATCTTTCGACTTTAACTAATATTCCAAGCCGGGGAGAATCTACAGATGACATTGAACCCACTGCAGCTTTAGGTTGGTTCACCAATCACGACGGCTTATTTAAATCAATGCCCCGCGACGCGTTTTTTGGAGCAGGGGCGGGCGAGCAGTTGTTGATAGTAATACCAAGCTTGAAATTGATCATTGTGCGAATGGGTGCGCCGCTTAACCCAAACTTTAGTGGTAAAAGTTATTGGAAGTTTGTAGAGAATGCACTGTTTAATCCGGTTATGGATGCAGTGGAAGAAGCGCCATACCCAAAAAGTGATTTAATTACTTCAGCTAAGTTTGCCCCTGCAAATGAAGTTATTCGTATGGCGG
>JAQBOP010000183.1 GCA_028287975.1 Mucilaginibacter sp. | reverse complement strand
CACCCCATTGGTGTTATGCCAGGCCGATGCTGCTGTAAACATTACCGGTAATTCAAATATATCAGGCACGGAAACATTTACGGGCACCGGTATAACATCTGCAGGGGCGTTTGATCCAAAGGTTGCCGGTGTGGGTACGTTTACCATCAACTATTTATTTACTGCAAATACAGGTTGCATGTATGCAACAAGTTTCCAGGTTGTGGTTAATGCCACGCCTGATGTATCATTACCGGCACAATACACTGTTCTTGAGGGTGGCCAGCTTACGTTACGGCCGGTTGCAAGTATAGCCGGCGGCGGCAAACTTACCTACAAATGGTCGCCATCCACAGGGCTAAGCCAGGATACCGTGGCAAACCCGGTTGTAAGCTTATCAGACGGCATTACTTACACCTTGACAGTGACCTCAGACCAAGGTTGCCCGGTATCAGTACAGACGTTTGTTAAGGTTTTAAAAGCGCCTGTCGTTCCAAATACTTTTACCCCTAATGGTGATGGTATAAATGATACCTGGGAAATTAAATACCTGAACGAATATCCAAACGTAACTGTCGAGATATTTAACCGTTACGGTACTAAAGTGTTTTTCTCAAACGGTTACCCCAAACCCTGGGATGGGCAAACCAATGGTAATGGGTTACCCGTAGGTACTTATTATTATATCATCAGCCCAAACAGCGGCCGTAAACCAATTGCCGGTTATGTAACCATTATACGCTGATGTTAAACATGCCGGCTATATAAATAAAGCCGATATAAATCATTAACATACAATACATTTAATAAATTAGTGGTCTGTATTATAAACTTTGAATTTTGTATTAATTCCCGGTCAATTTAAATATGCATTAAGCCATTGGTTTTTTGCCTGCGGCTTGTTGTTTATTTTTTTCTTGCCGGCTAAGTTAATAGCTCAAAACACGTTAACCGTTGCGGATGGCGATGCTGTTATCTTGCCTTCTTTTTCGTCGGTCGGTTGTCCTTATAAATGGCTAAATAATAATACGGCTATAGGTTTAAAAAGCAATGGCGTCGGCGATATTCCGTCATTTACCGCGATAAATAAAGGCGCTACGCCAATAACCGCAACCATAACGGCAACACCAACGTCTGATGGCTATGCATATATTGCCAATTCGTCATTAGATAACGTATCGGTTGTTAATACAACTACCGGCGATGTTGTAACAGACATCACGGTAGGCAATAAACCTTGGGCGGTTGCTGTTAGCCCGGATGGTAGCCGTGTTTATGTCTTAAACAAAAACGACGCGCGTTTTGCCGGTATTGGTACAGTATCGGTAATAGATGCAGCACAAAATGAAGTGATAAATACTTTTTCTGTCGGTAAAAATGCGATCTCAATAGTAGTAAGCCCGGATGGAAAAAAAGTGTATGTAGCTAACGAAACCAGCAATACGGTGTCTGTAATAGACCTTGTTAACAGTGTGGTAAACGATATATCGATAAACTCTGCATTGGCTGTGGCGATAAGTAATGATGGCAAAAAATTATATGTTACTGCTGATGGTTTATTATCAGGTACCTTGTATGTGATCAATACCGACAACAATTCGATCTTAAAAAAAATAGACATAGGTTTAGAAGCCACCGGTCTGGTTGCAAGCCCTGATGGCAGTACCATATATCTTACCAATGATTACCTAAACACAGTTTCGGCAATTAATACAACAAGCTATGCTGTTACCGATATTCCGGTAGGCCAGGCTCCCTATAATATAACTGTTTCTCCGGATGGAAGCCGTGTATATGTTTCAAATTTAACATCCCAGTCTGTATCGATAATTAATACTGCGACTAATTCTGTTATTCAATCCCTTGATATGCCAAGTGTACCGCAAGGCCTTTCTGTTAGCCCAAGTGGAACTGAAGTGTACGTCACAGGTTATAACCCCAATACGCTTTCTGTGATCAACACGGCTACAAATCAAATTTCAACAAAGCCGTGGCAGGCGCTGGCTAATTCTAACGGCAATTTTGTATCTGCAGGTATCGGTTGCAATAATGTTCCGATAGTATACAAAATAACCGTAAACCCGCCCCCTGTTATTGTTGACCCTGTAACAACAACAGTCTTGTCTACACAATATGGAACAGATTGCCCGCCTCAAACGGTAGATGTATCAGGTAATTATCTTAAAGAGGGAGTGGAGGTTACAGCGCCCGATGGCTTTGAAGTAAGTTTAGATGGAGTTACGTTCGGCAATACCGTTACTGTCGGATCGGCGGGCGATGTACCGGCAACGCCTGTTTATTTCAGGTTGAAATCGAAATTATCTGCAGAAAGTTATACCGGAAGTGTCACATTAAGCAGCGCGGGGGCGGCACCTGTAAATGCGCCAATAACCGGAGTAGTAACACCCGCGCCTTTAACTATTACCGCGGATAACAAACACAAGTTTTTGGGCGATGATAATCCCATATTTACAGTAAAATATGCCGGTTTTGTAAATCAGGAAGATGCTACCCAATTAACAAGTTTGCCGTTAGTAACTACTACGGCCGACAAAACTTCGCCGATAGGTTTTTATCCCATTATAATAAGTGGCGCTGTCGCTGCTAACTATGATATAACAACAGTGCCGGGCGTATTGGAAGTCATATCCGGAACGGTAGATCCGCCTAATGCCTTTACACCAAATGGCGATGGTGTTAATGATAACTGGGAAATAAAACATTTAGATCTATATACCAATTGCACCGTAGAGGTATTGAACCGGTATGGCCAAAAAGTATATTATTCAAACGGGTATCCTGCTCCCTGGAATGGTAAACTCAACGGGACAAATTTACCTGTTGGTACCTATTATTATATTATAAAGCTTGGCAGTACCGCAAAGCCCGTTACCGGCTATTTAGCTATTTTAAGATAATGATTTAATAGTTAGCGCAATAAGGTATTTGGTATTCTATTTATATTTAATAAATTAGATGTACCATATTATACCTTGAACCGTCTTACACATACTGAACCTAATTATACCATCAGTTATTTACTGTTTGTACTGATCTTAGTATGTGCTTTTTTATCGCCATTAAAACTACAGGCACAAACAGACCAAACGGTACCCAATGGTGGTACCGTAGCAGATATTATATTCCCTGCAACCGGTTGTGTGTATAACTGGAGAAACAGCAATCCGGCAATAGGAATACCTGTAAGCGGTGCCGGTAATATAGCGTCTTTTAAAGCGGTAAATACCGGTGTTACACCCATTAAAGCAACCATTACAGCATCAACAACCCCAATAGGGCCGTATGGTTATGTATTTGAAAATACAACTACACCTAAAGCGATCAGTATAGTAGATCTTAAAACATTTGCGGAAGTCAAAAATACTCCTTTTTATGGTTTGGTTGATAACCCGGTGGTAAGTCCGGACGGAAACAGCATTTACCTCCCTGCAGTGCCCAACATCAACAGCGTAGGCATATTTAATACTGCTACCAATACTATTATGCCTGCTATACCAATGCCCCCTGAAATTAAATATGTGGCAAGTGTTGTGCCAAGCCCTGACGGGAGCAGGCTTTACGTGACGGGTTACCAAGACCAATCAATTGCCGTGGTAAATACAGCGACTAACAGTATTGAATCTGTTCTGGACCTGAAATCGTACCATGCTTCCGGCTCCTATCTGATGGTAAGTAATGATGGTAGCAAATTGTATATACCTGGCGACGGTGGATTATTAATAGTAAGTGCGGTAACATATAAGATATTATCGACAATTAATTTGAGTTTTTTTATGCTTGTAATGAGCCCTGACGGTAGCAAAATATATGCCACCAATAATTCGACGGTTAATGTCATTGATACAAGAACAGATGCTGTATCAAGTTTCAATACAGGCGTAAATGCAGATTATCTATTAAAAATCACTAAGGATAATACTTACCTGTTTTTGTTGCCTGAAGTTTATAGTGGTAAAATTTATAAGGTTAATGTTCAGACTAAAGAAGTTAAAGCAATTTCAATTGCAAGTAACCCGAATGGCAATGATCCGCTTGGAAACGTTTTTGTAAGCCCGGATGGGAGATACGTTTATGTTACAGATATAACCACAGGATTACTTAACGTTATAGATACCCAGACTAATACAACAGTATCAACAGTAATGGTAAATCCCGAAATAACACGCTATAACAGCCATACGTCTAGTCACGAACAGTTTAGTACAGATGGCAGTGAGTTATATATTACTACCCTCACTTATTCAGACACTTATTTGCACACGTTTGTAACTTTGGTAAATACCGCAACTAATAAGGTGGAAAAAACTTTGGATATACCCTATGGTTCTACATTTTTAGTTCCCCCGTCAAAAATTGCCTGCGATGATCCGCCTGTTACACTTACAATAACGATAGACCCTGATCCACCAACGATAAATGTTGATGCAAGCGGCCTTACATCGGTAAGTACCACTTATGGTACGCCATCTGATGCGTCAAGCTTTACAGTATCAGGCATCAAAATAAACACCGGCATTTTGGTAACTGCGCCTGCAGGTTTTGAAGTGAGTATTGACAACAATACCTATAGTGATGTGGTAACTGCCGGTACGGATGGCACTATAGACGCTACAAAAGTATATATCAGGCTAAAAGCTACGGATCCTGTAAATGACTACAGCGGCCAAATTACCTTAAGCAGCGGCGTAACCAGCATATTTATACCGGTTTCCGCATCAGGTGCGGTAAGTCAGGCACCTTTAACAATTACCGCCAGGAATGTTTCAAAAACATACGGTACTACAATAACTGATGTAACTGGTTCAACTGATTTTACAGATGAAGGACTAAAAAATGGAGAAACAATAGGGACTGTAAACCTGGCTTACGGCATGGGATCGGATGTGGCTGTAGGTACAGGCACCTATACCGGTTCTGTAACGCCATCAGCACCTGCAGGCGGTACTTTTACAGAAAGTAATTACACCATTACGCCTGTTAATGGCAATATAATTGTTACCCCGGCACCACTTACCATTACAGCTGATAACCTAACCCGATATTACCAGGAAGATAACCCGGTTTTAACCTTTAAATATAGTGGGTTTGTAAATAATGAGGACGCCTCGCAGTTAACCGATCTTCCGGTTATCAGCACCACAGCGGTGCCGGCATCGGCAGTAGGGCAGTACCCAATTACTGTGAGCGGTGCATCGGCAGCAAATTATACCATGAATTATATGGCGGGTACGCTTACAGTTGCCGCCCGGCCAATTACTATGGCAAATACCATAACACCTAACGGGGATGGTATAAACGATACCTGGGAGATAAAATACATTAGCGAGTACCCAAACTGTACGGTAGAAATATTAAACCGGTATGGTAAAAAAGTATATTATTCTAACGGCTACGTCAAAGCCTGGGATGGTAAATTAAATGGTGCTAACCTGCCCATAGGTACATATTATTACATTATTAACTTAAGTAATGATACCAAACCTATAAGCGGTTATTTAGCTATTATTAGATAATGATTAAAAGCTGTATATTGTAGGGCATAAATATTAACCATTATTAGCTATCAGATCATTTCAGAAAGCTATATTCGTTTATAATTTATAACCTTTATAGAATAATTACAGTATAAACCTATATTATTAACATTGTAGTGAGTATACTTACTGCTAAATAAATATGTGTGTAAAACATGCAGCGTAAATTTTTGATGAAGAGAATTATATACCTATTGATATTTCTTGCTTTTAGTATACATACTGCAATAGCACAGCAACTGCCGCAATACACGCAATATGTATTTAATAACTACTTGTTAAATCCGGCTGTTACCGGTATTGAGAATTATACAGATGCCAAATTGGGCTATCGTAATCAATGGAGCGGTTTAAATGGCGCGCCGGTTACCAGTTTTTTAACAGTAAATGCACCAATAGGAAATAATTTTATTGATGGTGATGCTACTGCTTTTCCGGGTGGGGGCGAAATAAATCCATCCAGCAGGTTATATACGCAAAACTACCAGGCTTCAGAACCACATCATGGTATAGGTTTTATGGTTGTAACTGATAAAGCCGGTTCAATAACACAAACTAATGTGGCTGCAACTTACGCCTACCATTTAGGTTTAGCACCCCGATTGAATTTAGCGGTTGGTGTTTCTGCCGGTTTTAACCGTACCAGTTTAAATACTTCAGAAGTTATCCTGGCCGATCCATTTGACCCGGCTATTGCTAATGGAAATAACAGCCAATGGAAACCCGACCTGGGACTTGGCGCATGGTTATATTCAGGAGATTATTACTTCGGGGTTTCTGTTCAGCAACTCTTAACGCAAAACTTATATTTCAGCACATCAACTACAACTGTAAATGCAAGTAAAACAGTACCGCATTATTTCTTCACCGCGGGCACAAAACTGTATGTGTCGGATGATATAACACTATTACCATCATTCCTGATAAAAGAGATACAACCTGTTCCGCTTACTTACGATGTTAATTTAAAACTTTCTTTCCAGGATAAATTCTGGATAGGAGGGTCTTACCGTCATGGCGATTCATTTGGCGCATTAGCCGGGTTTAATTTAAGCTCATTTATAAATGTTGGTTATTCTTATGATATTACCACATCGGCTTTAAATAATGTAAGCTACGGCTCGCACGAAATTGTAATAGGCTTATTGCTTAATAACCGGTATAAAGTTACTTGTCCGCAACACGGATTTTAGCCCCCCAGCCCCCTGAAGGGGGAGTTTTTGAAACGTTTTTTCCATAAACAAATAAATCCGCTGGATAACCAAGCGGATTTATTTTGTTATTACTCCCCCTTCAGGGGGCGGGGGGCTATAATTCTTTTCTCAATCTCGCAACGGGGATATTCATCTGCTCGCGGTATTTTGCCACGGTGCGGCGTGCTATGTTATAGCCGGCATCCTTTAAAATATCGGTTAATTTTTCGTCGGCTAACGGATGGCGTTTATCTTCTTTACCAATATGTTCTTCAAGGATCTTTTTAACTTCTTTGTTTGATACTTCCTCGCCGCTTTCTGTCTGTATAGCTTCAGAGAAGAATGATTTTAGCAGAAACGTACCATGCTCGGTTTGTACGTATTTTGAATTAGCTACACGCGATACGGTAGAAATATCCATGCCTATCTTATCGGCGATATCTTTCAGGATCATCGGCTTAAGATTCTTGTCATCGCCGGTTAAAAAGAAATCATACTGGTAATGCATAATGGCATTCATAGTTTTCAACAGTGTTTGCTGCCGCTGTTTTATAGCATCAATGAACCATTTTGCCGAGTCGAGTTTCTGCTTTACAAATTGTACGGCTTCTTTTAACTTTTTATCTTTTTGCGACGCCTTATCATAATGCTGAAACATCTCCTGGTATGAGCGGCTTACCCGAAGCTCGGGCGCGTTTTTTGAGTTAAGGGTAAGGATCAATACACCATCGCTGTTCTTGATATGAAAATCGGGGATAACCTGCATTTGTTTGGTGTTCACCTCGTTCGAGTCGCCAGGTTTAGGGTTAAGCTTCAGTATCTCATTTACTACGCCGCGCAACTCGATCGAATTCATGTTTAACGATTTTTCAAGCTTGTCATAGTGCTTGCGGGTAAACTCATCCAAATGGTGTTCGACAACCAAAATAGCTTTTTTTATAATCGGGTCGTTAACGTCTTTTCTGCGCAGCTGTATCAAAAGGCATTCTTGTAAGCTTCGTGCGCCTACACCCGGAGGGTCAAAGCTTTGTATCAGCTTTAGCATGTCTTCAACCTCTTCATCCTCGGCCATTACGTTTTGCGAAAAGGCCAGGTCGTCTGTAAGCGATGTTATGGGCCTGCGCAGGTAGCCATCATCATCAAGGCTGCCTATTATCTGGTTAGCTATTTTAAAGTCCTTATCAGACATGGGCAGCATATCCAGCTGCGATTGTAATAACTCAAAAAATGAGCTTTGTACAGCAAAAGGTATTTCTTTACGTTCATCCTCATCATCACCATTCTGGTCATACCGCGATCCATATTCGTTTACATTATCTTCCTGCAGGTAGTCGTCAATATTAAATTCGTCAGCTTCACCTCTTTCTTCTTCGCTGTTAAAATTATCCTCATCGGGGTCGCGATCAGGATATTCATCTTCGGGCTCATTTAAATTGGTCAGGCTCAGATCCTCAAGCGCGGGGTTTTCTTCCAATTCCTCTTTTATACGCGTATCTAAAGACACGGTAGGCACCTGCAGCAGTTTAATAAATTGTATTTGCTGCGGCGATAGCTTCTGTAATAGTTTCTGTTGAAGGTTTTGTTTAAGCATAAATCAGATATGGCAAATCTACATGAATTACCTATAACTTTAAAAATAAGTTAGAAGGAAAGCGTTTTTATGACTAAAGGCCTAAAAACAACAATTGTTTGGATGGGTTAATAATTATACGCAACTTTAATTATAAAACTAATTAATAAACTTAAAAATTATGGCTATTGTAAAAGAATTTAAAGAGTTTGCCATGCGTGGCAATGTGGTTGATCTTGCAGTGGGTGTTATTATTGGCGCCGCTTTTGGCAAAATAGTGACCTCGTTGGTAAACGACATTATCATGCCCCCGATTGGGTATCTTACAGGCGGTATTGATTTTAAGGATTTAAAGTTACTTATAAAGCACGGTGATCCCACCAAAAAGATAGCAGATGTCACCATTAATTATGGAAATTTTATCAATACTATGATTGAATTTTTAATAGTGGCTTTTTGTATTTTTATGGTGGTAAAGGCAATTAATTCGCTTAAAAACCCAGAGGAGGCTGCACCGGTTGCCGAGCCTGTACCAACAAAAGAAGAAACACTTCTTACAGAGATTCGCGATTTGTTAGCAAAAAAATAAGACGCAATATTAGTGTTTGATAGTTTATAAACTATCAAACACCAAATTATCAACATGGGACTATTAACTTTTTTCAAATGTATGTTTTGAAAAACTAAATATTTACGCTACATTTGCGCTCTTGTTTTAAAAAACAAATAGAATAAAAAAGTCATGAAAAGAACGTTCCAGCCTTCTCAAAGAAAAAGAAGAAATAAACACGGTTTCCGTGAGCGCATGTCTACTGCTAACGGTAGAAGAATATTAGCAGCCAGAAGAGCTAAAGGCAGAAAAAAGCTAACTGTATCAAGCGAGAGTCGCCACAAAGCATAGATATTCGGTTACTTTCCTGTTATAAGGAGTTTTGAACCTATTATAGTAAAATCGCGGTTCATAATTAGTAACTATGTACACCTTTAAAAAAGAAGAACGGTTATGTAACAAGAAGCTTATTGATGAGCTTTTTCATAGCGGTTCTTCTTTTTTATGTTACCCCTTTAAAGCTTCCTGGCTTTTAATACCCGGCGAACAGCAGGTTCCGGCGCAAATTTTGTTTTCGGTATCAAAAAAGCGTTTTAAACGTGCGGTGGACCGTAACGTAATAAAAAGACGCATGCGCGAAGCATACCGGTTAAATAAACAACAGCAATTATATGAGCTGTTATTTGCTACAGATAAAAGAATAGTGTTTTCGGTAGGTTATATCGGTAAGGAAATTGCCCCTTACGAGCTGATAGAAAAAAAAATGCTGAAACTTTTAATACAGCTTAACGCAGAACTTGCAAAATGAGAGCCGTTGCAGCTATATTTAAAGCCGTTATAGGTGCTTTTTTTGTATTGCTGATAAGAATATACCAATATTTTATTTCGCCGCTTACGGGTGCCTCATGCCGTTATACGCCAACCTGCTCGCAGTATGGGGTCGAGGCCATAAAAAAGCATGGCGCTTTTAAAGGCGGATGGTTAACTATAAAACGTATTGCCAGTTGTAACCCATGGGGCGGGCACGGACATGACCCTGTACCATAGTGAGTGAGTAAAGTGAGTGGTGAATGCGTTTAAAACATTTTTACGTGATTGAACTTACTTTAATGACCAATGACCAATGACCAATGACCAATGACCAATGAGTATAATACTTCAAATAGAAACTGCTACTACTGTTTGCTCTGTCGCTTTAGCTAAAGATGGCGAGGTTATTGGGGTTAAACAACTCAATGAACGTAATATCCACGCAGAGATAATTACTGTATATATTGATGAGCTAATTACTGCGTCAGGTTTAAAATATGCTGATATAGACGCTGTAGCTGTTAGCAGCGGGCCCGGATCATACACGGGTTTACGTATTGGTGTGTCAACTGCCAAAGGTCTTTGTTTCGCGTTAGATAAACCTTTAATTGCTGTTCATACCCTTGATGCGATGGCGCAAGGAATTGCTGAAACTTTTGATATTGATAGTCAAACTTTGCTTTGCCCGATGATTGACGCCCGTCGGATGGAGGTTTATACAGCGCTGTTTGATATAACTGGTAATGTTATAAAGCCAACATCGGCAGAGATCATAGACCAATATAGTTTTGCGGCTGAATTAAAAAACAACCGAATTGTGTTTTTTGGTGATGGCGCAGAAAAATGCCGGGATGTGTTAGGTGAAAGTCCCAACGCGAAATTTATAACCGATTTTACCAACTCAGCAACTCATCTTACTAAAATAGCTGCTGAAAAATTCGTTAAACAAGATTTTGAAGATGTGGCTTACTTCGAGCCTTATTACCTGAAAGATTTTTTAGTTACCCAAAAAAAGGGTTAGTAGTTATGGTCTTTATGGAATATGCCATCCCATATTCTTCCCACAAAGCCTTTATCGCCCATAGGTATCGAGCTTGAATTTAAGCGGTGTTCAATATCCGGCCCAAATTTAAACGATACACCAAGGAAAATATCCATACCGCTATAGCCGGGTAAATTTACCTTTCTCTGTGGTTGCGCCGCGTTAGTTTCACTACGTATGGCCCTACGTGCTAATAAAGCGGTTTGATACGCTCGTTCACTGCCAATAAAAAACTCAGCATTATTTGCCTTAAACATGAATTGTCCGCCAAAACCAAGCAGTTTTAAGTCGTTATAGGTTGTTGTAAGCGATACTATATATTTACCATATTGCACCGGGGTAACTAATGCGCCGGTAAACCCCGAATAAAAAAGCTCTTTAGATGCTATCAGCGTAGGCGAAAATTTAAAGTTTTTATCAAAATCGTCGCTTAACCAGTATGTTTTATTAACACTAACCTCTAACAGCCCGTTTGTAGGTGTATTAAAACCTTTCACTTTTGTATTGCCGTAGTTGCTGGTAAGGCTATCTAACCGGTTAAAAATATTGTTTTCACGATTACTGGTGGAAAAACCTGTTACCACACCGCTACCGTTAAACTCTGATATTGTAGATTTACTGTTCCAGTGGATAAACCCGAGATCCTTTAAATTCCCCTGCCATTTGTAGCCGTTGTCATCAAGGTATGACGTACCAATGCTTATTGAAGCTCCGGGATTTAGAAAAGTTGGCAATAATACTTGTTTGTTTGATGTCCCATTTGGAATAATGCTGGCGTAATTTTTTCCTTGCGCAAATATGGTTGCTTCGTCGGCTTCCTTATCAAAGGTAACACTTGAGTGATCAACCGTAGTTTGACGATAGGCGATACCTGATAACGCGTTTAATTTGATACCAAAAGCAAATCTCTTTGTAACCTGTTCGCGATAGGTAAAGCCAATTTGATTATATGCCTGGTAATAATAATTGTCATTAAACAAATTACTGTACGAGGTTTGCGGGAAGTTGGTATAAGCGTTAAATAAAGAGATAGTTTCGTCTGTAAAAATACCTTTTGCCTCAGCTTTGGTATTTAACGAAAAACCTAATTCCTCGTCGCCATTTTCGCTGGCATAAACCTTAAACATAATGCTGTAAGCATTGGCATTTATATTAATATGATTGTATCCACCCTTGCCTGTTAAAAGGTTAGCAGTGTTATAGTAAGATGAAAAAGCACGGGTTTTTAAAGCCTCCTGCCCATTACCGGCTACAAATAAATTAGCGGTAAAATTGGGGATGAAAAAATTAAAGGCAAATTGCCGAGTGGTATCGGGTATAAATGCCCTTTGCGACGGGTTCTCGAACGACTCGTATAAAGATCCTGTATTATACTGCGAAAACTGTTGCCCAAAGACTTTAACTGTAATTAAAAAGAAGCAAAAAATAAATAAACTTTTTTTCATCCAATATTATAATCAGGAGCATTTAATTATGCCGCAAAGGTAAAATTCAAAACTTACTATTTGTAAAATAAGTTGAATTAAACATTTTCCTTTTAAACGTTAACTATCAGGATTTGTTTTACGGCTGATTATCGGTTTGGTTAAGATTCATACAAAAACTGGTATAAAAATTTTTGTCCGAAGCGATCAATTGATAGGAGGCTGCGTAAAAACTTTTCCAGCCTGTTTCATTTGCATCAAAGTTGTTGTAGAAAGAATCGCTTAGATCTTGTTTCAAAATAGGCTCCGAATTTTTAAAATTGATAAACCAGGTTACATTGCTTTTTTCGGCTACCAGGTCATTAAACTGGTTGTATTGTTGTAGTTTGCTTTGAAATTTACGGTTGAAATAGGAGTCGTAATAACTCTTTAATTCTGATTCGCTATTGGCCAGGATCAGGTAATTATCAACTATCATAAACCAGGGATGATGAAATATGCGGAAAGCATCCCCCAATAAAAAAAACGGCAATTTGCTATAGTTCAACTCTCCAATATCATCAGTGGTCATGTTACTGATGTTTTTCATGATAGGCTTAAATAATGAACCGTTACTTAAGGCAATAATAGCATATTTCTCCATATAACGGGTGGTTACTATGGCAAATTCATTGCCTAACACCCTATTAAATTCGGCTATTAAATTTACCCCGGTTTCTTTTGTTACCTTAGTAAATATCGAGTCCTTCTCGTTTTGCAGTTTAGCTTTAGTGTACCAATCTGAAAGATCTGACTTGAATTTTTTAGGATCAGACACGGCGAAACTGATGCTGTAAGCCGTAGTCGACGGAAAAATATCTTTTAAATGATTAGCTACCGGCTGCTGGTTGGCAAACAAGTTTAAATAAGCTGACGGCTGGTCATACTGAATGTTTGAAAAGCCTGTAAATATCAGCGCATCGTTTTTGAAATTTAAATTGAGCGCAGCCAGGGCAGGCAGCAATTTAAAACTTTTAAAAATATCGGTATTCTTATTTTTAAACAGCGCGTCAAATAAAGGGTTTAAATGATTGTAGTTAACATACAGGTTAGCTAGTGAGTTTGCATTTTGCTGATCAGGCAGCATTAAAAAAAGCTTTTTCTCTTTTTGCGGCGCATATTGCGCGCTTTGTTCTATTAGCTCTTTCGAGAAGCTGCCCTCATAAATACCGTCCTCTTTATTAAGCAGGTAAAACCTTTTCTTAAGGATACCCGAGTAAAGGATATATCCTTTTTTGCCGCTAAAAGTTACTGGCGTAACCAACAGGCTTTTATTGGATTGTCCGGGCAATTTATCGATATCGGTTACATCAAAACCTTTATCCGCCGCAATAGTGACAAGCAATTGCACAGTACGATCTTTTAAAGGATGTAGCGATACAAATATATTTTGCCCGTTAAAGAATTTTTGAAGCGGAGAGCTAGTCAATAATTGGCTACGCAACGTATCCAGGTCATCAATTTGTTGTTTGCCGATAACCGCAGCAAATAGTTTGTTGCCGGTAAAAATATCGTAAAAGCCGTTATCGTTATTAAACTCGAACACCAACGCCGCGTTATCAGGGATGGCGCGCATGGTTTCGGCGGTATGTAAGCCGGTGGTTCTTAATTTTTTAAAATAGACAACCGTTATAGCAACTGTGGCTATAAGCAAAATTATTGTAATAATAATAAATCGTCTCATGTAATAGTTTGCGATGCAAGTTAGATTTTTACAGCGAGGCATTCAAGTAATACTTTCAATTGGTTAACTTAGCCTTTTAAACTTACCATGAATAAGTCAATAATTATTACCGCTTCTATATTTGGCATGGTGGCTGTTATAGCTGGCGCCTTTGGTGCACACGGCTTAAAAGCATTAATTGAACCAACGCAATTAACAGTGTGGCATACCGCTGTCGAGTATAATTTTTACCATGTTTTTGCTTTGTTGTTTGTTTCAATATTACCTCAAAATAAAACTAAGTGGGTTACTGTTAGCTACTATATGTTTACGTTTGGTATTGTGTTTTTTTCGGGATCATTATATCTATTAGCCTGCCGCGAACTATTGCACATGGACTG
>JAQBOP010000159.1 GCA_028287975.1 Mucilaginibacter sp. | reverse complement strand
GATGGATATTTTCACCACCTTGCCATAAATGTTACCCGGCGAGGTCTCCCATTTCTGGCCTTCCCATTGATCCATGTGCATCCACAGCGTATGGCCATCTGAGCGTTTAAATTCAGTGTATTTGCTTAATACAGCCTGAACATAATAATCACCCGGAGGGATATCTTTCATTTTATTGACAGGATAACCCAATGTAGATGCATCAATAGTTACCGGTTGCGATGGCTGTAGTTTTGTGACGTCGACACCAAAAAACTGGGTGCCGTAACGGCCAACCTGCAAACGGGGTTCTATGGTATCACTATATGATACCACCAGAAACATACGGCCCGTAATAGGTTCTTTGCTGATGCCCGGCGCGAAAGATAACTCAAACGAAGTTGCCTTGCCTGCAACGGCCTTATGCTGGGCGCTAACAGTTGATAAGCCCCCAGCTATAAATAGCATTGCTATTAACAATAGTTTGTTTTTCATTTTTTTATATTAATAAATTAGCTATTGAGGATGTTTAAGGTCCCATTGCACTTCGGCAAACGGCCGGATCATCTGTGTATAAACTTTTGCATTAGGCAGATCATTTGGCAAAGTATTTAGCAGGTTATACCTGCGCATATCAAACCAGCGATGGCCTTCAAAAAACAAAGAGTACCGGCGCTGATTAAGCATTTCTGTTATCAAGGCGGCCTGGTTACCTAATACTTGCGGTTTTGCAGTTGCTAAAGGCTGCAACCCCGATGCAACCCTAACTATATCCAACGCGGCGGCACCAGCGGCTAACTGGTTGAGTTGAATTTCTGCCTCGGCATACATCAGCACCAGTTCTTCATTGCGCATGATGGATATCGTTGAAATATTGGCAGGATACATAAAAACATCATAATTCCCTATAATGCCATTATATGAACGCGGGGTGGTTCTGAGCGCCACTTTAGATGCTACCCTTGTATCGCCGGGTTCAGCTTCTGAAATGAAAAGATTTTGCGCTACAAGGGGGGCCGTTGTTGTATTTTTTAGCTGATACATAGGGTTTGTAATATCGCCCGATGTAGTTGAGAAAGTAAATACCGGCCCTGTACTCAGTGATCCGCTTAAGTTGAAAAAAGGCGCCGCTGCGTTCAATGCCGTTAATACGCCGTTCCAGTCGCTTTGATACATGGCTACTTCGGCGGCTATACCCCGGTTAAATGTGGCAAAGGTAGCTGGGGTTGCGAAGCCTGCCCAGCCTGTGGTCATGGGGAAGGCGAAAGCAGTGCCCGCCGCTGTTAACTGGGTGGCCCCAAGATCCAGCAGCCGTTTAATTTCAGTTAATGCCGCGGTGTATGATACAAAAGGACCGGGGTTTAGCATATCTCCCGGCGAGTTCAGATCGGTAAAGCTGATGCGTATGCCGTTTTGATATTGCATTTCTAAATTAAAAAGCATGGCCCATGCCTGGATAGTGTTACAAAAACCCCTGATACTATTTTTTTGTGTTTCATTAAGGGCGGTGCTTGCATTAGCTGCGTTCATAAAAAGTGTAGCAAATCTGCGGGTAGCCGAAAAGCTATCGTAAGAGGAATTAAAACCGGTTGTTGCACTAAGTCCGCCGTTTGTGGTACCCAAAAGCTCAGTTGTATAGGTTGTCTCAACCGAACTCAGATCATAGGCTTCGCGGCCAATTGAACCGGTTGTTACCCTAAAGCTAAACATACCGTTTCGCATTGAAGACTGCAGGCCAATGCCCAACTCGTTAAGCTGTACCGCTGTTGCATTGGTTAATACTGATGCCTGTGATGGCAAATTGGGGTCAACCTCTTCTTTTGTCTGGAACACGTTGCATGCGGAAAGCATGCACATCACCCCGATCAGTAAAATATATGATTTTATTTTAAAGTATTTCATGTTTTTAAGTTTTAAGAATTAAGTTTAAAAACCTACTGCTATGTGCATAAATATTCTTTTGCTGCTCGGGAAAGGTGTGTTGTCAACACTTGCACCAACTGATTGATTACCATAGTTTGATACCTCCGGGTCATACCCCTCATATTTTGTAATGGTAAACAGGTTAGTAGCGGATGCACCTATCTTTACGCTTTTGACGGCATTATTATAATGTGTAGAAAGAAAAGTTTTTGGAACATTATAATATAGCCCAACTTCGCGTAAGCGGAAATAACTGGCATCCTGAATAAACTGCCTTGCTGTTACATTTGGGTTACTCGGATTGCGTGCTACTCCGTTAGGCACACCTACAGTTCCATTTAAGTTATCTTCATGGCTCCAGTCTGGCGAGGTACCCCCCAAATCCTTTTGCTTTTGAGTTAGATTGGAATTATAGTTGCCATAGCTTCTGTGCAGCATGAAGGAAAACTCAAAATTTTTGTAGAATGTAATAGTATTAGACCATGATGCCTGGTATATAGGCTGCGCGTCTTCGTACTGTGTGGGCGTAGTAACGCCATTTATAACTGTATTGGGCGATCCGTACCACGCGCTTGGCGACGATCCTAATTTTAACTCATTACGGCCATATATACTAAATCCGCCACCAACGATAGAAGTAGGTATAGTCAGGCGGGTTACCTTAGTCTTGTTGTTCCAGAATTGTAAATTGGTAGTCCATACAAAATTGGGATGTTTTACCGGGGTGCCTCCTAAGGCTAACTCAATACCTTTATTTTGCATATCGCCAACCGGATAAGCCGTGTATGAAATAACACCGGTACCATCTGAAAGTGTGTAAGGGTTTAATAGGTTATAAACCTTTTTAACATAGTATGACCCTTCAAAAGTTATACGGTTATTTAAGAAAGACATATCCACACCGGTTTCTATTTCCTGCGCGGTTTCAGGTGCAATATTGGGGTTACCTACAGAAGTAGGCGGCACGGTGCCCAGTAATCCGCCGTAGCTTGTAGTTCCTAATGATGTAAAGGAATTGCCAAATAATGGCTCGCCACCCGTGCGGCCATAAGCTACCCTTAATTTAAGCCCATCAACCGACTGTTCTTTCCAAAAATCAAATTTGGTTAAGTTTACAGCAATCGATGCTCTTGGGAACGGGTATAATTTACCGCTGTTGCCATTTAAGGTTGATTTGTCAAACCTTACGCCTCCTGTGGCAATAACTTTATCATCCCAATTCATTTCTTGCTGAGCAACATAACCAACGTCTGTCCAGTTATGAAAGGTTTCGCACGAAGTTCTTACAGTAGCATTGTTAGGGTTTATCTGGCCTGGTAATAAACCTTCGCCTTGTATCCAGCTAAAATTATTGTTGGTTACAAGCTTTACTGCACCCACTTGCGAGGTCATGTCGATATTTTCAAACAATTTCCAGTTATCGATAAAAAATCCCTGAAAGTTGGTGTTAAAGCTCCTGTTGTTTGAAAAACGCGATGCACCCGGACCATTTGGCCTTGTTAATTGAGATTGCATATCATCCGGGAAATAGATCTCATCCTCTGTCAAAACAAAATCTAAACCACCCGAGGCTGTGAACTTTAGGGTGTTGTTTGGTTTTTGGATTAAAAACAAGGTCGTGTTAAATGATTGTATAAGGCGATTGGTGTTCTCAGTATTAACAGCTCTTGCTGCTATAGCTAACGGGTTATCACCGGTATAAGGCGAATTGGGATATACGCCATTTACAGGTAGCAGCTGTGCAAAATCAGGGGTGTAAGCTAAGGTATATGGTATAGAAACGCCTCTGTTATCATTACCACTAAAACTACGCTGGTTGCCTGTGTTGAGATAATTTGTACCGATGGAAAAGGTCCAAAATTTAGTCAGCTTTTCATCAACGTTCAGTTTTACTGAACGGCGCTGAAAGCCGGTACGTTTCTCTATACCCGTTTCATCGTCTAAACCAGCGGATAAATAAAATTTAGTTTTATCAGTACCGCCCGAAACACTTATAGCGGTATTATCTATTTTACCAATGTTACCATAGATCATTTTTTCATAATCATAGATCTTACCGGCTGCGGTGGCTGCTTTCCAGGCATTAATCTGGGTTACACTTCCGCTACCGGGAGTACCGTTACCAAAAACATAATCAAATTTATTTTGCCCTTTCGGCCCTATAGGATCAAGGCTCCAGGTTGAAGAACCCAACAGCTTTTCAGCCGAAGCCCAGCCAATATCCTGGCTAATATTTACCGCCGTTTGCCCCGCCTTGCCTCTTTTTGTAGTAATGATAACTACACCGGCATTTGCGCGCGTACCGAAAATAGCACCGGCGCTTGGCCCTTTTAATACTTCAATTGATTCAATATCTGCAGGATTTATATCAGATAAACGGTTAGTGGCCTGATCCTGATTGGTGCCGGCACTAGTGAATGCCGCCGCACCTGCACCGGTACTAAACTGAGAGTTATTTACAAATACGCCATCAACTACATACAGGGGCTCAGAGCTCCCGTTAATTGATGACAAGCCCCGCAGCTTAATAGATATACCACCGCCCGGGGCGCCGCTGTTTTGGTTAATGTCTGCGCCAACTATTTTTCCGCTCATGGCGGCATCAATAGTAACCGGCGGGGTGGTGCCTGATAGCTGTGCTGCCGAGAGATGGGTAATTGAGCTGGCTGCGTTACTTCGTTTTATAGTGGTTGCCAAACCTGTAACCACAACTTCATTTAATGATGATTCATCTAAATCTAAAGCAACGGTTAAGCTTGACGTAACATTTTTAAGTGAAACTTCTTTAGACTTGTAACCAATAAAAGAAACAACAAGCGTAGCATTGTCAGCAACGTTATTGATTGCAAAGTTGCCGTCAATATCGGTTGTGTAGCCACCTTTAGTTCCTTTTACCATAATGGTAGCGCCTGGTAACGGCTGGCCTTTTTCATCAATAACCTTTCCCTTTATATTTTTGGGCACAGGCTGAACAATTTGCGGCTCGGCATTTTTTTCTGTTACAACTATGGTTTTATTTTGGATGACATAAGTAAATGGTTGTCCTTTTAAACATTCATTTAAAACATCGGTAACCGACTTGTTTTCGGCATGAATTGTTATCGGCTTAGCCTTTTGTATCTCGTTATATTTGTAAAAGAAAAAATATCCGCTTTGCTGTCCTATAGACAACAATGCTTTTTCTAAAGATATATTTTCGCCCGAGAGGCTTATTTTTTGTGAATATACTTTAGCGCTTAATTGCA
>JAQBOP010000157.1 GCA_028287975.1 Mucilaginibacter sp. | reverse complement strand
GCGTCTTATATACAGTTATTAACAAGGTTTTTAGCTATAAATATACTGACTTATGCTTTGTTTCATTAAGTTTCACTGTTTTTTTACAAAATATTTATTATCAAATAGTTAACTCAAAATCTTGTTTCACTTGTTTCATTTGTTTCACACTTTCGTGAAACAAACACGCACTGTAAAATATGATGTAGAAACGATTAATCCCTGCCTGGTGTTGACCAGTCATACAATACGGAGGAAAACAAGCATGACTGAGATCTGTCCGCGCTTTTTGCAACCATTTTGTTGGTAAAAAAAGGATGATAAATCAACTAAATTCTTAACTTCGCAGGTCGTATAAAAAATCTGTTTATTACGATCAATTATAAAGCAAAATATCTACAAATAAATAAAAATGGCTGAAGGTACAGAGAACGATAACCCGAACAAAGAGGACAGAATAATATCTATAAATATTGACGAAGAAATGCGATCGGCTTACATTGATTATTCAATGTCGGTTATCGTATCGCGTGCATTGCCTGATGTGCGCGACGGTTTAAAACCCGTACACAGGCGTGTACTTTTCGGTATGCTTGATCTGGGTTTAAACAATAACAAACCTTATAAAAAATCGGCCCGTATAGTGGGTGAGGTGATGGGTAAATACCACCCGCATGGTGATGCATCAGTATATGACACTATGGTGCGTATGGCGCAGGAGTGGAGCTTACGCTACCCATTGGTTGAGGGCCAGGGCAACTACGGCTCAATTGATGGTGATAACCCGGCGGCCATGCGTTATACAGAGGCAAGGCTTGAAAAGATTGCCGAGGAGATGCTGGCCGATATCAACAAAGATACCATAGACTACCAGTTAAACTTTGACGACTCATTACAGGAGCCAACCGTATTACCTGCAAAGTTCCCTAACCTGTTGGTTAACGGCGCGTCAGGTATCGCGGTGGGTATGGCAACCAATATGGCCCCGCATAATCTATCGGAAGTTATCGATGCTACCATGGCGTTGATTGATAACCGCAATATCGAGGTTACCGAGTTAATGAAATATGTTAAGGGCCCTGATTTCCCTACGGGCGGGATCATTTACGGCTTTGAAGGCCCGCGTGAAGCGCTGGAAACCGGCCGTGGTCGCGTTGTGCTGCGTGCCCGTGCAGAAATTGAAACCCATGGCAGCGACCGCGAACGTATCATCGTTACAGAGATACCTTACCAGGTAAACAAAGGCCTGATGATCGAGCGTACTGCCGACCTGGTAAATGATAAAAAACTGGAAGGCATATCTGCTATCCGCGATGAATCTAACCGTGAGGGTATCCGGATAGTTTATGAGATAAAGCGCGAAGCAAACGCTGCTATCGTATTGAATAACCTATTCAAATACACCGCGTTACAGACTTCATTTAGCGTAAACAACATAGCGCTGGTACATGGCCGACCAATGATGCTGAACCTTAGGGATCTGATCCATCATTTTGTTGAGCACAGGCATGAGGTTGTAGTACGCCGTACCAAATTTGAGCTGGCCGAGGCGCAAAAGCGCGCGCACGTTTTAGAAGGCTTACTGATCGCTTTAGATCACCTGGATGAGGTTATTAAACTGATCCGTGGCTCGCAAACACCTGATGAGGCCCGTGAAGGGTTAATGAGTAACTTTGGCTTGAGTGATATACAGGCACGCGCCATACTGGATATGACCCTGAGAAGGTTAACCGGACTGGAGCGCGATAAGATCAAAGACGAATACGAAGGCTTAATGAAACTGATAGATCATTTAAATACGATCTTAGCTGACGAAGGTTTAAGGATGCAGATCATTAAGGATGAGCTGATTGAGATAAAAGATAAATATGGTGATGAGCGCAAAACAGAAATGGTGCATTCGTCTGCAGAAATGCAAACCGAAGACTTTATTGAGGATGAGGACGTTGTAATAACTATATCAAGAGAGGGTTATATTAAACGCACACCGCTTACAGAATACCGCAGGCAGGGCAGAGGCGGCAAAGGATCTATAGGCAGCAACAGCCGCGACGCAGATTTTATCGAGCACTTGCTGATAGCGTCAAACCATAACTACATGCTGTTCTTTACAGAGTCGGGCCAATGTTTCTGGTTAAGGGTGTTTGAAATTCCGGAAGGGTCACGCACCTCTAAGGGCCGTGCTATACAAAATATCATAAATATCCCTAAAGAGGAAAACATAAAGGCGTACATTAAGGTTGTTAATTTGAAGGATACTGAATATCTTCAGAACAACTTTATCATTATGTGTACCAAAAAGGGTGTGATCAAGAAAACTTCGTTAGAAGCTTATTCAAGGCCACGCGCAAACGGTATTAATGCCATAAATGTTAATGAAGGCGATTCCTTATTAGAAGCTACATTAACAACCGGCAGCAGCGAAATTGTAATGGCGCTTCAATCGGGCCGGGCAATACGCTTTAATGAGGCTACGGTAAGACCAATGGGCCGTACCGCAACAGGTGTTAGAGGTATAACTTTAGGTAGTGATAATGACGAGGTTGTTGGCATGATCAGTATCGATAATCCTGACACTACCGTATTGGTAGTATCAGAAAAAGGTTATGGCAAACGTACTGATATTGATGATTACCGTGTAACAAACAGGGGTGGTAAGGGTGTTAAAACGCTTAGTGTAACTGAAAAAACCGGAAACCTTGTGGCCATTAAAGGTGTTACTGATAATGAAGACCTGATGATCATTAATAAATCAGGGGTAATTATCCGTATCGCTGTTAGTGAACTGAGGGTGATGGGCCGTGCTACGCAAGGAGTGAGGTTAATAACATTAAAAGGTAACGACGAAATTGCGTCGGTAGCTAAAATAGAACATGATGACGAGGAAGAAGCGACAGATGTTGAAAATTCAGGAGAAACTCCGTATACAAATTCAACACCTGATACAGATACTGAATCACCGTCTCAAAGTGACATAACTGAATAAACAATGAACGGCCGTAAAATAATAATATCGGTTTTATTGATCCTGTTTACTACATCTTTTGCATTCGCTCAATCCGAAATGCTAAAAGGTGTGGTTAATAGCTTAGCATATTACAAGCAAAGAAAAGAGCTTAAGTTTTTGGGCAACGCCAAAAAATCTATCGATAGCTTGCTTAAATTAGCGCCTGATACAAATGTGCTCGAGCAAAACGTTTATCGCGCGGTAATAAACTCTGCTATTTTATATATCGATTCATTAAATACGCTTAATCAGCCTGAAAATTATTTCAGGAAAACGGTTGAGCAAGTTGATATATTAAATACTCGTAAAAAGATCTATAAATATCAACCCGAGATGGATTTTGCCAGACAGTGCTTAGCCAATGTGTATATCCGCAAGGCATTTGCTTACATTAAGATCTCTGATTATACCAATGCCGGTACCATGTTCTTAAAAGCGCACCGATATGTGCCGTCATTTAAACCGCTTAACGCGTATATAGCCTATACCAATAATAAGCTGGGCGATGTGATCACCGCGGCGAAGTATTACGACAATTTGATTAAAACTGACAGCGCGAAAACTGACTATATAGAAGCAGCATCAAACGTTTATAAAGCGATAGGCGATACGGCAAAGGCTATTGATATACTTAAACGGGGAAGACGGCTGATGCCGGCTGATAAGTTTTTATTGCTTGACGAAGCTAACATCTATAATAATAAACATGATTACGAATCGCTAGGGCCATTGTTGCCGCAATTACTTGACATTAACCCAAATAACCCCGATATTGTATTTGTAGCAGCAAATTGTTATGATCATCTTTATCAGTATGATAAGGCTGAATCATTGTATCTGCATGCTATTGATTTAAATAGTTCTGCTTACGATCCGATATTTAATTTAGGCTTGCTCTATATGAAGAAAAGCGCTTTGAAAAAGAGTGGGGACGCCAATAAAAATTTAGAATTTGCACAACAGTGGCTTGAAAAAGCAAATGAAATATCACCAAATGATGTAAACTGCCTGCAGGTTTTACAGCTTGTTTATTCAAAAACCGACAATAAAGATCAATTAGATAAAATAAATAATAAACTAAAACAGTTAACCAATCAATAAATTAAACTATGAGAATTAAATTTTTGATAGCGGGCTTATTAGGCGTAGCCTCTACTACGGCATTTGCACAAAAATATGAATTAAATTACGCCAAGGATTCATATTCAAAATATGTGACATTAAACCAGGTAAAAGCAACTTTCGCAGAGGCTGATAAAAATCTTAATGAGGCGAAAATAGCAATAGAGAAAGCTTCGGCCAATGCTAAAACTGCACAATTGCCTTTAACTTTTGCGGTGAAAGCCGCTGTGTACGCGACGTTTGCATTACGTGATAGTGCTAAAGCTGTTACATATTTTAATACAGCCGACTCAGCATTAAAAAAAGCTAAAGAATTAGACGCGGCCGGTGAAAATAAAGCCCTTATAACAGACGCGTCTAATAATTTGGCACAATACCAGTTAAATAAGGGGGTAACTGATTTTAAACAGAAAAAATATGACCTTGCTTATAAAGATTTTGATTCTTTCCATCAATTGTTTCCTGAAGATACTACAGCATTATATTATTCTGGCTTAGCTGCTGTGGCGGGCCAAAATTATACAGCCGCGATTACTGCATATTCAAAACTTTTGCCACTTACTTTTTCAAAAAAGGAGAGTCTTTATTCTGATATGGCAAGTATATATTTAATGCAAAAAGATACAGCAAGCGCTTTAAAAATATCAGCCGAAGGTGTTGAAAAATTTCCTACAAGTGCTGAATTAAGACGAAGAGAAATTGAAGTTAGCTTACAAGCCGGCAAAGCACAAGAGGTTCTTGGCAAAATACAAGCAGCTATAGCAAATGATCCTAAAAATAAAAATCTTTATTACTACGCAGGTTTAGTTTATACTACATCAGGTAATAATACCGGAGCCGAATTAAATAAATTAAAAAAATCTGAAACAAAAGATGCTAATGCAATTATAACATTACAATCTAAAAAGGATGATTTCTTTGCCAAGGCTGCAGAAATGTATAAAAAAGCAGTAGAAATAGATCCTCAATATTTTGAAGCTAATCTTAACTTAGGTTATGCATATCTGGCCCCGGCAATTGATACATACAATGCAGCCAATCAATTACCGGCAAGTAAACAAAAAGAATACAATACCGCTATTGCAAAATCAACCGCGGAATTTGAACAGGCCAAACCTTATTTATTAAAAGCAACAGAATTGAGGCCAACGTCAAAAGATGCTTTGATTAATTTGAAAAATTACTACCTGGGTACTAAAAACACAGCTGAAGCAACTGCAACTCAGAAAAAAATAGAAGCATTACCTTCTAATTAAAGGGGAGGTTAAAAGCCTGTCTGTAAAGGGCAGGCTTTTAAAAGATAATATTACTTAACATAATGTTAATTATGAGACTTTTATATAATGATAAATAACATAAAAAAAGCCCAATAAATTGAGCTTCCTTTTTAATCGAGCGTATTCGATTAGTTTACATTTTCTTGGTTGTGTCTGTTGCCGTTTTTCGGTATCTTTTTTAGTAGTATCTTTTTTACTGGTATCCGATCCGGGCTTGTCATTTTACTGGTGTCTGTGGCAGTCGAATCAGAACCACTTGCCTTTTTTTCTGAACTGCAACCGGCCGCGATTGATCCGATCATTGTCGCGACAAGCGCGAAACTTAAAATTTGCTGCGTAATATTAAAGTTTAATGTTAACTAACTTATAACGTCGCTTTACAGGCATTATTTACAATTATTTCTGTTCTTTTATAATTTACTGCTATAAATCAGTATCATCACGAATTAATTTTCCGAAGTATAACTTAGTAATATTTGATTTTTATTACAGATATTTAAGCGTTATGGTAGTATCAGAAAGATTATCCAAATGGGGAATGCGCATCTACCCTCCTCTTTTTTTTCAGCGCATTTGGGTAGTTAGAATTGACAAAGGATTTAGAGGAGTTACGGTAAGGATAAATAAAAGTATTTTTAACAGAAATTATAACAACTCCATATTTGGTGGTACCATATTTTCGGCAGCCGATCCTTTTTTTCCGTTGTTATTTCACCAGGTATTTACCCACAAGGGTTATAACGTAATAGCCTGGTCAAAATCATCAGAGATCCAGTTTTTAAAACCCGGATTAACTAAATTGCAATTCAAAATACATTTAAGTGATGAAGATATAGCTGAGGCTGAACACGTATTAAATACCGGTGGAAAATATATAAAAGCACATCCCATTGATATTTATAATACCAGTGGTGAAATATGTGTAACATTGATGAACGAAGTTTATTTACGCAATTTAAATTTTGTTGAAAGTAAATAGTAATGAAGGTTTTTATTAATAATAACGCTTTTTTAGATAAAGGTTTTAATATATCTACAGATAAAAACCTCCTTAATTTTGATGTGATATATAAATATCTTGACCAGGACTCTTATTGGTCAAAAGGTATACCACCAGACAGGCTAAAATTGGCTATTGAAAACTCCCTTTGCTTTGGTGTATATTTTAATAATGAACAAATAGGTTTTGCAAGAGTTATTACCGACCAAGCTACTTTTGCCTATATTGCTGATGTGTTTATCCTGCCCGATTTTAGAGGCAGAAGTTTATCAAAATGGCTAATACAAACTATAATGAATCATGCCGAATTACAGGGATTAAGGCGATGGTCTTTAGCTACTGCTGATGCGCATGGATTATACAGTCAGTTTGGATTTACAGAAATAACCCGTCCTGAAAGATGGATGGAAATATTTACGCCCTACCAGGTGCCTAACAAAGATGAAAAATGAATGTAAAGAAACTGATATTTGAGGGCGAAGGTGTAACACTTGATTTTAAAAAAACCATAACCAGTTGTGAAAAAATAGCCCGCACCATGGTGTCGTTTGCCAATAATAAAGGCGGACGGCTATTAATTGGCGTAGCCGATGATGGTACAATAAAAGGTGTAAAATCTGAGGACGAAGAGCGCTATATGATTACCAAAGCGGCTCACCTTTTCTCAAGGCCGGCGTTAGAGCCTGTATTTGAAGAAGTGTATGTTGACGATAAACTGGTATTGGTTGTGGATACGCCCGAAAGTACTTTGAAACCGCATTACGCCCTTGCCGAAGATGGAAAATGGTGGGCTTATGTGCGGGTAAAAGACAAAAGTGTTTTAGCCAGTAAAATTGTGGTTGACGTGCTAAAAAGATCGGCGGATAATACCGGTGTATTGATTGAATATTCGTCAAAAGAGAAGTCATTATTAGAATATCTTGAAAAAATGAACCGGATCACTGTCAAAGAATATTGCGAACTGATAAAGGTTGGCCGCAGGGCTGCCCAACGCATTTTGGTGAATATGGTGCTATCCGGTGTTATCAAGATCCATACGACTGAAAAAGACGAGTACTACACTGCGGCTTAATTAATAAAGCTATTTCTAATGCTATCCATTTACAAAAAACACCGGACACATTATGGTGACAATCTTAAGCTGGCAATACCGGTTGTGATATCACAATTGGGCCATACACTGGTGCAAACATCTGATACCATTATAGTGGGGCATTTTGCGGGTACGGTTAGCTTAGCAGCTGTATCATTAGCTTCAAGTATTTTTGTGGTTCCGTTAATTATAGGCATTGGTATATCCTATGGTTCTACCCCATTAATTGCACAGCATAATGGCCGTAAGGAGTTTAAAGAATGTGGCCAGTTATTATCAAATAGTTTATTTATTAATGTCATAACGGGCATTATTCTTTTTGGCTTGGTTTGTTTGGGTTCTGTATATTTATTGGATCAGTTGCACCAATCGCCTCAGGTTTTAAAACAGGCCAAACCGTTTTTAATGTTACTTGGATTGTCAGTGATCCCCATGCTGTTATTTAATACGTTTAAACAGTTTGCAGAGGGCCTTGGCTTTACCAAACAGGCTATGATGATATCAATATGGGGCAACATTCTCAACATATGCCTGGGGATAATTTTTGTTAAAGGCCTGTTTGGTATCCATCCCATGGGAATTATGGGGGTTGGCTACAGTACGCTAATTGACCGCTGTACTATGGCGATCATAATGGCGGTTTACGTTTTCAGGTCGCGCAATTTCAAACAGTATCTTAAAGGCTTCGCGATAAGAAATATCGACAGGATCCGCAGTTTTAAGATCTTGAAGATCGGCGCGCCGGTGGCGCTACAATATACTTTTGAGATCAGTGCATTCAGTGCAGCTGCCGTTATTATTGGTACAATTGGTTTAGACGAACTTGCCGCCCATCAGATAGCTATAAATATGGCATCTATCACTTATATGATGTCAAGCGGCTTATCAGCCGCCGCGGCAATAAAATCAGGGAATTATTTTGGTATCAAAGATCATCACGGCCTGCGGTTATCCGCCAATGCCAGCTATCATATCGTGTTGATATTTATGAGCATAACCGCATTGATATTTACTTTTGGCAACCATATTTTACCATGGATCTATACTTCAGATAATAAAGTTATAGTTATTGCAGCACAGCTACTTATACTAGCTGCAGTGTTTCAACTATTTGATGGTGCGCAGGTTGTTGGTTTAGGTATTTTAAGGGGTATGGGCGATGTGAATATACCTACTGCAATTACGTTTTTGGCTTATTGGATAGTTGGTCTGCCTATTGGTTACTTTTGGGGCATTCATTTGGGTTGGGGAATTACCGGCGTTTGGTACGGGTTAGTTTTGGGTTTGATGGTGTCTGCGGTTTTATTATTTATCCGTTTTAAGGTGATCAGTAAGCATCACCGGAATAAACAAGCCATTATTATAGCCCGGGATTAACTCAATCATTTATTGGGTTTACTTACGTAGGGGTTATCCCTTATATAAAACCGATAAGGCAAAAGCGCGTCTTCTTTAGCGTAAGCGACGCCAACCCGAGGTACGGCGGCTATATTTTCATCAGGAACAACCATACCCCTGTCCTCTATCCAAAGCGTATCACTTTGTAAGCTGATTCCGTTTATTTTTCGGGAGATACCCAGGGCCTGCGCCACAGATCCGGGGCCTGACGTAATGCTTGGCTTAATTACATTCATACTTCTCCTGAACTGCATAATATCCAATCCATCAGTAGGTTGTATAGCTCTTATTAAAATAGCATGCGGCGTCCCCTCTGACGATGTTACCACGTTAAACATTTCGTGAATGCCATAACATAAATAAACATAGGCTATACCACCTTCCTGGTAAATTGTCTTGGTACGTGGCGTTAAACGGTTGCCATAGCTATGCGATGCCCTATCAATAATTCCGTTATAAGCCTCAACTTCAACAATATATCCACCTGTAAATTCATCATCAATATAAGTAAATAAATACTTTCCTAATAACTCCCGGCTAATAGCCAATACATCATTGCGCTGGTAAAAAGACGGAGCAAGTTTCATTTTTTTCTTAAGATATCTTTTAATAATTTATTGATCTGCTTGGCTTTGTCAAATATCATGATATGTGTACCGCCTTTTATTACCGTGGCATTGTTGATCCTTTTGTAATTGAATACATTATCACTATCGCCAACAATATGATATACATTGGCTGGGATAGTTTCATTCTTCCAATCCAAAACGGCGTTCACAGCCCACTTAATAAATTTAGGCGATGATTTTTTGAGCATATCATTAAACAGCCAGGCATCACCGGTATTCATATGGCCAAATATCGGTTTGATCAAAGTACCCAAATTTACCAGTAACCCACCCGGCAATAAGTGCTGCAAAGGCACGACTTTAAAGAATTTAAAATACCACGGCGCTTCATTAACAGTCTTGATACTTGATATCAATATCACTTTATTAAGTTTTACTTGCTTTGCGATTTCTATCGCCAGCATTCCACCCAAAGAATTACCAATAACGATAGAATTAGCGGTTATAAAATATTGGTGAATAAGTTTTTGAGCGTAAGTAGTTAAAGTATCGCTCTTGTTTGGTTCTATCCAGTCAACCGGTACGACTTCGTTATCGCCGAGGTCGATATTATTGTAAATGCGGGTATCAGCCCCAAGGCCGGCTATCAAGAATATCTTACTCATTAAAATTGATCAGCTTTAAAACCTCACCAAGGTATTTAGCATCTGTTTCATCAAATTGCGCCAAATTTTCACTGTCTACATCCAACACGCCAACCACTTCGTTGTTGTTAAATAATGGTAATACAATTTCTGAGCGCGATGCCGAACTGCAAGCAATATGCCCGGGAAAAGCATCAACATCAGGAACTATCAAAGTTTTGGCCTGCTCCCATGCGCCGCCGCAAACGCCTTTACCTTTGGCAATGCGTGTGCAAGCCACCGGCCCCTGAAACGGACCTAATACCAACTCGCCGTTTTTAACCAGGTAGAACCCTACCCAAAGCCATTTAAACTGCTCTTTTAATGCCGCGCAAACATTTGCCATGTTCGCAACCAGGTCGGGCTCCCCAAATAACAGTGCTTCTATTTGCGGGATCAGCGATTGGTATTGCGCCTCCTTATCGGTTGATGTTGTAATTGTTAGATCTTCTGCCATATAACAAAGGTAAGTACGGCGTGTTGAAAGTAAATAAGACAAATCTCATATTTAATCTTTTATTTAGCAGCCCAATGATCGTCAGCCTCACCATAGTTCGTTATAGAAAGCTATTTATACCCTTTGCTTTATTGGCGATGGCGATCCATAGATTGCCTCTATTCCGGCAAAAAGGCTGTACTTTTTGGAAATTGATGGGCAGCGGCAAAAACGGTACATTTGATACTAAACCCGACTGGCAGCAATGGGGACTTTTAGCTGTCTGGGATGACCATGCGAGCTTTGAGCAGTTTCATCATCAATCTTTTATTGCCTTTTGGTGGAACTTTTTCTTTGTAGAAAAGTGGACAATCCTGCTTTCGCCATTACAAAGCCATGGTAAATGGGATGGCAAAGAACCTTTCGGAAACGTACAAACTGATATTTACGACGGACCTGTCGCTGTTTTAACACGCGCTACGATCCGTTTAAACAAGCTAAAACACTTTTGGGGTAATGTGGACGGTATTGCCGATTTGATGAGCACAGCGAAGGGCTTTATAGCCTCATTTGGCATTGGTGAAGCACCATTATACCGGCAAGCCACCTTTTCAATGTGGGAAAGCCTGGAAGATATTAAAGCATTTGCTTACCGGTCAAAAGAACATAGTGAGGTAATAAAGAAAACACGGGCCGAAAACTGGTATAAAGAAGAACTTTTCGCAAGGTTTAAACCCATTGCTACCTTTGGCACCATAAAAGGCAAAGATCCGTTAGGTGATCACACTAATTTATTTAACAAATGAGAGTAATAGCAGAACTACCGCACCCTGATTTTAAGATAACCATCTTTTACATAAACCAAAAATTTATTGTAAAAGCCGAGCGCGGTATTTTAGAACAAAGCTACAAGATACCCGAAATGGACCTGACCGACGGTGTTAACAGTGTATTTGAATTACTCGATGAAGAGTTTTTAAAAACTATAGCCGCCCGTTTTATTGAAATGGGTAAAGATTTTAAAGCCAGTTATCATAGATATAACTTTTAGTATCGATAATCTACATAAAAAATTGATTTATAAAGTTTTATATTTTAAAAAATAGATTATGAAACGATTGCCAAATTATATTTGGCAATCGTTTTTACTCACGGAGCCTTCTTTAACCCCTCCCACCTTACCACCCACGATCCATCTTTGGGCCATCCGGGCTGCGGTTTGTTCGCGTCACCATCCCAGCCGGCGGTCATCATGGCTACGGCATATAGCAGGCCGCCATTGGTTGGAAAATAAGGATATGGGTTGCCCCCGCCTACCAAACCATGATCGTCAAATCCGTTTTTAGGAGATTGGTGAAGCAGCATGCCTACAGCGTCTGCCGGGTGGCTCAATCTTGCCGCGGTCATTGCCACCATCGAGAAGTCCCACCCCCAGCCTGTATTATATTTCCATACAGCCTGCATTTTTTGAAAAGTATGCCCCATTACCGCAGTATCAATGCCATAACCGGGTAGCATGCCATATAAACCCGCCAAGGCAGGGTGTTCGAAGTTATACTTCGTCCACATGTTATCTATATTCTCCCATTGCTCGTACAGGCCGTCTTTTTGAGGGATGGGTGATAACTTGTTCAGCACATCGTTCCATTGCGTCTTAGCTGGCTTATTTAGCTTCTTGCGCCATTGCTGGGCAGTTTGTAAGGCGTATCTCCAGTATTCCAACTCAAAAGCCGGATTTTGGGTTGATTCGGCCTGATTATTTTCTGACACCACCCTTATTGGCGGCCCTAAAACATATTGATTGCGTGTGCTGTCCAGGTAAGCGTATGATGCTAAGAAATCGGCAGTTTGTTCAACAACTTCATCCCATTTTTTTAACGTAGCAACGGTTGGATGTGCCCGATAGTCGAGATCTGCAAAGAAAATGGGGTGCGGCTGTTGCCAGATCAAAAAAGCATGGGTAATATCCGGCCATTCCCTGCCGTCGGGCCCCGTACATTTTGGCCACCGCGCACCGATATAGCCCTGGTCAGCCGCTCTTTTTTCTGAAGACTTTAGCTTATCTTGATAAAGACGTAAGCTTTTGTTGAGCAGCGGCCATCTGTCCCATAGGGCATAATGTGCCGCATGCCACCAATACATTTCATAATGAAAACGGCCGTACCAGCTGTTATTGACCAAGCCGGTTTCCTGCGGCGGATAATTACCCGCTGCGTTTAAAGCCATCAAGTATTGCGACAGCACGATTCTGCGCTCCAGTTCAAACCAACGCGGATCCTTGCTTTGAGAAAGATCAATAGCGCCGCCGCTTTTCCAAAACGCCGGCCAATGAAGACTGCTCTTATTTTTAACCATGGTAAAAGACGGCAGGTTTGTATTACTTTTTTGCGGAGAGAAAGAAAAGGTGTATTCGATGGCATCCTGACTATTATCCGGCAAGAAATTGTAGAAATGGTCTTTTACCTTTTCTATTTTATTCGCCCCTGTCCATTTACAAGCAACTGTGTAGGATGTACTGTCCAATTGCCTATTAAATATTGCCGACTGGCTGCCGGTCGTTTTTAAATTTGTTTGATGCGCGTTTGGGCTGTTATAGTCAGATCCGTTACCAAAGAAACCCAAACTGGCATACGGGAAATTAACAAACACGCCCAACCTGCCTTTTTTCAATAAAGGCGATTGGATCCTGAAACTGACAATATCACGATTGGGATCTGCAATGGTTATCACTTTTATCGGTTCGCCGTCTAAGGTAAAATTGCTTTCTGCAATGCCTGTCCATAGGTCAAGGTACTGAACAGCATCTTTCAAATCGCTGATCTTTGCTTCACTGCCGTCTGTTCTTTTTAGCCAGAGCCCTATCCTACCCAAATTAAAACGGTGCGGATTGGCAGATAACCATTTAACCAGTTCGTCCTGTTTCGGATCACGTAATGGGTAGCCAACCATACGGCCATGTGTGTTGACCAGCGTTTGTTTAAAATCTTCGGGCTTTAATCCGGCAGGTGGTTTTACGCTATGCCATCCCCAGTGCGACATGGTTGTAAACTGGTTGTTAAAGGTTTGCATCCCGGTAATGTCAAAACCATAAGCAAAATCGCCGTTCCCGACCTGCGTTGGCCCCGGCTCTTTTAGATTGGTGATCTTTAAGTTATGGCGTTTTACCAAGGCTTCACGATTTATCGTTCCGTGCTTTAACTCCTGTGCAGAAGTTGTCGTAATAGCAACAAATTGCTGCAGTATAAATACCAATACAATAAAAATACCAAAACAACAACGCTTTTTCTCCATAGCTTTCATAAGTAGTAATAACCGGTTTATAAACGGGGTTCTGATAATAAGCATATCAGGGGTTATAAAAATGCAAGTTAAATTAAAAATTGATTGGCTTTTGTAAAACTAATATCGACAATGTCCAATAAATTAAGGTTTGTATATTGCGTCAACCAATTAACAAGACGTAACATAAAATAATATGGAAAAAGTCAGACTAATCCCGATATATATTTTATTGCTGATCTGCATCGCTACGTGTTTAACAAATCATGTGGCCGCCCAGGATGTCTATGCCAGCTACCGGCAAAACTGGCTTAAAAAAGCAGAGAAATTTAAACCCGTATTAAAAGAAACCATCAGGCAGCCTGTCGGCATTGTAAAGTTGGAGAAGGCCGCGGCCGCTTTCCAGGGCTGGAAAGCTGTAAGTGCCGGCGGTATGGGTCAGCTTTATAATAAACCGTTCAACAAAAGCACCAGCGGCATAGTGGTTGATTTTGGCGAACATTTGACGGGTTACTGCACATTTACGCTAAAAACGTTAAGAAGCGACATGGATGCGCCCTTGCGATTAAAATTAACCTTCGGCGAAGTACCTGCTGAGTTAGCTACACCATTCGATCCGTACCCCGGTGGCTTAAGCAGAGCTTGGCTGCAGGATGAAACAGTTACAGTCAGCGTTTTACCTGCGACGATTACTATACCGCGCAGGTTGGCGTTCAGATATGTTAAAATAGAATGGCTGGGTTCGTCATCAAATTTCGAATTTGGTTTTTCTGATATCCAGTTTAAAGCAACTACTTCTGTTAGTGTTACACCGCCTGCTTTGGCAGCAAGCACGTCTCAACTTATAAAAGATATAGACAGGGTTGGATTAAATACTTTAAAAGAGTGTATGCAAACCGTTTATGAAGACGGCCCCAAGCGTGATCGCCGGTTATGGATTGGCGACCTCTATCTGGAATCGTTAGCCAATCAATATTCCTTTAAAAACGATGGGCTTACCAAACGCTGTCTTTATTTATTGGCAGGCTTAGCCAATGACGACGGCATACTTAATGCAAACGTGTTTGAAGAACCGGTACCACATGCGCAAAAAAGCCATTTATTGGATTATTGCTTTTTGTACAACGTGGCCCTTAAAGAATATGTAGCAGCTACCGGAGATATTGAAACCGGCAAAGACCTATGGCCGGTGGCAAAAAAGCAATTAGACATTGCCAAAATGTACGCAGGTGCTGACGGCATGATGGATTACCAAAAAGCGGAAAGAGAATGGTGGGTATTCTTCGATTGGAAAGATGGACTGGATAAACAGACACCCTTACAAGGCATTACGATCTACGCGTTAAATCAGACCTATGCTTTAGCAAAGTTATTGGGTAAAGAAAACGAGGTAGCTGAAATACCTGCAATGGCCAAAAAGTTAAAAGAAGCTGCTCATAAAAACCTATATGATAAAAAATCCGGGTTCTTTGTCAGCGGAACGGATAAACAGGTATCCTATGGCGGACAAGCTTGGATGGTGTTAAGCGGTGTGGCTTCAAAAGCCGAGGGGCAAAAGGCACTTAAATTGTTGCCTGCCTTGTCAAATGCGGTACGGCCCGGTGCTCCCTACATGTTTCATTATTACGTAGCCGCATTGATTGAAAGCGGCTTAAACGCCGAAGCGAAAGAAGCGGTAACCACCTACTGGGGCGGTATGGTTAAAAAAGGCGCGGATACTTTTTGGGAAGTATATGATCCTAATGATGAGTTTAAATCGCCTTATAACTTTTTCCCCGTAAACAGTTACTGCCATGCATGGAGCTGTACGCCCGTTTATTTTATCAGGAAGTACCCAGAAATATTTCAACAGTAGTAATTCACTTTAGGTGATTCACTCCAAATTTCAGGAATGGCTAAAAAATCATAAGTAACTTATTTATAATATCTTATATTAATTTATTTAAAGCTTTACAAGTGATTCAAAGTGATTCATTTACTTTGTTAAATTATTTATTTACAGCAAGTTAATCAAAAAAGGTGATCCAGGTGATTCACTTTTTAATGTGGATCACCTGCAGGGTAATATTGATAATTAGCTTTATCTTAGCAACATCTTATTGCAATTTTCATGAAGATCCATTTCAAAAGTATCTTGCTTAAAACATTTAAAGTAACAGGTATAACTATAGTAAGTTTACTTGCTTTAATGTTTCTCATTCCCTACCTGTTCCCGCAAACCATCACTCAAAAAATAAAGCAATGGGCCAATGGCAGTATTAACAGCCAGCTTTCGTTTTCGGGCACTCGTTTATCTTTCTTTAAAAGATTCCCGTCACTAACCCTTACGCTAAGCGATTTTTCGTTACAAGGAAGCGCCCCGTTTCAAAAAGACACACTCATTGCCGCAAAAGAAATATCATTAGCTATCGATATCAGTTCGATCTTTAAAAGCAAGATCAATATCAACAAAATATACCTGAGCCAGGCCAATATCAATATCGAGGTTGATAGTTCCGGTAAAGCCAATTATAATGTTTACCGGGCAAAACCTAAGACTGTTTCGGCTGCTGCTGATACCAGTAGCGCGTCGTTAGGTATCGAGCAGATCCTTATTGAGCAAAGCCATTTATATTATAACGACCGGTCTTTACCCCTGCTGATAAATGCCCGCAATTTTAACTACAAAGGCAGCGGCGACTTGAGCAAAGATCTTTTCGACCTGCACTCGCATACAGAAATCGGTTCCATCGATTTTTACTATGGCAATCAGCCTTATGTGATTAACAAAAAAGTAAATGCTGATCTGGTGACAAGTATCAACACCAAATCTCTCGCGTTTAGCTTTCAAAAAAACGATTTGATGATCAATCAGCTACCTGTTCAATTTAAGGGCCGGTTTGAGTTTTTGAAGGATGGATATGATATGGATTTTAAGGTATCCTCCAACCAAAGCGACCTGAGCGATATTTTTACCGCCATGCCTGCAGCCATAGCTAAATGGGGCGACGATACCGATATAAACGGCACAGGCAATATCCAGCTATCGCTTACCGGTAAATACATAGCATCTAAAAATGTCAGGCCCGATCTAAACTTTAGTATGAAGGTAAAAGATGGTTATATTGCCAGCAAACACACACCATCGCCGGTAAAGAACCTATACATCAATATGACTGCCCAGGTCCCGGGCCTTAACCCTGATAACCTTAAGTTCAATATTGATTCACTACACTTTAATATCGGTAAGGACTATTTCAATTCGGTGCTTAGGGTCAAAGGCATAAAATCGCCGGAGATCTATGCAAAGGTCAATACCGAAATAGATCTTGACAAATGGGGATCGGCTTTTGGTATTAAGCCATTTAAAGTAAAGGGCCGTTATGCATTACAATTACTGACACAGGGCAAATACACAACCGGTTTACAAAAAAGAGGATTACGACATGTTGATACGGTTATTACCAGCATTCCTAAATTTAGCCTCCACTCTACATTTAAAGATGGTTATTTTAAATATGCCAAATTGCCCCAGGCAATTGATTATATTAGTTTTGACATTGATGCCAATTGCCCGGATAACAATATAAAACATGCCAAACTTCAAATAAACGATATTAATATTACCGCGTTAAGCAATTACATTAAGGGTCACTTCAGCTTAAATAATACTTCAGGGATCTTTATAAACACCGCGGCTGATATCAAATTTAACCTGGGTGATATCAAAAATATTTACCCGGTTGATAGTTTGGACCTTAGGGGCATCATAAACGCAACCGTTCAAACTAAAGGAAAGTATCTCCCCGCACATAATGTATACCCTGTAACTAAAGCTGATATAAATTTAGAGAATGGTTATATACAAACAAAGTACTATCCGCATCCGGTTAAAGACATACAGGTCAGTGCAAGCATTATCAATAACACCACTTCGTTAAAAGGTTTAAAAGTTAATATCAAGCCTGTTTCTTTGAATTTTGAGGGCAAACCATTTATTTTAAAGGCTAACTTAAAAAACTTTGATGATCTTGAATATCGCATAAGCTCGCAAGGCACAATGGATATCGGTAAGATCTATAAAGTATTTGCCATTAAAGGCTATAATGTAAAAGGATTGATCACTACTAATTTTTCATTAAAAGGCAAACAAAGCGACGCGACCGCAGGCCGTTATGATCAATTAAACAATAAAGGTTCCATGCAAGTTAAAAACCTAGTTCTGACCTCTGACCTGTTCCCGAAACCGTTTTTGATTAAAACCGGGATCTTCAGCTTTAACCAGGATAAAATGAAGTTCGACAGCTTTACAGCTAATTATGGCCGATCTGTTATTGTGCTGAATGGCGACTTATCAAACGCGATAGATTATGCAGTTAAACCAAACTCGACATTACAAGGTGTGTTTAATTTATCAAGCAGCAGCATCATAGCTGATGATTTTATGGCATTTGCAGATAGCGCACCGAGTTCAGGGCAAAAATCATCAGGTAAATCATCAGGCGTAATATTGGTTCCAACTAACCTCAATTTAACTTTTACAGCTGATGTGAAGAATGTTAAATATAACGGGCTGGATATAAATGACGTTAAAGGACAAATGATCATTAACAACGGGCAGTTATCTTTAAAACAAGCGGGTTTCA
>JAQBOP010000082.1 GCA_028287975.1 Mucilaginibacter sp. | reverse complement strand
GTAATCGCAATCCTTCTCCCAACGTAAGCCATAGCAATAAGCGCTTACATTAGGGCACGGCCTGCCTGTAGGTGTTTTTGCATTGGCTGATAAATAATTTACATCCCATGGGTACTGCATTTCGCGGACCGAGCTGCGCTTTATGGGGCTGGTTTCAGCGTCGTCCCTTGGCGGCCATGCATCAAGATGAACCGCCATGTACTTACTGAAATCTTCTATAGTGGTGATCAGGCCGCCCATGGCACCGTATGCGCCGTCATGCAGCAGTGGCTGCTCAACCCATTTGCCATCCATCCAGCGGTAGCCAAATGCTAATTTGTTTTTTGGTACTTTGGTATATTCCCAGTAGGTATGGGTCATGCCCAGCGGTTTTAAAATATATTCAGAGATATAATCTTCATACGTTTTGCCGGATATCTTTTTAATAATATAGCCCAAAGTCGCGAAGCCAAGGTTGCTATACTCATATCCCTGGCCCGGATTATTTGAAAAAGAAACACCTTTTTTATACAGCGCTACCAGGGCATCATCGCTAACGGCCAGTTGACGGTCACCCCACGGGTTGTCTTCGGGGTAGCCGGCGGTGTGGGTCAGTAGATTTTTTATGGTTACCGGTGTGGCATCTTTAGTCAGGTATTTCATGCCCTTCATTTCGGGGATGTAGAGATATGCCGGATCGTCCAGTTTTAGTTTACCTTCATCGCGAAGCTTTAAAATAGCCATGGCGGTAAGGCTTTTGGTCATAGATGCAATGCGGAAATCCGAGCTTGCATCGGCAGGGATCTTCGCGTTAATATCGGTATAGCCATAGCCGCCGGTGTGCACGAGTTTGCCGTCGACCACAATGCCATATGTTATGCCCGGCCAATGGCTTTTATCCGCGTAATCTTTATATAACTGATCAATTACGGCATAGGTAGCTTCGATCTTTTTTAACCTGTCGGGATCTGTAAAAGCTGCCGGCCTGTAAGTTTGTGCCGATGCCGAATAGCAAACAGCAGACAACACGATTGAAGAAATAAAACGGGCTAAATTTTTTGCGACCATAGTAAGGGGATTGACATTACAAGATAGGCAAAAAATGTAGAACAATGCTGCCTGTAGTCACAAACTTTGGGCGACGCTAAGCTAAGATCATAGTTTTCGCCAAACTTCAGTGGCCGTAATTCCCGTTTCGGCAGTGAAATTGAGTGTAAGCAGTTTTTTATCCTCGCTAAATTGGTAATTTATTTTAAAGTCTTTTCCCAAAGGGCCGCCACCCATTTCGGGGATCCGGTATAAAGTCCTTTCTAATTAAATAGCTGATAGCTAACTATTTGATAAAAAACGGTAAAACAGAATGAAACAAGATCACTGACAAGTCAGCGTCACCGTTTTTTAAAATCCATTTTACATTACAAATTAGACTTTCTACAACGCTTGATCCGTAAGTATAAAATTGGTACAGCTATCAGTCCTGGTTCAGTATAAAACGCCAAACAACCGCGCATAATGCACTTCCTAAAACAGGCGCTACTAAAAATAGCCATAATTGACTTAGCGCCTGGCCTCCGACAAGCAGCGCAGGGCCGATACTACGTGCAGGATTTACGGAAACCCCGGTAACCGGTATCCCTACAATATGAATCAGAACAAGGCTCAAACCAATTGCTAAACCGGCAAAACCACCGTTAATGTTTTTTGAGGATGTAGAGCCGAATATGACGAATAAAAAGATGAAAGAAAAGACCACCTCTGCCGTGAACCCTGCAATCAGGTTATAATGCCCGGGAGATAGTTCGTCGTAACCGTTTTGTCCAAGCCCATTAGCGATCATATTATATTCGGGCTTTCCACTTGCAATGAAATATAAGATAGACGCTCCCGCAATAGCGCCCAGGATTTGTACTATTATATACCAAATTGCTTCACTAACTTTCATTCGTCCAACTAAAACCATACCTATCGAAATAGCCGGGTTAATGTGGCACCCTGAGATATGGCCAATTGCGTAAGCCATGGCAATAACCGAAAGGCCAAATGCGAACGATATCCCCAATAGTCCTACACCTGTAGTCCCATTGGCTCCTGCAATGACGGCGCTCCCACAACCCATTAAAACTAAAACCATAGTGCCCAAAAATTCTGCAGATAACTTTGAAAATAAGTTTTTTTCCATAATAAAAAGGTTAGTTATATAAAGTTAGTTATATAAACGATGAAATATATTTTAATATTCAGCTATGCATCCAAATGATTCAATCAAATTTAGTTTATTTAAAAGATTAATCATTGGCAAATAACTACGCATATCTACGCGATAAGAAAATTATATTCATCCAGGAAAGGGGCCCTGCAATTTTGTTAGCTTTCCGTCAGTTTCCGTCAATAAATTGCAGTAAAAAACAATTTCTATTGAAAGGCAGATTAAAATAAAATATTTAGCGCTGCAAAGATTAAAATCCCGATGTGTTATCCAGGATCTTATCGATCTTAAAAGCACCGCCCTCATTTACTATAACAAGGTTGATTGTATTGGTGCTTTTGTGCAGTTTTTTGTCTTCGCCATATTCATCATATGAATACGAAACGCTGTAATGGATGGCGGTTTTAGAATCGCGTTTAATAACCAAAGTTTTGGCCCATTTTGCATCGCTGTCCTGGCCATTTATGATCGGGTCTCCGTCAGTCGATTCAACTAATTCTCCGAACTGTTTTCGGCATTTGGCGGTGCAGTACTTCTTTCTTAATGCCACCAAAGTTTTTTCAAAGCTATGGTTCACGTCCGGGGCGGTATAGGCAGACATATAAGCCGTGTAAAGAGTCTTTAGCATGTCGGCGATCTTTGGCTCATCTGCCACGGTTTGTGCTTGCGTCCTCGTCACAAGCGCAATCATAATAAACGATACGATAAAGGTTATTTTTCTCATAGTGATAAAGTTTACCATGAAGATAAGAAGGAAATTTAAAACTGCAATATTTTCTGTTTTAGCAAGGCCTATCGGAGAGGACACTACGTTAATCGTGCTACCTCAGGGGCTCCGTTGGAAGACCCTGAGTGGACGAGAACCCCCTAACTAAAATGCCTGTACAATAGATAAGCTATAACAGCAAGAGCAAGTATCCCTATAATAATAAAGCTGGGTTTTGTTTTGCTATCTTCAGGTTTAACCGTAACATTCCCCGTACGCTTCAATACACCCCAACCGCTATGCTCGCCTTTTAAGGCACGACGGATAGATTTAAACAGGATATAATACATCAGCTGACGCCATACAAAACGCTGCGGTATAATGTATACCAGCTTCTTGTAATCCTCTTTCTCCATCCAGAAGGCTATGATGCCCACTATAAAGTCTATCAGCACAAATACTACGTAGTAGATGATGATCTTGAGCGGTTTATCGCCAAACAGGCCCAGGATCATAAACAGATCCGCCAGCGGCGAAAACAGCGGTAATATGATCTGGAAGATGAGGATATTTGGCATACCCACCATCCCGAAGAATTTGTATTTTTTGTTAAACAACGCGCTGCGGTTTTTCCAGAAGCTTTGCATTACGCCGTAGCTCCAGCGGAAGCGTTGTTTTAATAAGGCATTAATAGTTTCAGGGGCTTCGGTATAAGCAATGGCGTCTGCACAATTACGGATGATGTATCCTTTTTTCAGGATCCGCATGGTAAGGTCGCAATCCTCGGCCAAAGTATCGGTAGTAAAACCACCCGCCTGGAACACCGCCGACTTACGGAACGCACCGATAGCTCCCGGGACAACCGTTATACTATTGATCAGATCAAACGCGCGGCGGTCCATGTTCTGCGCCGTAATATATTCTATAGACTGCCAGCGGGTAATGATATTGTTTTCATTACCCACCTTTACCGTACCTGCAACCGCGCCAATTTCATCGTCGGTAAAATAGGTCATTAGTTGGTAAATGGCATCGTCTTTAAGCTGTGTATCGGCATCAATACAAACCACAAAATCAAAACGCGCGTGCGATATTCCAAAGTTTAGTGCCGACGCTTTACCTCCGTTCGGCTTGGTCAGCACCATTACCTGCGGATTGGCACCGTAAGCCTCATAAACAATATTGTAAGTATCATCTGTTGATCCGTCGTCGACAAAAATCACCTCGAAATTTTTATATTCTGTTTTAAGCAGGCTTTCAATGGTTTTTAACGCGGTTATGTCTTCGTTGTAGGCAGGTACTATTATACTTACCGGTTGCAATTGCATTTTAGCTACCCTGTCGCGGTAACGCCTGAAGCTTTTATTCTCTGCATATTGCCTTACCGCCAAAATACCGATCAATACAATGCGGCCAATAGCCAGGAAAATAGCGGTTAAGAACAGGTATAGCAAGAACCAGTTACCATAAAAGAAACCTACAACAAATACGTCATACAAAGAGCCAAAGATCCCGCCTTCATGCTTAACCGGCGGCATCAGGTCGTCCTTGCTTTTGTCTAAGATGTCGGCAATGGTGGTAAACTGGTAGCCATGGGTTTTAAAATAATGGATGATCTCGGGCAAAGCCTTTACCGTTTCTTCTCGCGTATCGCCACCGGCATCATGTAATAATAACATCGAGCCATTATTTGCCTGCCTGATGGTACGTGCCACAATGCTGTCTTTGGTTACGCCCGGCTGCCAGTCCCATGGGTCAATAGACTCGCCAATGTTAATATAGCTTTGTTTGCGACTTTCGGCTACCGGGATAACTTCTGCAAGGGTTTGCGGCTCGGCATCCGCGTTAAACGGTGGCCTGAACAGAATAGTGCTATGGCCCGTTACCGACTCAATTAATTTACGCGTAGCGTTTAATTCTAAATTTACCCGCTCAAGGCTTACGGTAGATATATCAGGGTGGAAAAACGTATGGTTGCCAATTTCAAACCCCTCTTCGTACTCGCGGCGAAGGAGTTGCATATTTTTTTCGGCCATTGATCCTACCACAAAAAATGCAGCAGGTACTTTTTCGCGTTTTAGTATATCCAGGATCCTTGGGGTAAAGTCAGGGTCGGGGCCATCATCAAAGGTCAATACAATTTTGCCCGGTTTGTAACCATATTTACGGATAACATATTTTGTAGGCAGCTTGATATAATTCTGGTTGGTAATAACATAGTTTACCGTATCAAGCGTGACATCAATTTGTCCCCTTACAGGTGTGGTTATTAAGTCAAGTACCTCGCCATCGCCTTCGTAGTTGATCTTATTATTTAAGCCGACATAAGTTAACCGTTTAACATCTACGCCTGTTTTTCTTAATGAATCTATAGCCAGGTTTTTCTGGAAGAAACTCCACATCCGGGGGTCTTCAGCGCCAAGGCGCCAAAGCGCGACACCCCCGGTATCCCAGTCGTCGGCCATGCGGATAATGTTAAAGTTAGTAGCCGCGTCAGTAAAATAAACAGTGTGCAGCAGGCTATCGCGGCCATTATAAGTATAATGTAAGTTGGCCGATACCGGGTCATAAATTATTTTGCTTTTATTTTCATGCGCTGTACTAATAACGGTTTGGTAACCAATGCCATGGCCAACACTATTTTTGGGCCAGTCAACTCCGCCGCCAAATACGGTTAAAATAACTTTTTCACTGGGTATCTTTGAACAAATGTCGTCAAGGATTTCCTCAACCCAGTGCTGGTTTGAAATATCGCCGGCATTACTGTCTTCAGTATGCTGGTTTATGGCCATCACAAACAAAAAATCATTGATATGTTGCAGGCGTTGCAGATCAAATTGCTCGTCGTCGGGGATTACGTTTTGTGTAACCAGGAAACCTGCGCTATGCAGCGTGGTATAAAGTTCCTGTTCAAATTTGACGTAGTCTGGCGCATTCCTGTTCTTGATATTATCAAAATCAAGGTTCACGCCCTGGAATTTATATTTGTTCAGTTGGGCGACAATACTGTTTATAAAAGTGGCGCGCAGCTTTTTGCTTTTTATAATGCGCTCAACATCTTTGGTATCAAAATCGCCGGTAGCATTATTGTAGTTAACGTAGTTGGATATGGTAACCAGTACCGGTTTTTTGTATTTTTTATTAAGATTGATCAGCCCGGTGTCAATTTTAGCGTCTATGGTGTCAGCATTAAGCTTTACCAAAAAGCCCTCGCTAACAATCATGTCAAGATGCGAAATATGCTCGGCCAGCGAGTTGTAAGCCTGTGCTTCCCAGGCACGGTAAAAGCCGGCATTTAACCGGTCTTTATTATTAGGGTGTTTTATACGATAAAGGTTACGGGTGCGCTCCAGTTTCTGGATCTTGTCTTTATCAATTTTAAAGTTCTTGAATTGCTTAGATGCTTTTAACTGCTCTAATTCTTCTTTAGTAAGCTTTTTCGGAGCCGGATTTAAATTAGGAAGATCAGGATATTGATGTGAGGTAATTGTAATAGCAGCACCCAATACACTGCCGGCCAGTACTATCAGTAAGATACGACTAAGCCACTTGAAACGGTTCCACCTACCTGGGGTATCAGCTTGAAAAACCTGCTTTTCGGCCATTAATAATAAATTAGTAAAATATTTAGGTTGATGCTATTTAAAGTTTTTCTCAGGGTCGATATTTGAAAAATCGACGCCGCATTTGCAGTTGCTGCCGCAACTTTTTTTTGCAAATAGGTTTTTATACATGAGCCTGCCTATATAGAACACGGCGCCAGCAAATATGATCAAAACTAATATTGCCTGTATATTCATGGTCACAAAATTAATACATTTTATTAACAAACGCAGATATATTAGTTATGTTCTCCACGCGTTTGTTTTTTTACGTTAAAGTGAAATATTAGCGTGGTTAAAAAGCGGTTAAGCTTTTATTTACCATATATTAACCTTACCTTTGCGCCAAATTTTAGAGGCATTTCATGCAAAAAATAAGAAACATTGCGATCATCGCACACGTTGACCACGGCAAGACTACTTTGGTTGATAAAATTCTGCACAGCTGTGCAATTTTCCGCGAAGGCCAGGAAACTGGTGAGCTGATACTGGATAATAACGACCTGGAACGCGAACGTGGTATTACCATCGTGTCAAAAAACGTTTCGGTAATGTATAAAGACGTTAAGATCAATATCATTGATACACCTGGTCACGCCGACTTTGGCGGCGAGGTTGAGCGCGTATTAAAAATGGCCGATGGCGTTTTATTACTTTGCGATGCTTTTGAAGGTGCTATGCCTCAAACCCGTTTTGTAACCCAAAAAGCTTTGGCTTTAGGCTTAAAACCTATTGTGGTTGTAAACAAGGTTGATAAAGAAAACTGTCGCCCTGAAGAAGTTTATGAGCAAATTTTTGAATTGTTCTTTAACCTTGAGGCTACAGAAGATCAGTTGGATTTCCCGGTAATTTACGGTTCATCAAAACAAGGATGGATGAGTACCGATTGGAAGAAACCGACTGAAGATATTTTCCCGTTAATGGATGCTATTTTAGCAAACATCCAGCCACCGCCAATTAGTGAAGGTACTTTGCAAATGCAGATCACATCGTTAGATTACTCTTCGTTTGTGGGCCGTATAGCTATTGGCCGTGTTGCCCGTGGTACTATAAAAGAAAACCAGGCGGTATCTTTAGTAAAACGCGATGGTACGATCCAAAAAACAAGAATAAAAGAGCTTTATACTTTTGAAGGCTTGGGTAAGGTTAAAGCTACCGAAGTTAGTGCAGGTGATATTTGCGCGGTTGTAGGTATTGAAGGTTTTGATATTGGCGATACCATTGCCGATTTTGATAAGCCGGAACAATTGGAGGTAATCCATATCGATGAGCCTACCATGAACATGTTGTTCACTATCAATACTTCACCATTTTTTGGTAAAGAAGGTAAGTTTGTAACGTCACGCCACCTGCGCGACCGTTTATACAAAGAGATGGAGAAAAACCTGGCGCTTAAAGTTATTGAAACCGAGTCGCCTGATTCGTACCTGGTTTATGGCCGTGGTATTCTTCACTTATCTGTATTGATCGAGACCATGCGCCGCGAAGGATATGAGTTGCAGGTGGGTCAGCCGCAGGTTATCGTTAAAGAAATTGACGGGGTTAAATGCGAGCCGGTTGAAACACTTATAGTTGACGTACCAGGTGAAGTATCAGGTAAAGTAATTGAGCTGGTAACCCAGCGTAAAGGCGATTTGTTGGTAATGGAGCCTAAAGGCGACTTACAGCACTTAGAATTTGAGATCCCCGCACGTGGCATCATTGGCTTGCGTAATAACGTATTGACAGCTACGGGTGGCGAGGCTATTATGGCTCACCGTTTTAAAGCTTATGAGCCTTGGAAAGGTACTATCCCCGGCCGCTCGAACGGTGTATTGGTATCAATGGATACCGGTAAAACAACGGCTTTCGCTATTGATAAATTGCAGGATCGTGGTCGTTTCCACATTGATCCGGGAGTTGATGTTTACGAAGGACAGGTTTTAGGCGAGCACATCCGCGATAACGATTTGGTTATTAACTTAACCAAAGGCAAGCAGTTAACCAACATGCGTGCTTCAGGTAGCGATACCAACGTGCGTATTGCGCCTGCTATCAAATTCTCGTTAGAAGAATCAATGGAGTATATCCAGGCTGACGAATACATTGAGGTTACCCCTCAAAGCATCCGTATGCGTAAAATATACCTGAATGAAAACGAGCGTAGAATAAACGCTAAGAAGTTTCAATCGTAATATAATCTAAGCACACAGCAACTAAAAAAAGCCCTGCGACGCGGGGCTTTTTTTATGTTGCGCTACGTTTTTAAATCACCTGGATTATGGGTCCAAGGTGATTTTTTTTTGTTAAATAATTATTAATTAATAGGTAATTATAAATTTATTATTAAGGTAATAATACACATGCTACCATAAATTGGAGCTTAATCGGCTGTTTTTTTTTGTCTTTAGTTAATTTATTTGTAACTAAAAAGAAAATTAGATTTGATTTATTTAATAATATTAAATAAGTTTGATCACTCAACAAATTAACCTAAATCTTAAAACAACATGAAAAACTTTACAAAAAGCGGCCTGCTTTCTGCATTGGCCGTTGTTGCACTTTTAGCGCCTTCGTGCAAAAAAGATGCGAAAACAAACAACGATGCAAAAACAAACAGCATTGTTAATCAATCAATTCAAAGCACCGGTAAGCTAAAAGTTCAAAGTATGAACTCGAACCTTGTTGCTTATTGGCCTATGGATGGTAACGGCGCAGATCTTTCTGGTAACGGCCATACAGCTACCATTACCGGATCTGTTACCGCAACAACAGATCAATTTGGAAATGCAAACCATGCCATGCATTTTGATAACAGTACTACTACCGGCAATTTTATGACCGTTGCCGATGCTGCCGATTTGCGGCTTTCAAATACTGACTATACTATAAACGCCTGGGTTCAGTTAGATAATTATAATTCAAGTTCTGGTTCACAAATAATGTCTAAGCGGGACAGCGGACCTAATGGTTGGGGCTGTAGTATTACCGGCACCGGCTATCCTCCCGGAGCTGGATTTAGCTATATTGGTGTCGGTGCACATGCTGGCGGGAATGCCATAAGCCATGCAACTGTAAGTACAAGTGCGTGGCACATGGTTACCTATGTATATCATAATGCCACAGGGATTTTCGATCTGTATATAGACGGTGTCCTTGATACCCCACCGCCAGCCGCGGCAGTAATGTCGTCTTCAACCGCTAATTTGACAATAGGTTATGATGGTGCGACATCCAACTATTATTTCAATGGTGATATGGATGAAATAAGAATATATTCCAAAGCACTAACTGCTTCTGATATTTCTGACTTGAAAACCGCAATCAATCCGGGCGGAATACTTGCTTATTGGTCGTTTGATGGTAATGCCAATGATTTTTCTGGCAATAACTTTAATGGTACGGCAACCAGTGTTACTTCAGTTTCCGATCACAATTCCACGAATGGCTTCGCATATGGTTTTAATGGCTCAAGCAGTTATGTTAGCGTCCCTGATAATACGGCATTACGCTTAAATAATACCGATTTTACATTGAACGCATGGGTTAAATTAAACAGCATTGGCTCAGCAATGCAATTAATGGCCAAACGCTCCTCAACTGCCGATGGTTGGGGTTGGAGTGTAACAACTGCCGGTAAACTCTTTTTTGGTCCAGGTGGTCTTTCAACTTCAGTAACTAGTTCTGGTGCTTTAACCACAGGTGTATGGCATATGGTTACATTAGAATATCAAAAAATGAATGCAACACAAGGAATAATTGCTCATTATATAGATGGCGTTCAGTCAGGAACTGCTGTACTTTATTTTCCGACGCCAGGTGCCGGGGTTACAGACCAGTTGGTTATTGGCCGCGATAATATAAGCTCGAACTATTTCTTTAACGGATCAATAGATGACGTAAGGATTTATAACAAACTCCTTACCCCAGGTTATCTTAACACTATGGCCAGCACCAGATATTAACAACAGTTAATTGTTGGGTAAAAAAGAGCCGCAATAACGCGGCTCTTTTTTTGTTCAGCTATTATTACATTTGCAGCCGCGTCAGATCATGAAAAAGCATTATTCCGTTTGGGTTATTTTATTGGCAGCCGTATGTATATGTACCTGTAAAAAAGAAGTAAAGCAGACACAGATCTGCCTGCATGATTCATCGATTGATTATTTAAAAAGGTGGGCGGTGCAAAGCACCGAAACGAATGTATATAATGTCAACAAAGAACTGTTAAGCCATACCATAATTTATCCCGAAGGATACTTTCAGATCAATAACGATTTTACGTATAACCTCTTTAGTGACGGCGACCCGGTAAACGGTAAATGGAATATTAACAAACAGTGCGAATTTGTGCTCAACCCCGGCACAGCTAAAGAGCGTGATTTTTCTGTTATCCAGTTGTCGGATGATTCATTAACACTTCGCGAGACACAAGGCGGTATAGTAATAACGCAGCGCTACTCGGCTTTTAAATGCCCGGACCTGCCCAGCCTGCAGTTTAGGTGGGATAACGCCTTTACACTTGAAGCGCCTTATGGCCCTGATACCGTTCTAAAAACAATTTATTTGAGACAGCCGGGCTATTTTCAGCTAAATGCTGATGCCAGCTATACTTTGGTTCAAGGGCCAATAAATGGTATGCCGCCGCCACATCCGGTAAATGGTACCTGGGGAATTGCACAACCCGGCTGCCTTGTTGTGCTGGATAAGCGGAAGCCAAATGAACGGTCGTTCGAGGTGCAGAAACTAACCCGGGATTCGTTGGTTATATGGCGAAAAGATACCACAGCCAAAATAAACTATCTGCAACATTATATTAAGCACAAGTAGCACCAAATTCATAAAGGTATTTACTGACACCCCAATTTGTAACAAGGATTTTTACAGCTGAGCAAAAAAGAATTAACTTAGCCGGATGAAAGGTAATGACCGCCTGTATCCCAGTATATTTAATCCGCGTTACGTAGTACTTACACAGTTAAGAGACGCAACTGTTAAGAAAATTGAAGAGCTTACCGCTAACCATAAAGAATTTGTTTTAATAGATTTTGGCTGCGGCGACATGCCGTACAAACCGGTTATTGAACCGCATGTAGGCAAATACCTGGGTGTAGACCTGGAAATGAACCCCAAAGCTGATCATCACATTGATTTTGACAGTAAAACCACCCTGCCCGATAATTATGCCGATATTATCCTGTCAAACCAGGTATTGGAGCATGTTGATTCGCCCGAAGGTTATTTACAGGAAGCCTGGCGCTTGTTAAAACCGGGTGGCTCCATGATCTTAACTACGCATGGCTATTGGCTGTATCACCCCACACCAAATGATTACTGGCGGTGGACCGGCGCAGGGTTAAAAAAGACTGTAGAAAAAGAAGCTTTTAACATCAGTTCATTCACCGGTGTGTTGGGACTTACCGCAAGCGGGATGCAACTGTTCCAGGATGGTATATTATTTAAGCTGCCAAAATTTTTAGTGCCGGTATGGTCGGTTATCATGCAGGGTGTCATCAATTTGTTTGATAAGATCCACACGCAGGCTCAGAGAGACCGTGACAGTGCTTTGTACATTGTGGTTGCCCAAAAACCACTATAATGAATATTTAAGTACTTTTGCGAACGACTAAAATCAAAATCTATTCCTCGTATTTATAAATGGAAGAAAAAGTAGACCGTGAAAACGTAGTGTCATATTATGATGAGCACGTTAAATATAAACTGAACGACTATATCATCGTTAACCCCCGTATTGAATTTGGATGGAAAACCATCCTGCAGTTTGCACCTAAAGAACCGTTACGCATTTTAGAGGTAGGTTGCGGTATGGGCAGCATTTGTAACCGCATGCATAAGCAATGGCCAAACGCGCATGTTACCGGTATTGATATCAGCACCATGTCTATCCAGATAGCGCAAAAGCTGTTCACGGATGATCAACTTGATTTTAGAGAAACCATATTAACTCCAGAAACATTTAAAGATGAGCAGTTTGACCTGGTTGTTTTTATGGATGTTTACGAACACATAGCCGTTGAAGACCGCCCCGCGGTACACGCTGCCCTGGCAAAAATATTAAGAAATAAAGGTAAAATTGTACTTACCGTGCCTACACCACATAACCTTAAATGGTGCCTGGTTAACCGCCCCGAAACCATGCAACCGGTAGACGAGCATATCACCTTTAAAGTAATAAGTAAGCTTGCAGAAGATACGGGTACCGAGGTAATACTTTATCACCAGAAAGATGTTTGGCACACCGCCGATTATACCCACATTGTACTTGAGAAAAGCGACGATTTTTTAACCCCCTTCTTCACACCAAAACCGGTAACCGCGGCACAACGTACAGAAAGAATAATCGGGAAGGCAAAAGCCAAATTTGGTAGTTATTTCCGTAAGGCTTTTGTTCGCCGCAAATTAGGATAAGCATGGATAGCGGCTATACATTGTGCATCATAAAGCCCAATAGATCCTCTTTTTCTGAAACATTTGTGCAGGCGCATATCGACATGCTGGCGGGCAATAAGCTGGTGCTGTATGGCGGCGCTTTCCCTGTTTATGATAATGAAGATAAGCCGCTTATCAAATCAAAATGGGGGCTTTTAAGCTACCTGTTCCAAAAAAAAATCCTAAAGCGTAAAAGCATATCCGTAAGGACAAATGCCTTGAAAGGTTACCTGCTTGAACATAAGGTTGATGCCGTATTTGCAGAATATGGCATGGTAGGCGCAATGGTGACCGAGGCCTGCAAACATGCCGGCATTCCGCTTATTATCCATTACCACGGTGCCGATGTATATAACCGCGCCGCTGTTTCAGAATACAAGGATCTTTACCACGACGCGTTTAACTACGCCAGTGCTTTTATTTCCGTATCGGCAGATATGGTTGAAAAACTAAAGGAAATGGGTGCGCCTGCTGATAAGATCTACAATGCTTCATGCGGGGTGGATACGGAGGATTTCCCGCTGGTAGACATTTCAAAATCGCCGCTAAATTTTTTAGCGATAGGGCGGTTTGTTGAAAAGAAATCACCTTCATCAGTAATAAAAGCATTTAAAATTGTGGCTGATAAATTCCCGGATGCCAAATTATGGATGGTTGGCGACGGGCCGTTATTTGAAGATACCAAAAAACTGGTAGCCGATTTAAAACTGCAATCGCAGGTAACTTTGGCCGGCGTATTGAATAAGGCGCAGATCAAAGAGCTGATAAAAAATACACGCGCCTACGTACAGCACTCGGTAACCGCTGCTGACGGTGACAGCGAGGGTACACCGGTTTCGGTATTAGAGGCTTCTTCATCGGGCTTGCCGGTGGTGTCAACACGTCATGCAGGTATTAAAGAAGCCGTAATTGATGGTGTAACCGGTTTTTTAACGGCCGAGCACGATATTGATGGCATGGCGCAGGGAATGATTAAATTAGCCGAATCGCCGGAGCTCGCGGTTAAGTTGGGCAAGGCGGGGCGCGAGCACATGATCTACAACTATCATATTAAATCGCGCATAGCGTTGCTTGATAGTATCATACAAAAAAGTATTAAATGAACTTATTAAAGAAACAAGGCTTTTATAACAGCATTATCCTGTATGCAGGTACTGCGCTTGGTTTCTTTAACCTGGTAATTTTATTTCAGCGGATCCTGACGCTCGAAGAAATAGGATTTTTTACCATCATGAATACCATTACTCTGCTGTATGCGCAAATAGCATCAGTAGGTGTAAATAATATCATATTTAAATATCTGCCCCATTTTCGTAGCGACGACAAAAAGCACGGCGGTTTTGTAACCTTTGTAATTACCTGGTGCATCATAAGCTTTGTTTTATTTACATTGATCTTCCTGTTTTTTCAGAACGCTATTATCAGGCATTACAGCAATGATAAGGGATCAGAATTATTTGTCCGGTATTTTTATTACCTGATTCCGTTATCGTTTTTAACCATGGTTTATACGGTGATAGAGAGCCTGGCCATTACCGTTTTTAAAAATGTGTTGTCATCATTTTTAAGGGAAGTTTTATTACGCGTATTTACGATGGTAAGTGTGTTATTAATAGCGGCATCACTCATCAATTATCACGATTTTTTATCTATATATATGGCTGCCAATGTGGCTATGATAGCAATATTATTGTTCACAGTTTATAAGGGAGGTGATTTTAAAATAGCCCGGATCTCCCCGCAGATCTTAAATAAAAGAAATGAGTTCATAAAATATGGCTTCTATACGCTTTTAAGCAGTACATCAGCAGCTTTGATCTTGAACCTGGACAACATCATGCTGTTAGCGATCAACAAGACCCAGAAGCTGGAGGTGCTTGGTATTTACGGCACATTCTTCGCCATAGCTGTTGTGATCAGTTTGCCGGCCAAAGCATTAAACCGTACATCATTACAAATCATAGCCCAGGCCTGGGCCGATAATGATCTGCCTAAAATTGGCAAGATCTATTATAAAACATCGGTAATGCAAATGCTGATAGGAGCATTATTATTTATCGGCATTATTGTAAACAAAAACTTTGTTATCGTTCTGCTGCATAAACACAAGGAAGAATTTACCACTTATTTTAATGTATTTATTGTAGTAGGTTTAGGTTATTTGGTGGATATAACCGGCGGTGTTAATGGCTACATTGTTAACTTGTCTAAATATTACAGATACACTACTTATTTTATAGTTGGATCAGTGTTTTTCTGTGTCGCGGCAAATTGGCTGCTTATCCCCAAAATAGGGATGATGGGCGCCGCCGTTTCTTACTTCCTGACCATGTTTGTACTCAATTTTTTATATTGGATCTTTGTAAAAGTAAAATTTGGGTTGCAGCCTTTTGATAAGACACATTTTTTGATCGTGGTAATAAGCGCTATTGCTTTATTGGCAGGCTTGTATTTACAGCTTAGCCATAATGTTTATATTGATATGATCTTACGGTCGGCTATAGTAGGGACGATCTATATATCGTTAGCTTACCTGCTTAAAATATCAGACGATGTAAACCAGGTAATTAACAAAATCTTAAATTTAAAAAAATAACAATTGATATCCGGCCATGCAGGAAGTTAACAGCAGCGAAAACCTTAAAACAGCCTACGATAGTTATTATGAAAATAATGATGAAACATGGCGCATGTTGGGTGCCAAATACAAGGTTGAGCACATTATAACCGTTTGTAAGGGATATACCTTTAACAAAGTGCTGGAAGTTGGCGCCGGCGACGGCGTTATTTTAAAGCTTTTGGCTGATAAAGGTTTCGCGACAGAATATCACGCGGTCGAACTATCTGCCAGCGGGGTA
>JAQBOP010000080.1 GCA_028287975.1 Mucilaginibacter sp. | reverse complement strand
GAATCGTTCCAATGGTCGCATGATTCAAAGAACCTTGTTTTTCAATCAGATTTCAGGCCTATCTACCGTAAATCAGGTATATCGGATTATTACGTTTATAACCTGCAAAACAAACAGTTAAAGCTTGCGGCTAAGGATGCGCGCACGGCCGAGCTATCGCCTGATGGTAAAAAAGTAGGTATTGAGCGTAAAGGCAATATGTATGTGTACGATTTTGCCACCGGGCAGGAAAAACAATTAACCAATGACGCGACAGGCGATAAAGCCATTTTTAACGGTCATTATGATTGGGTTTACGAAGAAGAGTTTGGCAAGCCGCAGGCATGGAACTGGTCGCCTGATAATAAGTATATCGCCTACTGGCAGTTTGATGAGCGAAAGGTGCCCGATTTTGAAATGACCAATTTCGAAGGGCATCATAACGATATTGTACATATCTCCATACCCCAGGTAGGCGATGAGAACCCGAAAGTACGTATCGGCGTAGCTGATGTTGCAACAGGCAAAAAGATCTGGTTACAGCCTGACGAAACCGGCGACTTTTATATTCCCCGTATTTACTGGACAAGCAATCCCGATGTTTTGGCGATGATGACGCTTAACCGCGAGCAAAATCACATGAAACTGTATTTCTTTAATGTAAAAACAGGCGAACACCATTTGGTACTCGAAGAAAAAAATACAAGCTGGGTAGCCGTATTTGATTTTTATACCGAGGTGGATGATATGATTTACTTCCCCGAAAAATCAAAAGAGTTTTTCTGGGTATCAGACCGTTCGGGTTATTACCATATTTACCGCTACAATTATGACGGTAAGCTAATTAACCAGGTTACCAAAGGCGATTGGGATATGATAAAAGTAAGCGGCATCAATCCGCAAACAAAAAATATCTACTACCTGTCGGCAGAATCATCAGGCCTGGCGCAGGAGTTTTACAGCATCAACTTTGATGGTACCGGCAAAAAGAAATTAAGCGCTGTAGATGGATTTCATCGTATTGATATGTCGCCAAACACAAAGTATTATATTGATACTTACAGTAACCTAACTACGCCAACCCATGTGGGCTTATTTGACGATGGCGGTAAATCATTAAAAACACTGGAAGATAACCAGGCCGTTACCGAATTTTTAAAAACACATTCGTACTCGGCACCCGAACTGTTCAAAGTTAAAACAAGCGATGGGGTTAGCCTGGATGCATACATGATCAAGCCGTTTAATTTTGATCCGGCAAAAAAATACCCTGTTGTATTTACCGTTTATGGCGGGCCCGAATCGCATTCGGTTTACAATAAATTCTCGGCAAATGGCTGGCAGCAATGGCTGGCACAAAATGGCTATATCGTTGTCGACCTGAATAATCGCGGAATATCAAATTACGGCAGCGCGTTTTTAAAGATTGGGTATAAGCAACTGGGTAAATATGAAAGCGCTGATTTTGCAGAAACCGCGCAATACATGAACACGCTGCCTTATGTTGATAAAGGCAATATTGCCATAATGGGTACCAGCTATGGTGGTTACGCTACTGTTTATACGCTGCTTAATCATCCCGGTGTGTTTAAGGCAGGGCTGGCTAACTCGGCAGTGACCGACTGGCGTTTGTACGACGATATTTATACCGAGCGTTACATGGGCCTTGCGAAGGAAAATGCAGCAGGTTATGACAAGAGTTCGACGCTAACTGCTGCCGCTAACCTGCAGGATCATTTATTGATCATTCACTCTATGAGCGATGATAATGTGCACCCGGCAAATACCATGCAGCTGCTTACCGCGTTAACCACAGCAGGTAAAGATGCTGATGTCCGCATCTATCCCAAAGGGGCACATGGCGCGGCTTATGACCTGGCAAGTTATGTGCTGATTGAGAACATCAATTTTCAATACCTTGAAAAACATCTTAAGGGAAACAATAATTTGCCTAACCTTAATACTAAGAAATAGAGATAAAACATACAAAAGTCAAAATAAATGTTTGAACATGTATTTTAAATAGTTTATTTACTTTTGCTGAAATATTAAAAAACAAATCACAAAATGAAAAAGATCGTTTTCCTTTTAGCAGTTACTATATTGTCAGTAACTGCTGTATCTGCACAGTCTACGTGGAAAGTAGATAAAATGCATGCTAAACTTACATTTACAGTTACCCACCTTGCTGTATCAGATGTGGATGGCTTATTTAAAGATTTTGATGTTACCATTGTAACCAATAACCCCGATTTTAGCGATGCTAAATTCACTCTTGTTGCACAAACAGCATCTGTTAATACCGAAGTTGAAAAACGCGATGCTGATTTAAGAAGCGCAAACTTTTTTGAATCTGACAAATTCCCTACAATGAATTTTACAAGTACCGGTATTACAAAAACTACCCCAAACCATTATAAATTAAAAGGTAACTTAACTTTACATGGTGTTACTAAACCGGTTGTAATGGACCTTTGGTACCGTGGTACTATCACCAATCCAATGAGCAACGCGCCCGACGCAGGTTTTCAGTTAACCGGTGTTATTAAACGTTCAGACTTTGGTTTCGGTTCAAAATATAGTGCGCCAATATTAAGCGACGAAGTACAAATAAAAGCTAACGGCGAGTTCGCGAAAGCGAATTAAGAGATTGGTTGTTAGAGATTAGAGATTAGCTAATCTTTAATTATACAAGTTACTAAAAAGGCGATAGGTTTCAAAACTTATCGCCCTTTTCATTTTCACCCGTGACAGGCCTAATCTCTAATTAACTAATCTCTAATCAACTAATCCTTAACCCTTGTAAAACTCATTGTACGGCCGATAAATTTAAGGTGCCAGTAGCCGGTAACTTTAAGTGCGCCTTCCTTGCTGATGCGTACCGACGCGCTCCATTCTTTGCCGGTTTGCGAATCGTAGATCTTGCCGTTTTCCCAACTGTCTGACTGCGGCACGTAGTTCATGGTGCTTAATATATCCATGCCAATTAATTTGCGGTTTCTTAGCGCAGGGTTTGGATTATGTTTGTCTGTCCATTCGTCCATGGTTTTGCTGTTGTCGATATTTTTAAACCAAACCATTTTACCTTTAAAACCATTGCCATCTTTATACACCTGCACAATAATATCTTTATTTGATGAGATCCATTTACCGCAGATCCTGTCGGCATCATTTATTGTGATGTGTTTCGGGGCAAAGACTGTAAGAAAAGAAAGGATCAAAAATTTAAACATTAATTTATTATACAGCATTATACTTTATACTTTAATTCTATTGATGTTAGTATCTGCATCATCGAATTTTATTAACTAAATTTATTGCGGGTTGTTTGTAATTTTCAAACCTAATATTAAAAAATGAAAAAGATATTATTTGTTGTTTTCCTGATGCTGGTTGCAGGCAATATTGCTTTTGCGGATACCATTACCATTAAACATTTTGTAATAAAAGAAAACCCTTTTGCCGATAGCGAGATAGCTGTTGTAGCAGTTGATACAGCGGGCAATATCCAAGAGAATGTTGACGGGGTATTTGCATTTACCATCAATGGTTTCCAGGAACAAATGCGGTTTGAAAAAGGTACAGCCTTTTATCGCCATAAATTAGATAAGTCGGCATTTTTTTATGTGAAGCATATTAATGACGCCGGCACACACTCCATGCTGTATTATATTTACAAACAAGACGGGAAACTACACCCTATGCATATAAGCTGGATGTGGCTGGTAATTATACCGCTGGTATTGGTGCTGTTAGGTTATATGTTTAAGCGTTTTATCATCATCGCGATAGTGATCTTCTGTATCTTCCTTTACTTTAACCACCACAACGGCTTAACAATGCCTACCTTCTTCGAGAGTATATTTGATGGATTGAAAGGGATGTTTTAGTTCAGAGTTCAGAGATTAGAGATTAGAGATTAGAGATTAGAGATTAGAGATTAGAGATTAGAGATTAGAGATTAGAGATTAGAGATTAGAGATTAGAGATTAGAGATTAGCTAATCTTTAACTATACAAGTTACTAAAAAGGGCGATAGGTTTCAAACCTTATCGCCCTTTTCATTTTCACCCGTGACAGGCCTAATCTCTAATTAACTAATCTCCAATCTCTAATTTAGAACGGCATCCCGATACCGAAGTTCAGCTGCATAAAGTTATAGGTATCGCCGGCGGGATTACCTTGGGTATCAATTCCTGTTCGGTTAGCATCGAAATATGCCTTCTTAAATGCGCCGGGGTGAAATAACTCATTAGCATGTTTAAGCAGTACCCATTGGTCCGATCCATTAAATTGCGGGTCTTTAAATTTAAATGCAGCATCCAGCCTGAATACGAAGAAACTGACATCAAACCGCAAACCGGTACCTATACCAATAGCCGTAGATTGCAGGAAATTATTAAACCTGAATTCGCCATTGGGGTTATCGCTTTCTTTGTGCAGGCGCCAAACATTACCGGCATCAATAAATACTGCACCTTTTAGTTTGGCGCCAAAAAAATCATTAGCCAGTTTATACCGGTATTCGGCGTTGGTAATGAATTTCAGCTCACCAAATTGGTCAATATACTTCAATCGTGCACGTAAAGTATCGCCGGTAGTAGGGATCAACGAGCCGGCAGCACCATAAGCTGTCCCGCGGTTAAATTGTCCCGGCCCTAAAGTACGCGGCAGCCAAGCGCGCATATCGTTTGCACCGCCTGCATAAAAGTTCTTTTCGAAAATAAGCTGATCGCTGTTGCCGTACGGTACACCTATGCCTGGGTTAACCCTGAATATAAATTGGCGTTCGCCGCCAAAACTGTGGTAAATTCTAAAATCTATTTCGGCTTTGGCATATTGGGCAAATGCGTATCCAAAAATTGTGTGCTTACCTAATGAGTCTTTAGCTGTGTTAAGTATTTTAGTCAAACCGGATAGTACGTTACCCCCAACATCCAGCGATCCCCTGAAATAGGTAAAATTTTCATAACTGTTTAGAAAGTTACCATTAACCTGGTAGGTGTACTGGCTTCCGGTTGTAAGGATGGTCCGGCCTATTAATTTGATATAAGAATACCGCTGTTGCGATAACAATTGCTGATAGGCCACAGGATCAATAGTACCTTTTGAAAACTCAATGTCGATAGGGGTTACGCTATGTACCTTATTAGCTGTCTCCAGGAAATCATAGGTTATCGAGTTGATAAAGCTTGTCCGTTGCACCAACCCTTTTTGATAAAACAACGAGTAGTTGCTTGAGAATGTGGTATGAGGTACGCCGTATTTTCCAGGTTTGGCAAGGTTAAACGGGGTAACTATCCACGGGTATATCAGGCTTGCACCTACTTTAAAATCCTGGTTCTCGATACCACTCTTGTTAACCGAATTATGGGCATTATCATACAACACACTCAGGTTTAACTTGATCTGTAGTGTAACCGCCTTTTTAAACATGTTGCGGTTAGTAAAGGTATTGCCTACGTTATAACCGTAATTACCCCCGCTGAATAAAAACTCGCCTTCAACCCTGTCAGACATTTGCTTAAGGGGCACTAACTGTATTACGGTATTTAACCTGTTGGTACTATCGGCCGTTTTTGTATAGGTAGGGTTGGGGACGTTCCTGAAAACATTGAGCTCTGATAAACGCGAAGTTGTTACCGTTTGCATATCGGCGTTATAAAGCTCGCCTTTCTTTTGAAAGATATAGTCGACAACCGGATGTGGTTTAAATCTTTTTGAATGATCTACAAATTTAAACTGCGAACCTACCTGGGTCGTATCGGCCTTTGCGGTATCGCGTCCATTACTGCTGGTTATAGTGATAAGCGTATTGTTAATTGTATAAACAGGGTGCGCGGGCTTATCGGCAGGGTTATCTATGATCATGGTCAGATCAACCACACTGCTGTTATAGGTCGAGTCGGATACATA
>JAQBOP010000077.1 GCA_028287975.1 Mucilaginibacter sp. | reverse complement strand
ACACTATTAATATAATATATTATAAAATCGTTTACTAAATATGCCTGATAATAACCTGAAACAAACATATTTAGCATCTCATTAACAGAACTCATCAAAGGTACATATCTATTATGCACCATTTTTTTATAAAAATGAATATTATATTTTTTCAAAATTACATTTTCATTCACCTCCTGCACCAACTCCACCAATACCCCACCCGCACTCTTTGGGTGCACGAAGCAAACCAGTTTATTATCAGCACCGGGTTTAGGCTCATCGCTTAACAAAATAAAACCTTCGCTTTTCAGCCTGGCCATTTCAGCTTTGATATCATCAACCTCGAAAGCTATGTGATGGATCCCCTCGCCTTTTTTGGCTATAAATTTGGCTATCGGGCTATCGGCAGATGATGCTTCAAGCAATTCTATCTTATTAGGGCCGCTTTGCAGGAACGCGGTTTTTACGCTTTCGCTGGCTACTTCTTCAATTTTATAAACAGTGGTATTTAATAGTTTTTCATAAAGGCTGCCGGCAGCATCGAGATCGCTTACGGCAATGCCAATATGTTCTATTTTGTTCATGAACAAATATGTGAATATTTTAGAAGTTTTGTGGCGCTATAATGTCAGAAAATGGTTGCACAAAAACACACCTATAAGTCAGAAAAAATGTACCAAACTGTACCACGAAACCAAATTAAGGAAATTAACCAATTCATTTCCAACAAGATGCAAAATCAAGTGTACAAAAGTGTATCGCCGGGAGACACTCAATTTGGCACACGTGCGCAGGTTATAAAAACTACGTCGCCGTCGTGTTTTCCTTAGGCTGCTCTAACTCTTTAGCCGGGTCAGTCGCGCATGGATAGCCAAACAGGCAGCGCTCTTTTATCATGGCGGCTACTTCGTTAGGTACATATTGCTCCCAGCCTTCAACACCCTGTTTGATCAATTGCAGCACAATATCGGTCTGTACGTGCAGGTTGCTTTCGTTATAGTTACGGATATCCTCGATCTTGTTATTGGCTATCAGGTATCGGTAAAGGTCTATCAGGTGCGGCGGCGGGTAAAACCGCAGGCAGTTCATGATCACGCCGTTACGCAGCGTCGGGTATATAAACAGCTTTACCTTACGGCTAAACAAAGTAGCAAACGATTCAAGGATGCCGCCCGGCAGGTCTTTATAGTGCTCCTCAGAGAAAATATATTCCAGGTTGGGATAGCCCAGCACCACGCCCATTTTAAGGCTGGTGATCTTTGACAGGTACGATACCAGCTTATAATATTCGTGAAAGTTGGAGATCAATACCGTTTGCCCAAGCGAGCAAAGAATATCCACCCGGTCAAGGAAATCCTTTTCATCAATTTCGGCGCTTTCGTCGGCGTTACGTTCTTTCAGGGCCTGTAGGGTAAGCTCGCTCACCACCATCACGTTCTTTTTATCAACGTCGGGCTCTTCTTTAAACTGCTTTACACCGGTATGCAGCATATCCAGGTGCACGTTGATGATGGGGCGGAAACGGCCGCGGATAACGCAGATGTGTTTTTTATATAATGCTTCTGATGGTTGCTGATTTTCGCCGTCCGGTCCAAACAAAGCCGCATCAGAGAAACCGTATTTTACCAGGTGCAGACTCATCAGGCGATTATCCACCTTCTCGAAATCAGGGCCTTCAAAACGAATCATGTCTATCTGGATGCGATCTTTAGAAAGTTCGTCCATCAGCGACAGCAAGAAAATATTTGGCGTGGCATGGTAGTAAAAGCAGGCATAAACCAGGTTTACACCCAATACGCCTACAGCTTGTTGCTGCAGATTACTGTCGTTATCCATCAGCTTAACATGTATCACAACATCGTTAAAAGGGCCGTTAGGCTCTAACTGAAAACGCAGCCCCATCCAGCCATGCGCCTCGTTTGTTTTATGGTAATTAAGGGTAGATACGGTATCTGAAAAAGCGAAAAAGGTAGTGGTATCGCTCCTTTGCGAGGCCAACCGCTCGATAAGTAAATTATATTCATGTTCGAGCATCGCCATCAGGCGCGACTCGCTTACATAACGTTTAACTTTTAGCGCGCCGTAAATGGCGTCAGACACCGTCATGTCATAAGCTGACATGGTTTTAGCTATAGTACCTGATGATGCTCCGGCTTTAAAAAAATTGGCTGCTACGTCCTGGCCCGCGCCTATTTCGGCAAATGATCCGTAAATTTCGGGGTCGAGGTTGATGGCAAGGGCTTTTTGTTTTGTGCCAATATCTTTATTATAGGTGATATTCATACACTTAGGTATTTGTAATTTACTGTTGCCATTATGTTGGTAAGAACGACTTAAAATTACGACTTTTTAAGACACGGGCGATTTGTTTTTTTAAAAAAGTAAACGAGGCAATTTCTGTCGCCCTATATAAAATATGTATTTTTTAAATCATAAAAAGCCAAAATTATTAGTTTAATATGACTGTTTTACCTTATATTGAATGATTTTAAATTAAAATGTTTGCATATCTTTGTACTATTAATATATTATAGATATGAATATCCCAATTTACCTTGATAACAATGCTACGACACCTATGGATCCACGGGTGCTGGAAGCTATGATACCTTACTTTACTACAAAGTTTGGTAACGCGGCCAGCCGTAACCACCCGTTTGGCTGGGTGGCCGAAGAAGGTGTTGATTATGCACGCGAGCAGGTAGCTAAGTTAATTGGCGCAAGCGAGAAAGAGATCATCTTTACATCAGGTGCTACAGAATCAGACAACCTGGCAATAAAAGGTGTTTTTGAAATGTATAAAGAAAAAGGTAACCACATTATCACCACGGTTACTGAACATAAGGCTGTATTAGATGCTTGTAAGCACGTTGAAAAATTGGGCGGCAAGGTAACCTATCTGCCGGTTAAAGAAGACGGACTGGTTGATCTTGCTGTATTAGAAGCTGCCATGACCACTGATACCATTTTGGTGTCTGTCATGTACGGCAATAACGAGATTGGTGTTATACAGCCTATAAAAGAAATAAGCGCGATAGCCCATAAATATGGCGCATTGTTTATGACCGATGCTGTACAGGCTGTTGGTAAAATACCTGTTGACGTTAACAAAGACGGTATAGACCTGCTGGCTTTATCGGCACATAAAATATACGGACCAAAAGGTGTTGGTGCATTATACGTTCGCCGTAAAGGGCCACGTGTTAAAGTTACCGCACAAATGGATGGTGGCGGCCACGAGCGCGGTATGCGTTCGGGCACATTAAACGTACCGGGCATTGTTGGTTTAGGCAAGGCCTGCGAGCTATGCGGACTGGAAATGGAAAGCGAAGCAAAACGTTTATCAGCTTTACGCGATAAATTACAAAATGCTTTAACCGTGTTGGAAGAAAGCTATGTAAACGGAAACGTTGAACATCGCTTGCCACATGTAGCAAACATCAGTTTTAAATATGTTGAGGGCGAGGGTTTGATGATGGCAATGAAAGATCTTGCTGTATCTTCAGGATCGGCTTGTACATCAGCATCGTTAGAGCCATCATACGTATTAAAAAGTTTAGGCTTATCTGATGATTTGGCACACTCTTCGATACGTTTTGGCTTAGGCAGGTTTACTACTGAAGAGGAAGTAGATTACGCAATTGAGGTGACTAAAAAATCCGTTACGCATTTACGCGAACTATCACCACTTTGGGAAATGTTTAAAGAAGGCATTGACCTTGACTCGATTGAGTGGGCAGAACACTAATTTGATTTCGAATTTTCGATTTCGGATTTATAATATAAATACAGGGTTAAGGGTCATGGTGACTCAAGACTCATAACTTAAGACTAAATACTAAAAGAAATGGCATATTCAGATAAAGTAATTGATCATTACACTAACCCACGTAACGTTGGTACCTTAGACAAAAGCAGTCATAAGGTAGGTACCGGCCTGGTTGGTGCACCCGAGTGCGGCGACGTTATGCGCCTGCAAATTGAAGTTGGCGATGATAACATCATCACCGATGCCAAATTCAAAACTTTTGGCTGCGGTTCGGCCATCGCATCATCATCATTGGCTACCGAGTGGTTAAAAGGTAAAACTATTGACGATGCAATGAAAATTGACAACATGGATATTGTTGAAGAGTTAGCATTGCCGCCGGTAAAAATTCACTGCTCTGTTTTGGCAGAGGATGCTATTAAAGCAGCTATTAATGACTTCCGCGTAAAAAACGGCATGGAAGCTATTGAAAGCGAAAAAGTACATCACTAAATAGAAACAAGAACCAAGAGACAAGAATAAAGACCTTAAAAGGTTGAAATTTATCTTGACTCTTGATTCTTAACTCTTGATTCTAAAAAAATGGTAACTGTAACTGATAAAGCGAAAAGTAAAGTAGAGAACCTAATGCAGGATTCGGGGCTTGATGCCTCCTATTTCCTGAGGGTTTCTGTTCAGGGTGGAGGATGTTCGGGGTTATCTTATAACCTCGACTTTGATAACGAAGAAAAAAAGGGCGACCAATTTTTTGAGGACAAAGGCGTGCGCATGGCTTTAGATATGAAATCGTTCCTGTACCTTGC
>JAQBOP010000075.1 GCA_028287975.1 Mucilaginibacter sp. | reverse complement strand
TGAATAAGCCGGGAGTAGTAATACGTCATCGTAGGTTAAACCTTCGGCAACAAATTTTGATGGGTCTGACTGCATAGCAAATAATTATTTGGAGGTATTATTTGCCGGGCAAAGCTAATGAAATATTCCGGATTTGGAAAGCAGGATTAAGGAATTGTTTGAGATTTACAATGGCGTGTCAATTGCAAAATAAGATACCCGATGACAATGTTTGTTTCACGCGAGTGTGAAACAAATGAAACAAGTGAAACAAGATTTTGAGTTAACTTATTGTAAATAAGCTGTTTGATTAAAATCGGTGAAACAAAATGAAACAAAGCATAAGTCAGTAAATTTATACTTAAAAAAGATATAAATAACTGAATATAAGATGTTTGTATTTTTCGTTTTTTTAGTAATAGTCAGACAAACGGTGATCTCCAAATATTAATACCAATTGTCGAACGATAGTGAGAAACCTATACGCTTATTTAATATATGTATAGATTTCTCGTCGTTCCCTGCCCACCGGCAGGCGGGCTCATCGAAATGGTAATGTTTAAAATTTAATACTTCCCTACTATCACCTTATAAAACTCTTCAAAGTTTAAATATCGATTAGCCAGTTTCAATAATTCGTCACCAGTAACTGTTTTTACAATTTGGGTATAACGATCATAATACGCATAATCCAACCCGGAGAAATACAGGTTCTTAAACTTATCAGCGTGCGAGAATACATTTTCAAGGCTACCCAATAATGACCCCAACATATAATTGCGCACCAGTTCCAGTTCATCATCGGGTATTAGCTCTATTTTTAACAGGCTGATCTCTTTTTCAATCTCGATAGTTGCCGCTTTGCAAACGTCGGCCCTCACCTCGGTAGCTATAAATAACGCGCCTCCCTGTTTATAAGACGTTATGCCCGATCCAATACCGTAAGTATAACCTTTGTCCTCGCGGATATTATTCATTAACCTGGAGCCAAAATAGCCGCCTAAAACAGTATTCAATACTTGTACCGCCGGGAAATCCGGATGCTCACGGTTAATAAACGGCAAACCCATACGGATAGCCGATTGCAGCGCTTCGGGTTTTTCTACAAAGTAAAAATGTTCTGCGGCATGGTTAACCTTTGGCTGGGTTATGTCCGCAGCAGCTGACTGGCTTTCCCATCCATTTTCGAAAGTACCGGCCAGCAGGTCAAGCGCATTTTGCTCAATTTTACCGGCGATGATGATGGTACAGTTTGACGGCTGGTACATTTGTTTATAATGCGCCAGCAGATCGTCGTGTTGTAGCGTGTTATAGGTTTCAACATCAGCGGTTAAGCCATATATGGTATCGCCATAAAGCGCTTTATTAAAAGTGCGGCGGGCAACAACGTCATTTTTTTGCAGGCTAACCTGCAGTTTTTGCTGCTGATTACGGATAAACGTTTCGAGCTCTTTCTGAGGAAAAATCGAATCGGTCAAGATATCCTTTACAACCGGCAGTGTTTTATCCAGGTGCCTGGTTAACGAATATAAGGTAACCAACGATTGCTCAAAGCCATAGTCAACCGACAGAAATGCGCCATAAAAATCAATTTTATCGGCAATTTCCGCAGCAGTCAAACTACCGGTACCATCAGTAAGCATGGTATTAACAGCCATATTTAACAACGGCTTCGCCGGATCAAAACGCAGGTTGTTAAAGATCCATTCTATCCGCACCAGTTCCTGGTCGCCCGAGTTAAAGCAAAAAATTTCAGTGCCATTGGCTAAAGTCTTCTTCTTGGGTCGCAGTAAATTTATGTTTTCTATAGCCCTAAATTCGGGCGCTAATTTTCTATCAATCATATTATTTCTTTCTGTCTGAATCATAGATTTAAATTGTTTTTTTTATTTCGCTGATATTTCCGGATTATACTTTTCCATCATCATCTACGAAATAACTTTAATCCGCTTAATCAGTGATTCAGACAATTATTCCGCTAAATAAATTAACGTTGATGAATTATCTTTTCTGAAAAGCTTGTTTGCTTCTTCTTTTATCTGTGCCGGGGTTACTGCCAGGAAATTTTCGATTTCGTTGTTGAACAGGTTTGCGTCACCCAACAGTTCATAATAAGCCAGGTTCATAGCCTTATCCAACAACGACATTTCTGAAAATATCATGGTCGATTCCGTCTTATTTTGAACCTTGGTCAGCTCGTCGGCCGGCACTTCCTGTGTTTTCAGTATTTCTACTTCTTCCCATAAAGCAGCCTCTGCTTGCTCGATAGTCACGCCTTCAGTCGGTTTACCTTCCAATACGAACATGCCTTTATCCAGGCTACCGAATACGTAGGCATGTACTTCGCTGAAAAGTTGTTTATCCTTCACCAAATTACGGTACATGCGCGATGAATTACCGCGCGAAAGGATATCAGATATCAGTTCGACAGCATAAAACTCGTCTTCCCGCCTGCCCGGCATTTGCAAGGCTATATACACATCGTTAACCGGTACTTTAGCGGTAACTATTTCGCGGCGCACTTCGTGTTGTTGCGGCTCCTGCGGTAAATTACGGGTGTATTTTTCGCCCGCCGGGATAGGGCCGAACCATTTTTGGGCCAGCTCTTTAACCTGCTCCGGCTTTACATCACCACCCACAACCATTATGGCGTTTTGCGGGTTATAGTGTTTTTTAAAGAATGCTTTTACGTCTTCGATCTTAGCGTCGGCAATATGCTCGATATTTTTACCGATGGTATCCCAAAGGTATGGGTGCTTTTTATAAACCATTGGCCTTAAACGCAGCCAGACATCGCCGTAAGGCTGGTTCAAATAGCGTTGTTTAAACTCCTCGATCACTACTTTGCGTTGTACTTCAAGGCTTTCCTCGCTAAAAGCCAGGTTTAACATCCTGTCGCTTTCCAGCCAAAAGGCGGTCTCTAAATTGGCAGATGGAAGGGTGATATAATAGTTGGTAATATCGTTGCTGGTAAAGGCATTGTTTTCGCCGCCTACCTTTTGCAAAGGCCCGTCGTAATTCGGAATATTTACCGAGCCACCAAACATCAGGTGTTCAAACAAATGCGCAAAGCCGGTCTGTTCCGGGTTTTCGTCGCGCGAGCCAACATCATACAAAATGTTAACTACGGCCATCGGGGTGGTATTATCTTCGTGAACAATAACGCGGAGGCCGTTGTCCAGTGTAAATCGGTTGAATTTAACCATGTATAAGTTATTCGTTATAAAAAATAGTGGACAAATGTATTGATTTTAGGCAATTAGTATAAGTAAGCGTAATGTTATATTTTTTATTTTCGTTTACCGAAGGCTATTAAACTATCATGAACCAGGATGACCTCATTAAGCGAATAACTGCCACTATAGGTAAATTAAAAGTACTTGAGTTAGGTAAAATACTACACGCCAAAAAATTTAGCCTGCGCGATCTGGTAGACGTTACGTTATACCATGATGATGCCATTGCCTTCAGGGCAGCCTGGTTGCTTGAAAATGTATTTTTACAGTACCCGGAATCTTACCTGCCTGACCTGGAATATCTTTTGTCAAAAATAAACGCCGTCAGATCAGCCGGAGCCAAAAGACATTATGCAAAAATTGTAATGCATATAGCAGATAAGAACGCGCCGCAGATCATTAAGGAAAAAATAAACCAACTGGATTTTGAACCGATAATAGTACGTCTATTCTATTGGATGATCGATCCTAAAATAAAGATAGCTGTTAAAGCTTTTGCTGCCGAGGCCCTGTTCAACCTGCGACATCGGTACGACTGGATATCCGGAGACATGGCTACGCCGACGGCTTATCGCTGCCATGCAAGTTATGGCTCACCATATAATGATGCAGTTTTGCATCTATAGCCGACGAGCTATCATCAGCGTAGGTACCATAAGCATTTACAATAATCCCTTTTAAATTATATTTTGGCGAGCTAACCGCGTAGACAATAGATGTATCCGCAGGGTTACTTGCTCCCTCAAAGCGATAAAATTCGTCTATCGAAAAATCATCGGCGGTCATGTGTATATTTTTCGATTTATCGTCGATGGTATCGCCTTCCATGCTTAAATTAGCTGTATATCCTCTTTTCATCAAATCATTAGTGGCATCCACTAAGGTTTCATAATTTTCCATGATCGTGTAATTTAAATACCGGGCAACAAAATGTCGCCTTGTATTTATTAAAACTACAAAACAGGGATGGTTGTTTGGAAATGTTCAGAAAGATTTTTTCAGTGCCTATACCGTTCTGTTGGTATCCCAATTTTCAAGGTAATGCGCTACCCTGCTTAAAAAAGAACCTCCTAACGCGCCGTCAACCACACGATGATCATAAGATAGCGACAGGAACATCATGTGCCTTATAGCTATTACATCGCCCTGCGGGGTTTCTATTACGGCAGGCTTTTTCTTGATTGCCCCAACTGCTAAAATAGCAACCTGCGGCTGGTTAATTATGGGGGTGCCCATTACGTTACCAAATGTACCAACGTTGGTAATGGTAAAGGTTCCGTCTTTTACATCGTCGGGCTGTAGCTTACCTGTGCGTGCTTTGCTAGCCAGGCTGTTAACCGCTTTGGTAATGCCAAGCAGGTTAAGCTCTTCTGCCCTTTTTATTACCGGTACAATTAAGTTACCGTTTGGCAAAGCGGTTGCCATACTGATGTTGATAGCTGCTTTTTTAATGATCTGTGTGCCGTTTACCGACACGTTAACCATCGGGAAATCTTTGATAGCTTTAACAACGGCCTCTATAAATATTGGGGTGAAGGTTATTTTTTCGCCTTCGCGTTTTTCAAAGCTGCTCTTTATTTTTTCGCGCCATAATACCAAGCCGGTTACGTCAGCTTCAACAAACGAAGTAACGTGGGGCGAAGTATGCTTGCTCATCACCATGTGTTCGGCTATTAAGCGGCGCATCCTGTCCATCTCAATTATCTCATCCTCACCTGATACTGATATTGTCGGCTTTACAGACGCTGATCCTTGTGTTTCCGGCTGAAATTGCGTTTGATCCGGAGAGCCGGTCCTGTTACGTACATAACTTAGCAGGTCATCCTTAGTTAAGCGTCCCTCGGCACCCGTGCCAGGGATACTGTCCAACTCTTTAATCCCTATGTTTTCCTGCTGCGCGATATGCTTAACCAACGGCGAATAAAACCTTGATTCACTCCTGAACTCGCTTGAAGTTTGTGGTGATTCAGGAGCCGCTACAGGTTGGGTTTTTTTCTCTAATTGCTCCGTACCGGGTATGTCTTGTGGCTCAGGCGTTCTATCTGCCACCGGTTGCGGAGTTGGCTGTGGCGCAGCTGCAGGCTGTGCAGGTGTTGGTTGTGGCGCAGGAGTTGATTCCTGCTCGGGTTCGTCTGTTTCAATAATAGCTATAATAGAACCTACCTGTACAACTTCATCTTCTTCACAACGTTGTTCGACTAATTTGCCGGATACCGGCGAAGGTACTTCAGAATCTACTTTATCGGTGGCAATTTCCATTACTGCGTCGTCGGCGTTAACATAATCACCTGGTTTTTTAAGCCATTTAATTATAGTTGCTTCGGCAACACTTTCACCCATCTTCGGCAACAACAGTTGGTATTTAGCCATAAAATAAAAAATAGTTCTTTGCTCAAAATTAGAAAAATAGTTGTTTACTTCTCTACATCCCTGAGTAAATTATTCAACATAAATAACGCGCTGGTAGCGCTGCGTTCTATATTTTGCTGGCGTTTATTACCAAATGTGAATTTCTTTCTGACGGTTTTTTGTGCCGAGGCCACTGCTATCCAAACCGTTCCGACAGGTTTATCTGGTAAACCGCCATCAGGGCCTGCAATACCGGTAACAGCAATAGCGTAATCTGATTTAAAATTTAAAAGCGCGCCCTCAACCATTTCAACAACGGTCTCCTCGCTTACGGCGCCGTGCTGCCATAGCGTTTCATTTTTTACGCCCAGTATGCTCTCCTTTAGCTCATACGAATATGAGACAGCCCCGCCAAAAAACACTTTTGATGAACCCGCGTGCTGGGTAAATAAATGCGATATATACCCACCTGTACAACTCTCTGCTACAGAAAGGGTAAGCCCTTTTTCGGCCATATAATTCAGTATCGCTTTTTCAAGCGGGATATCTTCTTCGGCAGCTACAAAATCACCTACCCTTTCTACAATCTTTGCGGCGTAGTTGTTGATCTCGGTGCTTAGCGTGCTTTCATCATCGCCATGCCCGCTTAACCGTAAACGAACCGAGCCCAGCTTTGGCAGGTAGGCAAGCTTTATATGTGTCGGTAACGAGTCTTCAATATCCGCTATTCGTTCGGCCAGGAATGATTCCCCCTCACCCACGGTCAATATCGTTTTATGAATGATAACAGGCAGCTTGAACAATGATTTTAATTTCGGGATCACCTCTTCCTCCATTAAATACATCATCTCAAACGGCACACCCGGCATTGACATATAAACTTTGCCATTCTCGTTAAACCACATACCCGGAGCCGTTCCGTTTTTATTGACGATAACCTCGCAATTTGCCGGTACCTGCGCTTGCAGCCGGTTAATTTCAAGCATGGACCGGTTATATTTTTCAAATATTCGCAGCACGTTATCCAGCGCTACTTTGTTTTCAACCATGCCTACGCCAAAATATTCGGCAAGGGTGTTTTTGGTGATATCGTCTTTTGTCGGCCCAAGTCCGCCTGTAATTAATATAATATCCGCTCGTTTTGCCGCTTCGGCTAATGCGGTAAGGATATGCTGCTTATCATCAGATACGGAAGAGATCTGCTTTACACTAATACCTGCATTATTAAGCTGCTGCGCCATCCAGGCCGAATTAGTGTCAACAATCTGGCCTATTAATATTTCGTCGCCTATAGTTATAATTTCTGCAAGCATGCTTATTGATTGAAGTTTGCATTACTGGTATAATCGCTTCGTTTACTCAGTTTTAACGCTTGTAAAATAGCCGATTTTACCTTTAAAGTAACGTTGTATGATTTATAATAACCAAACGGCACCCAGTTTACCGACAGGTCCCAACAATGCAGATCGCGGTAAATTGCGAATGATGTAGCGCTGCTTATTTGTTTTGCAACCAAATCATAGTTGGTATTAAATTGTATTTTCCATTTAGGCGTGAGACTG
>JAQBOP010000050.1 GCA_028287975.1 Mucilaginibacter sp. | reverse complement strand
AATGTCAATATATAAGTTTTAAAGCTTATATAAATGTTTTACTCACCACCACCACTGGTCTAAGTTTAATGAAATGTAACTTAGACCTAAAATGTGGCAAGTTTTCAACTTGCTTTGCTAAGTTTATGCAAGCAGAATGCTTGCTATATAATAGGACGAAGATATGCTGTCGCTAAACTTTGATCAGTGGGGGCCACACTTGTGTCAGCATTTAGGTTTTTGTAGATTAGTGGTGTGATGATAACATCGATCTCACGCTGAAATACCAAACATGGAAGAAAATATACCTGTAGACCGGATTGAAAAGATATTAAATGATTATTTGCGGAAAACTACCAGCTATGCAATTATGCTTACCGGTAGTTGGGGAGCTGGTAAAACTCATTATATAAAAAATACATTTCTAAACAACCTGGCTGATGATCGCTATAAAGGGATTGTTATTTCATTATTTGGTGTAAAGACAATTGATGATATAAAAGAGAAAATTTTCATGGAGTTACATCCATTCTTTGACAATAAATATGTCAAGATGTCCACCTCTATTTTTAAAGCTATATTTAAGTCAGTTGATTTAACCTCGGCTTTATTAACCAAGGGGCACCTCCACGCTCCACTCGAAAATGCCACCACTGCTGTCAAGGAAATTTCCGGCTATAAAACAGACTTTGTTGATTTTGAGAGGTTATTAATTTGTTTTGATGATTTGGAGCGAGTTAATAAAGATATGTTAACTGACAACCAAATCCTAGGTTATATAAACTCTTTAGTTGAGGATAACAATATCAAGGTTATTGTAATAGCTAATGAGGGAAAAATAGAACCGGAAGCATACAAAATAGTGAAAGAAAAAACTATAGGAAATACTATACATTTTTATCAAAATTTTTCAGAAGCCTTTGAAAATATCTTATCAAGTCATACCGATGTTTTTACACCTGACGGTCTAGAACATTTAAGAAATAATCGATCAATTATTTATAATTTCCTGAAAAAGGAAAACCAGGAGCATATTAATTATAGGACCCTAACCTATTTTCTTTCATACTACCAACCAGTATGCCATTTTATACAAAGCGGTTTTGAAATGAAGGAATTGGACAAATTAAAGAACGAAATATTGTCAAGCGTTCTAAAATTCAGCTTAATGATTTGTGTAGAATATAAAAAGGGAAAAATTAGTTATAGGGATAAAAAAGGCTTAGACGATGGAAACAATTATATTATTAAAAAATTATATGATGTAAAAAACAACGAAACAAAAAACTACGGTGAGGAATTAATTGACTTATATTATCCAGACCAACGTTACGAATACTACGAGAGCATTTATGATTATCTAACAGGCGGCGATTACTTTGACAAGGAAAAATTTATATCTAACCTTTGTAAAGAATATCATATCCAAAACGAAGTGATTTCGGAAGCTTATAAATTGTTTAATAAATTATCTAATATCGGCTATTTAGAATTATCCGACAAAGAGTATATTGAAGCCACTCGACAATTGAAAATCCGCGCACTAAATGGAGAATATGATTTGCAAAATTATTTGTCGCTTTTTTATTGTATAGTTAGAAATGGTAATGTTCTGAATATCAATCCACAACTATTAGTTGGAAAGTTCAAAAAAGTTATAATTAGAAAGGGGAAAACTCATAAATATTCCCCCGTCTTTGATCGGCAAGTGCAAGCACAAAAAGACAGCCCCTATTACGAGTATTATTCACAGCTAATACCTCTCTTAAATCAAACTAATGAAAACGCTAATGTTCTACAACAAAGCCATGCTAACAAGGGGTTAATAGAAAAATTAGAAAATAATTATAATGAATTACACGACCATATTGTAAAAACCATCCAAGAACCATACGGTAGGATTTCGCTTTCGGGCATAGACGCTAATAAATTGTTCCGCATTTTCATGAGGGCGGATAATTACAAGAAGTCGAAAATGTTATCACTAATAGTCATTTTATACAGTTCTCAACATGGCAGTAGCTCAAAAGAAGATTTGCAATTCATTGCAAATCTTGAAAATATAATCAACAATCATTTAGAAAAGAATAAACCCAAAAATGTTAGCGGAACCTTGATCGAAGAGTTGCATGAAGCGGTTAAAAAACGGAAATTACAATTAGAACAAATTTACAGCCTGTAATTTTCAGTAACCTAATAGTCAAATTCCACTTTGGCGGGAGCAGGAACGAAGGGGAAATAGCGTTGCGTACTCATGACTAACGGCAAATATATCCCAGCAATGAGCATTAAATACAAAAACTGATTATTAATGCAATAAATTGTTTTTTACTGCAATTTATTGACGGATATTGACGCAAATTGCATCATTTCATTTTATTGATAAGGGCTCAATCATCGGATGCATACAGTGATATAAAGAGCGTTGCATGCCCGTGTCTTCAACAGCAAATAGGGAGTGAAAGGGGATTATAGAATGCTCATCAAATCAAAAAATACAAGCATCTTATATACAGTTATTTACAGCATTTTTAGCTATAAATTTACTGACTTATCCTTTGTTACATATTGTTTCACTGGTTTTTGACAAATTGTTTATTGTCAAATAGTTAACTCAAAATCTTGTTTCATTTGTTTCATCTGTTTCACACTTTCGTGAAACAAAACGTCTTACCCTTACAACGCATTCACCTCCACGTTATCCATCTTAGCCAAAGCGCGGTAAGTCCTTAAGCCAACGCTGCCCGTTTTATACTCGCTATCGGTAGCGGTAATAACCGGGCTGGCCGAGTTGTTTAGGTACACCTCAAATTTATCGCCATCGGCTTTAACCTTTACCTGGTAGGTTTCGGCGGTTTTAAGATCTTGCTTGGCCGACGCTATCACTATCCATTTGCCGTTGCTTGACTTGCCCAGCTCGATAGTGCCTTTTTGCGCGTTCAGTCCTAAATAATAGCCTTCGTAAGCCTCTGAGCCTATGGCCGGTTTGGCCACTCTGAAGATCAGCCCCGCGTCGCCCTCGCTGTTAACAGCCACGTTGGCGCTATAAATAAAGTTGGCGAAATTGGTGCCGGTAGCTACGATCTTAGCGCCGTTGCCCGAGTTGTTAACGTCTATCGATCCGCAATTGATGGCGTTGTTTTCATAGAACCATCTGCCGCCGTAAATTACCCAGCCCTTGGCGGTGTTATTTGTAAAATCCTCGCTCAGATGCTTGGTAACCCAGGTAGTATTGCCTATGGTCGGGAACACGCTGATCCGGATATTTTGCGAACCAAACGGAACCAGGGTTACATCCTCTGTTTTCTCGGCGGACGGTACCGGGCTTAAGGGTACATCAAAAGCGGATGTCCCGCGTTGATCTAAGGTCCACGACGGGATCTGTTTTGCCTTTACTTTTAGCTCCACAGGGGTTTGGTCCGCCAGGAAAGGGTCGTCAGTCATATTGCCTTTAACCACTTTAAACTGGTCGTTCAATTTGCTGTTATCCAACATTAAACCATAGTTCCACGGTGATGAAGGAACTATCTGGGTATCATAAAATCCTGCAACTTTATGCTCTTTGATATTAGTCACTGCCTGATCGATCTTTAGCGAATAAACTATCGGCCCGCGCTCAACGCTGATGGCATTGTTCACCTGTTTTTCGGTTTCTACATGCATCGGGAAGTTGATGCTGATCTTGTCGCTGTTGCTCCATTTCCTGCTGATCACAAATAGTTCGCCACTTTTAACGCCCGGTAACTGCTTGCCGTTAACTGAAACCTGAGGGTTTAAACACCAGGTGGGGATCCTTAACCTAACAGGGAACGAAGCAGAACCAGACAAGACCATGTTAAGCCTGATCTGTTCTTCAAAAGGGTAGTTGGTGTCTTCAGTCACTTTAACCTTGGTGCCTTTACCTACAATGGCGCTGATCTCCATTGGGCCGTAGGTGTTTATGGCCAGTCCGCCATCCGGAGTTGCCATAGCACTGTTTTTTACAAAGTACGGCCAACCCATGTGCATGTTATACCTACAGCAAGGGAAGCCTGAGTACGGGCTAAGTAACAAGCCGTTGCCGTAATCCTGGTTAAAGCCATGCTGGCCATCTGCCGCACGTACCTCGTTCGGTAAGGTATAGTAAGAATGTTCTTTCAGGTCGCGGCTAAACTGGGCAGGCAGGGCGTTAAAGGCTACTTTTTCTAAATGATCGCCAATGCTTGCGTCATGAAACACGCGCGACGCGGTTTCCAGGCTTTGCATCCACTCCACCACGGTACAGGTTTCAACACCTTCCACAGAGCTATGGCCTGACATGTGTTCTGTCCCCGCGCCTAATCCTTCCGGCTGACCATTTTCATACAGAATGTGCGCTATGCCTTTCTGCATAGCAGTGGTGTAAATAGGCTCTGCCGAGAACTCAGAAACAACCGCCGGGAACTTCAACGCCTGGGCCACGTTTACCATATGCCTTGGCTGGTAATCATCGCCGTAAAAATGAAACTTGTTGTTAGTAAAAATATCCTGCCATTGGTATGCTTGTGTTTTTAGTTTATTGGCCAGTTCTAATAAATAAGGCTGCCCGGTTTTGTTGTAAACCCATAATACCAGCTCAATGTTATCGCCGGCTCTTGATTTGCCCCAGGCATCCAGCGGCGCGGCATCCAAATGCGCCAACTGGTATTTAAAATATTTGCTTAAGCAAGGTATCACCCGGCTATCGTTAGTAGCTTCGTAATAGCTTTGCAGGGCATACATGTAAGGCATGCGTGGCCACCAATCCTTCATTTTTGGAGGGCCGAAAAGCCCGTCTTCCTGCTGATGCGACAGGGTGTAATCTATCCATTTTTTTGCCTTGGCTTTCAGTTCTGCATCATCCAAAGTATAAGCTAAAGAAACCAGGCCCTTAACATAATAGGCCACCTTTTCCCAGCCATTGCCTGTTCCACCAAGCCAATCAGAGTTTGGCCCCAAGTCGTTATCGCCGGGGTACAGCTCTTCAGCGTGCCCGGTAAAGCCGTCCCTCTGCATTTCAAGCTGTTTTAATAACCATCCTTTGGCTTTAATGCTGCCTAACGGTAATTGTACGTAAGCGTCCTGTTTTAACGGGGTACGGTTAAATGGATAGTTGCCTGTTGGAGTTTGCTGTGCAAACGCATTGCCTGCAAAAAACAAACCTGCAAAAAGTAGCACCGGTAAGCTATATAATTTCATAACGTGGTTTTAACTGTAAGGACAGCAAACTTAATTATTTAGCAAAAGAAAAACGTAATAGCGGTACATAAAAAAGCCTCGCAAACTTGCAGGCGTTAACGTTAAGCTTTATTGGTAAGTTATTTATTCAGCAAGAAATAAACTATGCGGCAGGCATTACCATTGCTGCCTTTGTTTTTATCGCTACTGACGGTCAGCTTAAGTTGATGCTTGCCATTTTTTAACCCGCTGCCAAACAGCACGTACCAGGGTAAATGCAAGGACGTGCTCCATGGCGTGAAAAGGTCGATCTGTTTTTCAGGCCCGTTATCAATGGTGTAATTCACAATGCCGGCGTCCTCGCCCGAGGTTATGGCCATACCAATGGCTGTGCCTTTAAACGATAAGGTTAAAGTTGAACCGGCTTTTGTACTCTCCAATACCGGCACTTTCACAAAGCCATCCCTAACACCGATATGATCCGTTGGTGTCCAGCTTTTATATAAGGTCCAGCCTGCATCAGTATGCGCGTTTGTGATATCGAGGTAGCTGCCGTTGGTAAAGCTGTCAGGGTTGAGCAACGCAATTTTAGCGATGTTGTGTTTATTGGTTCGGTCGCCGTTTTTTGCAGGTACGCTTAACCCGTCAGCCAGCAACGTTTTTATCGCATCAAAATATAAACGCTGGCCAAACGGTGCAGGGTGCAGATCCTTAAAATCTTTCTCCCAGTTAAACTCGTTATTCGCCAGTTTATCCGCAACCGCTTTTGCCAGGTTGATGGATGGCAGGTTATAGTGGCCGGCAACCAACTCATGGTTGGCAACAGATGTCGGCACCAGCCCTTTTTTGTAGAGATTGGTTTTATCCTGGTCGGCAAAGGACATCATTACGATATCCATATAAGGATTGGTTTTTAGGGCATGCCTTACAATACCTTCCAGCGATTTAACTTGAGTGACGCTGTCGGTACCGTTCACCTGGTCGTTTACCGCGGCTTCAAGAAACAAGAGATCTACTTTGCCCGAATCCAGTACATCACGCTGCAACCTGAAAACATGCGGCAGGCTGCCCAAGGATGGAATGCCCGCGGCTATAAACCTGAAATTTACCTTCGGATAGCTGTCTTTCAAATAACCATAAACCATTTGCCGCCAGCCCGGATTATAAGTGATCGACCCGCCTAAAAATGCCACGGTTACATCTTTTCGGGTATTGATAACATGTTCGACGTTTAAAAGCCCGCCCCTTTTTTGGATATAATTACTAAAAGGCAACGGTTGTACCTGTGCCGATACCTGCAGGCAAAAAATGAGGGTAAACAGTAAAACCGGCAAGATCTTTTTAGTCATATTTTATCAGGTAAAAGTTTTATTGGTTTCGGATAGTCGGCATGGATTTAATGCAAACCATCACAAAGCTAAGGTTAACAATTAATGCTAAATTATGCAATACTATCATTGTATTTAATGATATTATCTAATGCCCGATTTCCATCAACATTTAACAAACTACGGTTAGCTATTAATATTTTTATTTCTGATAATTGTATCACTACACCACTTGTAACTAAAAGAACACAGTTTACCTAAAGTTTATGAGAACTTTTAAGCACTATTTCTTCCCAATCATAATGTCGCTGATACTGGCCGGTTGCCATTTCGGGCCAAAGAAATCAGATAACGCCACAGTGGTAAAGCAGTTGAAGGACCTTCTTGCCAAAGACGAATATTTTAAACTTGACGCGTTGTTCAAGTTAATCGGTGACCAGATGGACGAGGGTAACCGGTTATATTTTAAAGCTTATATCAGTAATGCCTTTAACCGTAACGAGGCTTGTGTTAAAGCTGTTGATTCGGTTTTTAGTTCATCGCTTAAATTAACTGACTCTGACAAGGTTGCTTTAAGGCAATTGCAGGGAGATAGCTATTTTAAATTGTTTGAGTATGAGGGGGCTGCACAATGCGACAGCGATATTTTAAAGCATTATACGCATGCCATTAGTAAGGAAACAATAGTTGATGTTAAAAATGACCTGTTGATCCGCGCAGCGCTTAGTAAAACGCCTAAACAGGAATCTGTTATAAAAAACAACACAACCATTGCATGGACCAAGGATGCACTGGGACTTATAGAGATCCCGGTTACTACCAATGCTCATTTATTTAAAGCGATATTTGATACCCGTGCCAATATTTCATCCATAACACAAACCTATGCTAAGAAATTGGGCCTGCGTATGCTTAGCGTGTCGTACAATGAAACGGGCGGCGCTACCGGCATACAGTTTAAAACTGGTATGGGTATTGCCGATAGCCTTTACATAGGCAATATCCTGCTCAAAAATGTGGTCTTCCAGGTAATGCCTGACCCTATGTTATACATAGCACCGGTAAAATTTCAGTTAAATATCATTATCGGTTTCCCTGTTATTGAACAGCTGCATGAAGTACATATTTTCAACAACGGAAAGATGACCATCCCTCTGGTCACCACAAAAAGCGACCTCCACAATTTTGTACTTAACGGGTTGGATCCGGTTATCGCTTTAAAATCAGGTAATGATACGTTGGCTTTTAACTTCGATTCGGGTGCCAGCAGCTCAAACTTTTATGCCAGCTATTTTAAAAAATATAAGGCAACAATTTTAAAAAATGGTATCAAGAAAACCGTGGGTTTTGGCGGAGCGGGTGGTTCGCAAAAGAAAGAGGTCTACGTATTACCTAAAACAGATCTTACTATTGGCAACGCTACCGTAGCAGTCGATAGTATTAGCGTAATGATGGAAAAAATAACCCCCGATGAAAAATTTTACGGCAACATTGGCCAGGATTTTACAAAAAACTTTAGCGAGATGATATACAACTTTAAGGATATGTATATCAAAGGGATCAAATAAGTATCTGACCGGGATCATTCTTTATAGCTAATCACCACAAAAAATATGACACTTACACCTGCTGATAATATTTTTTCACCATCACTAAGGTTAATCACCTTTATACTGTTATGCTCATTTAGTTTAAACGCGCAAACTAAGCATTCCCGTTCACAGGCAGGCGTTACTTATTATGTTGATCCTAATAAAGGTAACGACCGAAATACCGGCACAGCCGTTAGCAAACCCTGGAAGACATTTGAAAATTTGAACCGGCTTACACTCTCTGCAGGCGATGGGGTTAAGATCATTACTCCGGGTTCTTTTCATACCTCATTGATATTGAAAGCCAAAGGAACCAAAGACAAGCCTGTTAAGGTATGGTTCGCGCCGGGCAGGTATAATTTTTTTCCGGATGGCGCGGTTAAAAAACAACTACACATTACCAATACCAATGATACGCCTTATGCGTTAAAAGCCATCGCGTTGATGTTTGATAGCTGTCGGTTTGTTAACGTTGAGGCATTCAACGCGGCCACGATCGTATTGCGCGGAAAAATGATAGAAACATTTGTAAACGCCTGCGATCATATCCGCCTTAGCGGGTTGAATTTTGATTACCAGCGCCCAACGGTGTCCGAGTTGAAAGTCCTGTCGGCTACAAATAATTATGCGGATGTTTTGATCCATAAAGACTCAAAATACACCATTAAAGACAGTCTGCTTACCTGGCAGGGCGAAGGCTGGAGCTATAGCCCGGGCTCATACTGGCAAGTGCTTGACCCGGTTACAAACGAGCTGGAAAGGGTGGATATACCCGTTGAAAAAGCTAAATTCAGTTCAACCGGCGCTCACACTGTGCGGATCCATTTTTCGCAAAATCCCGGTTTTAAAACGGGAATGATCTACCAGAACCGAGATATAACACGCGACTGTGCGGGTATTTTTATGCGGAACAGCAGTAATTTATGGCTAAAGGATCTCAATATCTATTTTATGCATGGGATGGGCGTGGTGAGCCAGTATTGTAATAATATAAAGATAGATCATGTCGCGGTAAGGCCGTTGGCGTCGTCGGGCCGTACTTGCGCCGCATGGGCGGATATATTGCACTTTGCGGGTTGCAAAGGAAAGATCGAGGTTGGCAATTCTTACCTTTCGGGTGCCAATGATGACGCTATTAACGTACATGGTATACATTTAAAGATCCTTGAAAAATCTGCTGCAAACCAACTCAAAGTAAGATTTATGCATAATCAGACTTATGGCTTTAACGCTTATGCCGCAGGCGACAGTATTGATTTCATCAAACCCCAAACGCTTTTAGCCTACGGCAGCAATGTGGTTACAGATTCAAAAATGTTAAGCGATAAAGAGATTCTGCTTACTTTGCAATCACCCGTTATGGCAGATGTTCAATTGGGCGATGCTATTGAAAATACCACAGCAACACCACAGGTCTGGATCCATCATACTACCATAGCAAGGATCCCGACGCGGGGAATACTTACCACCACAAGGCGCAAGGTGGTGATCGACAATAATAATTTACAGCGTACGTATCTTACCGGCATACTTGTCAGCGACGATGCTGCAAACTGGTATGAATCGGGTATGGTTAAAGATCTTACCGTTAGCAATAATAATTTTTATTATTGCGGCGGGCCGGTTATAGCAATCCATCCCGAAAATCAGGAAACGGGTAATGCAGCTGTGCATTCAAATATCACCGTAACAGGCAACCATTTCTATCTAAAAGACAACAGCTTATTCTCCGCCAAGAACACGGCGAATATAAAATTGATCAATAACGATATTAAACTCAAAGGCCAGTTAAAAAAGATGGAGGATCTGATAAAACTGGATCATTGTACCGACGTAAAAACATCGCCAAATAATATAAATGTGCTGAATAAATAGGCGTTTTGCTGTAAAAGCTTAATTTTAAATGATTTTTTAAAATTGTTTGTACGCTCAATGAAAAAAAGCCTGGTCATATTTGTAATTTCTGTATTTAGTTTAAATGTTCATGCACAGGTTGATCAAAAAGCGGTGCATGATTTTATTGAACGAATCATTCCCGGCAGATCTGCCGCATTTTTGGTTGAAACCATAGCGCAGGATAACGGCAAAGACGCTTTTGAGGTGGATGGCCGCGATGGTAAAATAGTTTTACGCGGAAGCAACGGGCTATCGGTTGCGGGGGCTTTAAATTACTACCTTAAAACGTATTGCTTTGCCGATATCGGCTGGAACGGCACTAACTTAAACCTGCCTTCGAGCCTGCCGATGGTAAAAGGCAAGATCCATAAATCTACTCCTTACCAATACCGTTATTACCTTAACTATTGTACGTTCAATTATTCCATGGCCTGGTGGGGTTGGGACCGCTGGCAAAAAGAAATTGACTGGATGGCGTTGAATGGTATTAACATGCCACTGGCCATAACCGGCGAGGAAGCTATTTGGCAGGGTGTGTATAAGGACATGGGCTTTACCGACAAGCAACTGGATGTGTTTTTTTGCGGCCCGGCTTATTTCTCATGGTTTTGGATGGGTAACCTGGATGCCTGGGGCGGCCCGCTGCCTCAAAACTGGATGGATACGCATAAAATACTGCAAAAAAAGATCTTAGAACGCGAACGGTCATTTGGTATGACACCGGTATTGTCCTCGTTTACAGGGCATGTACCGCCGTCATTTAAAGATAAGTACCCCGGTGCTAAGGTTAAAAAGACCAATTGGGGTGCAGGCTTCCCTGATGTTTATATCCTTGACCCGGACGACCCGATGTTTGAAACCATTGGCAAAAAATATATAGACGCGCAGACAAAAGAGTTTGGTACGGATCACTTATACTCGGCAGACACTTTTAATGAGAATGTGCCGCCAACTAATGACTCGACCTACCTGGATGGCATGAGTAAAAAGGTTTTCAACTCGATGGCCGCTGCCGATCCGAAAGCGATATGGGTAATGCAGGGCTGGATGTTTCACTACAATAACCAGTTCTGGCAACCCCAGCAAATTAAGGCATTGTTAAACGCCGTACCTAATGACCAGATGATCGTGCTGGACCTGTACAGCGAGTCGCACCCGGTTTGGAACCGTACCGAGGCTTATTACGGCAAGCCCTGGATCTGGAGCATGCTGCAGAATTTTGGCGGTAATATCAGCCTGTTTGGACGGATGCGCCACGTAGCTGCCGACCCGGCGATCGCGCTGCATGATCCTGAATCAAAAAACTTAAAAGGCATAGGCCTTACGCCCGAAGGAATAGAACAAAACCCGGCCTTGTTTGAGCTGATGTTGGAGAATGTTTGGCGCGATAAACCTATTGATGCCGACACCTGGGTAAGCAATTATGCACGCAGGCGTTATGCACAGGATAACAGCAACGCAAAACAAGCATGGCAGATCTTGCTAAACAGCGTTTATAGCAGCGGCCTTGGCGAAGGTGGGCCGGAATCCATCATCGTAGCCAGGCCGACCATGAAACCGACTATTGACAGGGTGTTAACCCAATTGAGCTACGATCCGAAACAACTCATAAAAGCCTGGCAATTACTGGTAACCTCTGCCGGCAGCCTGAAAAAGAGTGATGGTTTTCAGTATGACCTGGTGGACGTGACGCGCCAGGTGCTGGCCAACTACGCCTCACCCCTACAGCAAAAAATGGTTGCTTCCTATAAAACGGGCGACAAGCAGGGGTTTAAAACTTACAGCACGGCCTTTTTACAGTTAATGGATGATATAGATGCGCTATTAAGTACCCGCAAGGATTTTCTGTTGGGCAAATGGATCAACGATGCAAGGGCCAACGGAATCACCGAAGGTGAGAAAAACCTGTACGAACTAAATGCCCGCGACCTGGTAACTTTATGGGGTGATAAAGAAAGCGAGCTGCGCGAATATTCAAACCGCCAATGGGCAGGCTTGATAAAAGGGTACTACAAACAACGCTGGCAGCTTTATATTTCAGCTTTGGATAACGCATTGGCAACAGGCACCGCGTTTGATGATAAGGCGTTTGATAAGCAGGTGAAAGATTGGGAGTGGGCCTGGGTGAACAAGCATGACAACGCTTATTCTGATAAAACAAAAGGCGATGCCGTTGAGCAATCAAAATTATTATTCGCAAAATATTACAACATTATACAGCAATCCTATTAATATTAATACAAATGATCCGGAGTTTTTACGCGTTTTTAACAGTTCTGATTTTATTAAACTTTTGTTCAACGGCCAATGCTCAATCTAACGACCATATTTTCCCGGCATCGGCAGTAGCCAAACGCTATATTGATTTTGACAGTAAAGGTTTTCTGGTTAATGGTAAACGCACTTTCATTGTATCGGCAGGATTAGAATATGCACGCATTCCGCACCAGCTTTGGCATGACCGTCTTTTACGGATAAAACGAGCCGGCTTTAATTGCATCGAGATCTATACCATGTGGAATTTCCATGAACCACAGGAAGGGAAATTTGATTTTACGAGTGATCATGACCTGGGCGCCTTTCTTAAAGTAGTTAAAGACCTGGGCCTTTACGCCATAGTGAGGGTAGGCCCGTATTATTGCGCCGAATGGGATCTTGGCGGTTATCCTATATGGCTCAAATTTAAAAAGGGTGTAAGCGTACGCGAGGACAATAAACCTTTTGAGCAATATGTCAATCGTTTCTTTGACCATTTATTGCCAGTGGTATTTAAAAACCAGATTAACAATGGCGGCGCAGTGATACTGGTTCAGTTAGAAAACGAGCACCCGAAAAGCTGGGGCGATATTGTGGTAGACGGATATTTTAAAAGCCTGCAAACAAAAGCCCTGCAATTAGGGCTGCAAGTACCTTACTTTTTCAGCGGTTTGCATCACGGCAGTGATCCGGCGGGCGATGATAAACTGGATGATGATAAACGGCCAAACCCATGGATGTCTACCGAGTTTTGGAGCGTTTGGTATTCGCAATACGGCGCAAAGCCGGGCGACGCCGACTTGTATGACAGGCGCACCTGGAAAATAATTTCGCGCGGCGGTAACGGGTACAATTATTATATGGTGCATGGCGGTTCAAATTTTGGCTATACTAACAATGACGAAGACGCGGCATCGTACGATTACGGCGCGGCAATAGGCCAGGCAGGTGATTTGAGGCCGATGTATTATGCTTTTAAACGTGCCGCATGGTTTGCCCGCAGTTTTGAAAATGTGCTTGAAAACAGTACCGATGCATCGTCAGCATACCCACATGTAGCAACAGATAGCGCTTTAAAAGTTACAGCAAGAACCAGTCCGGCGGGCGATATCATCTACCTTGATAATCCCGGCAAAAAAGAAGTGAGCACAGCTTTAAACATAAGCGGTGCCGAAAGTCTTACAGCCGGTAAAAAGCTAACCATCAAACCAGGAGAGATCTATCCGTTAATTCACAACTTTAAAATAAACGGTGACGTTACGCTTAACTGGGCGCTCACCCGTGTTTTCGCTGTAGTGAAACAGGAAAACACCACGACCATTATTGTTGATGCCGAGGAGAAATCACCTGTGCTTTTGCAATTTGGTGTAAAAAATGGCGCGGCGTCTCAATCATCCGAAGTAAAAATAAACAATGGCACGGTCACCATCAATGAAACTATGCCATCGGCAGAAAAGCCTGTAGCCTATACTTTTACAAGCGGTAACCAAACTATCCGTGTTTTAGCCATAAACAGGCAGCAGACCGATAAAACGTGGATCACCGAGATAGCTGACAAAAACTATATTATAAGTGGGTTAGCCTACGTTGGCGGCGCGACGATAAAAGACCAGCAGCTTCATATAACTACAGAAACTCCGTTAAACCAGAACGGGCAACAGGCAGGGGTTTTGTATACAGCCAACTCAGCAATTCCATTTAGCACCGGCACAGTGACTGATTATACAGATAAAAATATTGCCCTGAATAACTGGGAATATAAAAGCGGCGCTGTTTGGGCCAACACAACTGTTAATACAACGGGCTGGCTTAAATCAAAAGACCCGCAGCCAATGGGTGCAGATGGCGACATCACCGCTGATGCATGGTACCGGACAACGATTAATGTGCCATCCGAAGGCAAATACACCTTGCAGATAAAAGGTAACGGCAGGGGACAGGCTTTTATTGACGGCAAGCCGGCCGCGGCATGGAACCTGAATAAAAATGAGGTGTCGTTTAACCTTAAGAAAGGCAAACATACGCTGGCGATTTTTACCGCGCATGATGGCAGGGATAAACTGGTATCATACATCGGGCCGATAGATAAGATTGACAACAAGGGCGTATCCGGCAGCGCCGTCATTAAAAAAGGCGGCCCCTTTATACTGGGACTAAACGATTGGTATTTTGCAAAAACAGCCCAAAAGAGCGATGTTAAAGCAGGCCCGATAATTGACGCGTCGGCCTACAAAAAATATAAAATAGGCACTGACGCCTTTAACAGGAAAGAAGGCTACGGTTGGTTTAAAACAACTATACCCCAACAACCTGTGGGTACCACAAAAATAACCTTGTTTTTTAAGAGTGTTGATGAAAACGCTACCGTGTTTGTTAACGGTAAAGAAGTGGCCCATCATGAAGGCTGGGACCAGCCTTTTGAGGTAACTATCAATGATGCCGAAGCGTTAAAAAAACCGGTAAACCTTAGTGTTTTTATAGAGAACCATTCTAACGAGGGGGGGATAGACCAACCTGTAAAAATCAATGCTATTGGCGACGCGACTGCGGTAACCGGCTGGGAACTTAAAGGCGGCCCCGGCAATCCGTTTGATGTAAAAGGCTGGACGAAAGTCGCGCAAACCAAAGAAACCGGTGGGCCTGTTTTTTACCGGACCACTTTTAGTGTACCACAGGTAAAAGACCGCACATTGATTTGGCGCTTTGATCCTGAAGGATTAGGCCATGGCTCGGTTTGGGTTAACGGGCATAATTTAGGGCGATATCCTGAAAAACTGGATATGAAAAGTCTGTACATTCCCGAATGCTGGCTAAATACAGGTGTGAACCAACTGGTGGTATATGATGAAGACGGGAAACCGATCAGTAAAACACAGGTAGTTACCGAGCCGGACGCGAACAGGAGTATAACTGACATTACCGCAAAGCTTAACTAAGTATCACTATATGGCTGCAGCAACCGAAAGATTTACAGCGCTTGATGTTTTCCGCGGGATGACCATTTGTTTTATGATCATTGTAAACGCGCCCGGATCAGGAGCCGACGTTTGGGCGCCGCTTGACCATGCGCCATGGATCGGCTTTACACCCACTGACCTTGTCTTTCCGTCTTTCCTGTTTGCTGTAGGTAACGCGCTTAGCTTTTCGAAAAAGAAATTTGAAACAGATGCAGCCTTTATCGGCAAGATATTGAAACGCACGTTTATTATTTTCCTGTTGGGTTATTTAATGTACTGGTTCCCGTTTTTTCACCGCGAGGCCGGGAACTGGGCATTTAATCCGCTAAGCCATACCCGGATAATGGGGGTTTTGCAACGTATTGCCCTTTGTTACTTTTTTGGCGCCTTAATAGTTCATTATTGTTCGCAAAAAGTTTCCATTATCATATCAATAGTTCTGCTGATTGGCTACTGGGTTTTCCTGTTGGTATTTGGCGAAACAGGAAAGGAATATACCATGCTTGGCAACGCGGGTACGCGCATGGATATAGCTATATTGGGTAATGACCATTTGTATCATGACAAAGGCGGACCCATAGCATTTGATCCCGAAGGTTTTTTGAGCACGCTTACAGGTATAGTAAACGTGATCGGTGGTTTCCTTGCCGGCGCGTTTATTCAGCGTACGGGAAAGAATTATGAATCGGTTGCGCGCCTGTTTATGTGCGGCGTGTTATTGATAGTTGCGGCTTTATTCTGGGCGCAGTTTTTCCCTATCGCCAAAAAATTATGGACCAGCACATTTACACTGCTGACTATCGGCATCGATCTTTTGCTGTTAGGTTTTATGATATTTGCCATTGAAATAGAAAAAGTAAAAAAAGGAACGGCCTTTTTTCTCACATTTGGACGCAACTCGCTGGCCATATATCTTTTATCTGAGTTGCTGCTTACTGTATTCCAGACCGTTTGGGTTAAACCGCAACTCAGTTTTTACGACTGGATCAACCAGGTGTTTTATCAGCGTCTGTTCCCCGGGGCGTTTGGTACACTGGTATTTGCCATTTGTTATATGATGCTTTGCTGGCTGGTTGCTTATGTGCTTGATAAAAGAAAGATCTACATTAAAATTTAACTACCTTAATAAAGGCCGTCTTACACATTGTCAAATTATGAATCGCTCAAAATGATCTTGCTTAAACAAAAAACTTTATTGTTAGTGTTGGTGCTGGTATTGATGTTTTCTGATGCATGGGCACAGCAAAAGATTGTTGATTTTACGTCGTCTGATAAAGCGCTTGAGCAATCGTTTAACTGGGCAAAACAAATGGCATTACATTACCGTGGAGCAAGTACCGACCCTGTCGGCCCATGGTATGAATCTGCCCTGCAACCCAGGTTTGCGTTTTGTATGCGCGATGTATCGCATCAATGTATCGGTGCCGAAATATTAGGGCTAAGTAAAGAGAACACTAATATGTTTAACCTTTTTGCCGGCAATATTTCCCAATCAAAAGATTGGTGTACTTATTGGGAGATAAATAAATGGGCAAAGCCTGCACCCGATGATTACAGAAACGATAAAGAGTTTTGGTACAACCTGCCGGCAAATTTTGATGTTTTAAACGCAAGCTGGCGGTTGTATTTATGGACCGGAGATAACTATTATATAGATGCCCCCGCTTTCACTAATTTTCAGCAAAGAACAGTGAAAGATTATATCAACAAGTGGGTGCTTGCGCCTGATTCTTTATTGAAAAGGCCTGCCCACCCAAATGCACCCGTGCCATACAATGAAGAGGATTCTTTTCACAGATGCCGCGGACTGCCTTCATACTCGGAAGGTATTAAAGATATGAAAACCGGTGCCGACCTGGTGGCCGCGCTGTACCGCGGATTACTTACTTATTCTGAGATCTTAACTAAAAAACACCGATATAAAGAAGCTGCCATCTATGCTGACAAGGCAAAAAAGTATAGGGAAAGGTTAGATGCCGATTGGTGGAGTGAAAAAGATAATCAATATTATACCTACTACA
>JAQBOP010000048.1 GCA_028287975.1 Mucilaginibacter sp. | reverse complement strand
CCCGGCATTATATAACAACAAGCTACACAGCATGACCAGAACTACTGCGGCTACGGACCATGTTTTCAATTTATTTCTAAAATGATGCTGATACTTCGCTAAAAGCACGCCCAGGTAAAACACGCTTATTTGCAAACCGGTATATCTATAGGCAAGACAAGAGATCAGGAAAAACAACCCGATGTTCACCATTACGCCACAGCGTGAAACTATCAATATAAAAAAAGGAAGTATTATAGACATTTTCATCTCGACCACTAACGACCAGATGGGCGGGTCGATCAACCGCGTATTAAAACCAGGGCCGATAATCAGGAATGTTCGTAAAATTTCTTTCAGGCTGGTTTTGTCCCAATCCCACGCCCAATATTGTTTAAACCATAATAACGAATTAGTCATAGTATGCTTATCATAAACAAATTCCTTTAATAAAATGGATAAAATTATGGCTGCTATAAACGCGGGATAGATCCTGAAAAAACGTTTCGTGTAAAATGCAGTCAGGCTTAGTGGCTTCTCATTATTGATAAAGGGTAAGCTCAACACAAATCCGCTTAAAACAAAAAAGAACATTACCGCGGCATAGCCATTAAAAAGGACGCTCAAAGGTGTAGTTTCGACCTTTGTTAATAACGACGCGTCTACAACAGAACCAACAGAATGTCCGATAAAAACCGTTAAAGCGGCAAGGCCCCTTAAGCTATCCAACTGTTTATACCTGTGGCCAACCGGCGTCGAGTCATGCATATAAGGCTGTGTTTAACAGGTATTACGCCCATAAATACAAATAGTTGCTTACGCAGGCATATTAATACTCGCTATCATAAAATTGATGGTGAATATAAAGGACAGCATTAAAACTGCTAACTTTGCCACTATGTATTCTTTAATTAAGCCTATACTCTTCAGGTTCGACCCCGAAAACATCCATTATTTTGTCACCAGGAATTTAAAACGGTTTAACCGTTTTCCGGGTGGCGCCGCGTTGAGCCGCGCGATTTGGGATCTAAAAGATCACAGGCTGCAAAAAGAGGTATTTGGCCTTAAGTTTATCAACCCAATTGGCCTTGCTGCCGGTTTTGACAAAAACGGCGAAGTGATTAGCGAGCTGGCAAATATGGGTTTCGGTTTTATTGAAGTAGGTACGGTTACTCCCCTGCCACAACCCGGCAACCCTAAGCCGCGCATGTTTCGCAGCCCGGCCGACAAAGCGCTGATCAACCGCATGGGTTTTAATAATTTAGGGGTTGACGTTGTTGCCGAACGGATAGCGGCGTATCGTAAAAAAGCGTCGCCGGCGCAAAAAGGATTGTTGATAGGTGGTAACATCGGTAAAAATAAAAACACACCTAACGAGGATGCTGTAAGCGATTATATTAAATGTTTTGACCGTTTATTTGACGTGGTTGATTATTTCGTGGTGAACGTAAGCTCGCCAAACACACCGGGATTACGTGCACTACAGGAAAAAGAACCACTGATGGAACTTTTAAACACATTACAACAACGCAATAACAAGGGCGATACGAGTAAACCTATTTTACTAAAGATAGCCCCAGACCTTACTAATGAGCAACTGGACGATATTGTTGAAATTGTACAGCAAACTAAAATAGCCGGCGTTATTGCCACCAATACCACTATCGATAAATCATCTTTATCCAATCATAAACTAAAAGAAGAAGCCGGCGGATTAAGCGGTGTGCCGTTAACCAAACGCTCGACAGAGGTTATACGTTATTTGGCAGATAAGTCGAACCGTTCATTCCCCATTATTGGTGTAGGCGGCATCCATTCGGCAGCGGACGCGATGGAAAAGCTGGAAGCCGGAGCATCATTGATCCAACTGTATACCGGGTTTATTTATGAAGGACCGGGATTGATAAAGAGGATCAATAAAAAGATACTGTCTGAACTATGATTTTTAGGATTTGAGGATTGAAGGATTATTTTGCTATTTTAATCTTGTAATCCTTTAATCCTAAAAATCAAGGTCTAGACAAACAAAAAAATCCCGCAGGTAAACCGGCAGGATTTAAAATAATTAAAATTTCTTTTAGTTGTTTGCAGCTGCTGCTTTAGCCAAAACAATATTGTTTAAAGTTACCTGGCTTTTAGGTGACTCTGCAGAACGGCTTCCTGCTTCCAGGTTAGTAGCATTCTTTAAAAACTGAACTTCTAATCTTGAAAAAGTTTTGTTTCTTCTATCTTTTCTTTTTAAACGTGTTACGCCCATGATGCTTATTTTTTTAATGTTTTTTGTTAACCTCGAGGTCGGGAGCGGATTCGAACCGCTGTAGGAGGTTTTGCAGACCTCTGCCTAGCCACTCGGCCACCCGACCATTTTTAAGGATTGCAAAAATAGTAATTATTTATTGCCTGCCAACATTTATTTAAGCTTATTTCTGTTTATTTCTGAACAAAATATCGCGGTAGCAATAGCCACGTTTAAAGATTCGGCATTACCGGCGCCAGGTATGGTAATGACTTTGGTTACTAATTGCTTAACTTTTTCGGTTAAACCGTTGCCTTCATTGCCCATAACCACTAATCCTTCATTGCCAAAATTAGTGCTGTAAATATTTTCGCCGTCCAGCAACGCACCATACACAGGCAGTTTTGTTTCGGATAAAACACTCGCCAGATCAACATAATGCACATTTATCCGCGAAAGCGAACCCATTGTGGCCTGCACCACTTTAGGGTTATACACCTCGACACAATCTTCAGAACAGATAATATTTTCGATCCCAAACCAATCTGCCGTACGGATAATTGTACCCATATTGCCCGGATCTTGAATTCCGTCCAACACAATGGAGAATTTTTTGTTAAGGGTAGTATAATTTAAAACCGGCCATTGTGGTAATTTAACTACCGCAATAATATCGGCCGGGGTTTTTAAAGCGCTTATTTTTTCAAGTATAGCAGATGAAATTTCATGAAAGTTCATTTTCTGCGATAATTTAAGCATTTTTGGGGCAATAGCGGCCGTATGGTACACAGCTTCAATTTGGTAAGCCGAATTAATAAATTCGGCAACCGATTTGTAGCCTTCAACTAAAAACAAGCCATGTTCCCTGCGAAATTTTTTATGTTGTAAGGACTGTAGTAAACTGATATTAGATTTTGAAAGCATATATAAGTACAAATAGATACCGTATTGCAATATTAAGTATTCTTCTGCTCTTTATAGGCTCGGGTTGCAGTTTAACGCGCAAACTAAAAGGTAATGAATCATTGGTGCGCAGGGTTACCATTAAGGGGATGGATGATGAGTTTGCAGAACTTGCGGTAAACTATGTGGATAAACAACAACAGCCCAACAATGTCATCAACCTGCAGCTTTATTATATGTTTAATAAAAATGGTAAAAAAAATATTGGCGATCCCCCCGCGATATTAGACAGCAGCCTGGTTGAGTTTTCGCGGGTACAAATAGAGAAATTTATACAAAGCAAAGGTTACTTAAAAGCCAAGGTTACTGATACTATCCTTATTAAAAAGAAAAAGGCGCACCTGATCTTCACCACCGTTGAAGGGCCGTTATTCAAGATCCGCAAAATTTCAGACAGCATTGCCGACCCTAAGGTGCGTGGTTTATACCGGGCCAATCGCCCTAAATTTTCACACCTGCAACCTGGTGGGCGGTTTGATACAGATAGTTTAGCTTATGACCGCGACGCGTTTTTCCAGGTAATGAAGCGTAATGGTTATTATGATTTTTTCAGGCAGTAT
>JAQBOP010000299.1 GCA_028287975.1 Mucilaginibacter sp. | reverse complement strand
GCCGGTTGTTGTTATCTGAAAGCCATTGCTATGAAAAAGTTATTTGCCGTTCTGCTTGTACCCGCCTTTAGTTTATTTTTTGCCTGTAACAGCGCCCAGCATAAAACGGGTGACGATAAGCCCGACACCGGTTCGAACCATGGCAGCTCCGGGGCGTCAGATACCATAAACGGATCGGCAGCGCCGTTTGCCGAGTCGACCGCGGGCACAGATACCAGCACAGACGGGCAACCGGTTGATGCGCCATTAGTTGACACAACCGGACCCAAACCCGTCAAAAAGCGTCAATAATTTACAACAATAGCTAAATTTTCCTACCTTCGTTTTGCTAATATTTTTATCAAAATGATCGTTGCCGTTTTAGTCGCTTCCCTTGTCATATTGTTAATTGCAGTCCTTCTTTTTTTAAAGAAGCCGGCCACTGCCGATGGTATTTCGGCAGACGATTTCGCGCGTTTAAAAAATGAAAATACCACGCTTAACATTTCTTTGGCCAAGGCCGAAGAACGTGCCTTAGGTTTAAGCCTTGAACGTAACAAAGCCGACAAACTATTACAAGACGAGCGCGAACGTTATGACGCGGCTACAACGTTACTTAACCAGGAGCTGATCCTTGAGAAAAACAGGATGGCAAAAGCCGAAGAATCTTTCAAGGCGCAGCGCGAACGATTGGGCGAGCAGGAAAAAAGCATCCAGGAGATCCAGCAAAAATTTCAGAAAGAGTTTGAGAACGTCGCCGAGAAATTGCTGAAGGAAAAATCAAAAGAGTTTGTTGACGTTAACCGCAGCAACTTAGACCTGATCCTGAATCCGCTTAAAGAAAATTTGAAAGCATTTGAGGAAAAAGTCGACAAAGTTTATAATATGGAAGCCGCCGAGCGTAATACCATGAAAGGCGTGATCACGCAGTTGATGGAGTTAAACAAACAGATCAGCGACGAAGCCCAAAACCTGACCAAGGCGCTAAAAGGCGACAATAAGAAACAAGGCAACTGGGGCGAGGTAATTTTAGAGCGCGTATTGGAGCGTTCAGGTTTAGTGAAGGACCAGGAGTACCGCCTGCAGGCCAGTTTAACCGGCGCCGACGGCAGTCGCCTGCAGCCCGACGTTGTCATTGACCTGCCGGATGATAAACATTTGATCATCGACTCGAAAGTATCCCTGATCGCTTATGAGCGTTTGGTTAATTGCGAAACGGAAGACGAGCGCAAGCTATACTCGAAAGCACATGTCGAGTCTATCCGTAGCCATGTGCATGGGCTATCGTCAAAAAATTACCACGACCTGTACCAGATCAATTCGCCTGATTTTGTGTTGTTATTTATCCCGATAGAATCTTCATTCAGCTTTGCTGTGCAGATAGATGCTGAGCTGTTCAGCGATGCCTGGGATAAGCGGGTGGTGATTGTTAGTCCGTCTACCTTACTGGCCACATTGCGTACCATTGCCAGTATCTGGAAACAGGAGCGCCAAAACCGCAACGTGCTTGAAATTGCCCGTTTAAGCGGCGCCATGTATGATAAGTTTGTAGGTTTTGTAACCGATATGGAAAGCATCGGCAAAAATATTAAGCAAAGCCAAAGCGCCTACGATAATGCCATTAACAAACTAACCGAAGGCAACGGTAACCTTACCAAAACCGCCGAAAAGATAAAAAGCCTGGGCGCCAAAGCCAATAAGCAATTAGATCAAAAATATATTGAGATAGGGGATGAGGAAGCGGGTGAATAGTTCAAATAATAATATGCAATGCACTAATAAAATACTATCGAGTTCTGCATCAATGAGATTGTTGCGTACGCACAGCCAATAATGTTTTACTAATTAGCTTGTATTTGATTTTTTATGTTGGTGGTAATTTTCCAACCGGTAGTTCTCATTAAAGATTTTATGTATGTATTAACTTTAATTCCCACATAATCCAGGTCTACGTTACTGGTAATTGATTCAGGATAATTTTCCGTTAAGTTAAAAATCACTTTGCCGGTCCCGGTTGCCGTTCGTGTTAGTTTACTGCCTCCCTTATCTGCTTCAGCATTGAAATTCAGGATCAATTTAGTTTCAAAAACAGCTAAATTATTATTTACAGTCACCAATTTATACGTTGTTTTTAATACCGCTTTCCCTTCGTCAATAAAAGGTACGGCCATCTGTGTTTCGCGGGTAAATGACTCGCCTATATGCAATGGTTTTTCCGGAAAAACTAAGTGTCCTTCAAAATTGGCTACTGTACTTAAAATACCATTTTTGGCATCATCAAGCTCTATAGCGCGGGGTACTGTATTAATATGTAACTTTCCTTCAGCATCGCCCTGCGCGGTTATATCTTCATTATTAAAAGCACCGGCCACATAATAAGTAGGTTGTCCATTTAATGTCACTTCTTTTACTTTATTTTTTAATGTTACCGGGAAATCTTTGGTTAAAAAAACGAACCCGTTTTAACAATTAACACTGACGTTTCACTAAAAATAGTTGGTAAGGAGTCTTTCCTGAAATTTATATCCTTTGTATTTAACGTTGATAAATAAGCATGATTTGGCAAGTATTTAATTTTAAAAACATAGGCTTGCTGTGCTTTTAGCATGGTTGTTAAAAGCAGAAAGAAGCTGGTAGTCAAAAATCTTTTCATGGTGATTTAGGTTAATATTATTCTTTATTTCAAATACCATTTTCATTTTAGCGCCATTGCTAATTTCTGCTTATCACATTCTCAACATCGGTAGTCATATCCATTTTTGAGGTCATTTTTCCTTTATCACCCATAATCATGTTGTAAGTCATTGTCATGGTTTGGCTCATTGAGTTAAAATAGTTTTCTCCAATGTTATAAATCATTTGGCCTTTTCCGCTACCGTTGCCAGCCATTTTGATGCCCCCATTTTTAGGCATGTCAACATCAAATTTCATAGTAATATCGGTATCAAAATAAGCAAGGTTCGCTTTGATAGATATTAATTTATAGATCATTTTGGCTTTCATGTCCATAATCATGTCACCGGCGGGAATATTTATTGGCATTTCCTGGGTAAACGATCCACCTATATTTAAGGGGTGTTCAGGAAACACAACCTGCCCCTGTATCTTATTTATCATGGTTGTCATCATCGTCTTCATTTGCTCATTAGCACCCATACCCGAAATAGAATCGATCTGAAATTTTCCTTCCAAATCGCTTTGTCCGTAAATCACCTGTCCAACCAATGGATTTTTAGCCGATGGCATTACCTTGTCGTTCATTACCATTTTCATGGTCATATCCTCATATTTCATGGTGACCGGGAAACTGTTAGCCGGTACAACAGGGCCGGTTGTGATATCAAATTTCATTGTCATTTCCATTTTGGTGTCCGTGGATTGGGGCTTTGCTTTAACCGATTTAACCTTTTGGGCCCGCAGTGCTATCGTATGCATGCCCATTGCCATTTTCATGGATGCGTTGTATTTATGATCCGGTAAGAATTTAAGTTTAAAAATTACGGGCTCCTGTGCTTTTGCGGTTACTGATGCCAAGATTATGGCAAATACAATGGCGAGTTTTTTCATAGGTTATCAGGTTTAGACTTTTATGGTTATATAAATCTAAATCAAATGTTATTAATATCCTACCAAACAATATTAAATCTTACTTATTTGTCAGCAGATTCACTATTCGGAAAAGCGTTCCATCCCTGTGCTTTAAGCGGGTGTACCTTACCTGATTTAGTAATTAAATTACACCCTGAAGCCGGTTCTGTAATATGGCCGATAATGGATATATCCATTTTAAATTTTATCTTTTCGTAATCGGCCTGTTTTACGGTGAACAGCAGCTCATAATCCTCGCCGCCGCTTAATGCGCAAACCGTTGGGTCAAGATTAAATTCGCGGGCAGTCTCAAAAGTCATTGGGTCGAGCGGAATTTTTTCTTCGTAAATGCTGCAGCCCTTATTACTTTGCTTGCAGATATGCATGATCTCTGATGCCAATCCGTCTGATATATCGATCATCGCTGTAGGTTTAACATCAATTTCTTTTAAAAGATCGATAACATCCTTGCGCGCCTCGGGTTTTAGCTGGCGTTCAACTATATAATCTTTACCTTCCAGGTCGGGCTGAATATTTGGGTTTTCAAGATATACCAGTTTTTCACGTTCCAATAATTGCAAACCAACATAAGCGCCACCCAAGTCACCCGATACACAGATAAGGTCGCCTTCCTGCGCGCCGTTACGGTAAACCACATCTTCGGCATTCGCGTATCCTATTGATGTTACGCTTAATACCAATCCTTGTTTTGATGATGAAGTATCGCCACCAACCAGGTCGACACCATATTTTTCGCAGGCAATATAAATGCCTTCATATATTTCTTCTACAGCTTCTATCGGGAACTTACTTGACATACCAATACTCACCGTTACCTGGGTAGGGGTGCCGTTCATAGCATAAATATCACTCAGATTAACCTGGATGGCTTTGTAACCCAAATGTTTTAATGGTGTATAGGCCAGGTCAAAATGAATACCTTCCAATAACATATCAGTTGATACCAGCATCCTTTTACCTTCAAAATCAAGTACAGCGGCATCATCTCCCACACCTTTTATGGTGCTTTTTTGTACCAGCTCAATATTCTTTGTAAGGTGATTGATCAGGCCGAATTCGCCTAAGGCTTCTATATTGGTTTTCTCTTTATTGTCAAACATTATTATTATCGTATTTCTTCAGCAGGCAAAAATACGAAAGCTTAGATCAAATCAGGGTAACTAATAGTGAAACAACTTTTATAACTTAACTAAATAGTCAATGTCTTTCATTTCCACAATATTTAATACTACTTGATAATTTCAATTTTTCTATATTTATATTAGTTTATTATTAAACCAATCTTATCAATTAAATATACTCCAATTTATGGCCTATGCAATAATTGCTGCTATTCTTTTGATTTCAACGCTTTTCCTATGGCTAATTCCTATTTGGCAATTAAAGAACAAAAACAATTTAAGCAGAAATCAAGTGTTGACGCTTGAAAATGAATTTCGCAAAACTATAGCTCAAATAATCGGAGGATTGTTCGTATTTGTTGGTTTATATTTTACATGGAGTCAATTATCTGAAACTAGAGAAAGTATTTCTATTTCGCAGCAGGTGTTTTTAACCGATAGATATTCTAAGGCTATAGACCAACTCGGCAGCAGTAACCCACAAATTAGACTTGGAGGTATTTTTTCACTTGAAAAACTAGCTTCAAGTTCAAAGGAATATATATCTGTAGTTAACAACGTTCTTGCAACCTATATTAGGCAAAAATCAAATGATACTAGTACATATACTTTTGAAGAAATCCAGGCCGCTGTAGGCATAATTTCGTTTAGGGAAACGAATAGAGACTATTTGATAGATAATGATCATGGTGTAAATATTTCAAATTCCATATTAAAGAATTTATATTTTGAAAACGCTAGGCTGCCTTACGCAAAAATGGTAAAGTCCGTTTTTACTGAATCTACTTTTATTAACGCAAATCTCTCATATGTCAGCGGAATGGAAGCAGATTTTTCAAAAACTAATTTATCAAATTCAATATTATCGCAATCCAATTTTTACGGCGGCAGTTTTAAACAATCCATTATGAAAGGATCTATTATAAAAAACTCAAACCTACAACTAGTAAATTTTAGCGAAGCCAACTTAATTAATTGTGACTTAAATGGTAGTGACTTAAGCGATGCTAACTTATACGGAGCTATCTTATACGGAGCAGATCTATCAACAGTGAAAGGAATTACTAAAGATCAAATTAAAGTAGCGCGCATAAATAATTCGACTAAATTACCTGCTTATATCAGATGACATGCAAAATAGGAGAAAATTCTTAAAACAAGTTGGTATCGGGACTACTTCTATTACTATATTTAAAAGAATTCCATATAAAAAAATCGTTGTACCCTATAAGCATCTACATGTGAAGGAAACAAACTTTACATTATCAGCTACAACTCCTTCGGTTATAGGATTTATACACGCAGATTTTCCAGAGAAAGTCGAAAGATCTATCAATGAGTTAAGGTTAAAGAATCATTACAAAAAACGATTAAGTTTTAGAAGTACTGACAAATACAAACTTTCTTTTGCTAAAGATTTAATTGATTATTTCTTTAATGAACCCTCAATTTATTTTTACGGACGAATAGTTAATAGCACAACTAATTTAAAAAAGGATGACATCAATTTAACTCATGATATTGAGTACAGAGTCAATTATAGAAAAGCATTGGAAGATTTAAAAGAACTTACAAAGACCAATGCTTTTTACTTAGACTTTATTACTAATCTACCTCGTAAAAATAGCTTTCAAGAACACATTATAAAAGAAGAAGTACCATATGTCAATTTTAAAACCAGTAAAACCCAGCTTGTTAATTATTTGAATTCCAATGGCGAGAAACTTGATTTAAAAATCGAACCTCATAATCATAATAATTTAAGTCAAATAGCAGATTTTTTTACTGGCAATATTTATGGCGATATGATCGGTGTGGAAAATAAAACTAAAATATATTTATTAGCTTATTTAAAAAAGAAATTAGGCGTCAAAAAAATAAGCCAGTTATATAATTCGTTGGAAAACAAAAAATTTATAATCTCAAGTATCCACAAATAATTAATGCCAACAAAATTAGTCATACTAAAGTGTGACTATTCTATTGACATTAATTAAATAAAAATATAGTTTTAAACTTGTATTTTCAAATATTTAATAATAATTATAACAATCTTAATTTATTATTATCATTTCCCTTTACTATGTTACAACCCCAGTTGAGCCGATATCTCCAGCATTCTTTCTATCGGTTTTACAGCTCTTACAATAATATCATGCGGTACTTCAATTTCCGGTAGCTCATTTTTAAGGCATAAATAAAGCTTCTCCAACGTGTTTCTTTTCATGTGAGGACAATCATTGCAGGCACAATTATTATTCGGCGGAGCAGGGATAAACACCTTATCAGGGTTATCTTTCTGCATCTGGTGAATGATGCCCGGCTCGGTAGCTACAATAAACTCTTTTCCCGGTTGGCTGGTGGCATATTTCAAGATCCCGGTGGTAGATCCAATATAATCTGCCATCTGCAATATCACGTCCTCACATTCGGGGTGGGCCAATAATTTGGCACCAGGGTGTCTTTCTTTTAGTTTGGTGATCTTTTCCCGAGAGAAAATCTCATGCACCATACAGGCACCGTTCCATAATACCAGGTCTCGTCCTGTTTTCTTGGCCACATAAGCGCCTAAATTTTTATCAGGCCCAAATATTATTTTCTGCTCGAGTGGCAGACTTTCTACAATTTGCACGGCGTTGCTTGATGTACAAACAATATCGCTTAAAGCTTTTAGCTCGGCCGTACAATTTACGTAAGTGATCACCAGGTGATCGGGGTATTGTTCCTTAAACTTTTTAAACAAATGCGGCGGGCAACTGTCGGCTAATGAGCAGCCGGCTTTTACGTCTGGCAGTAAAACCTTTTTCGTTGGCGATAAGATCTTGGCTGTTTCGGCCATGAAGTGCACACCGGCGAAAACTATAATATCGGCATCGGTTTTTGCGGCTTGTTGCGATAATCCCAAACTATCTCCAATATAATCTGCAATGTCTTGTATATCAGCATCCTGATAGTAGTGAGCAAGTATAACCGCATTTTTTTCTTTTTTAAGTTTTTCTATCTCATCAAAAAGGTCGAGCGTTGGGTCTATATATTCCTCGGCGTAGCCTTTCAGTTTTATTTCTTCGAAGATATCCATTTCAACAATTCAATTAATAACAATGATTTTTTTATATAAAAAGAAACTATTGTTATTGGTGTGTTAGTTATGTTTAAAAATAGTGTGACGTTTTAACTAAAATATATTTTCTAATTACTTACTAACAAGCTACAGATACTTTTGATTAATTATTTAACTGATAATTAGAATAATCTGATAATCGACTTTTATTTTAAAAACTTATTTGTTAATATTTTCTTAGTGTTTTTAATGTTAGTTTCTTTGTTAAAACGGAGCAAAAGTCGCTTAAAAATTGTTATCATTATCACTAAAAAGTAAGGTTATCCACTTATTAATTACTTGTTAGCTTTTTGCTTACACAAAATTAACATCTTTGAACGCTATTGTTAACATACTTTATAATTTTACACATCTAACACATACGCTATGTCCAAATCTGTGGATTTTCTGGTAGTAGGTTCTGGTATTGCCGGATTAAGTTTTGCACTAAAGGCGGCAAAGCACGGTAAGGTACTGATAGTTACAAAATCGAACGAAGACGAATCAAACACTAAGTATGCCCAGGGAGGTGTCGCGGTGGTTGTGGATAAAAAGGAGGATTCTTTTGAAAAACATATTAATGATACCCTGATTGCCGGCGATGGGCTATGTGATAAAGAAGTTGTTGAAATTGTAGTAAAGGAAGGCCCGGACCGGATCAACGAAATTATTGACTATGGAACCAGTTTTGACAAGACAAACGAGGGCCTTTATGACCTTGCAAAAGAGGGTGGGCACTCAGAATTTAGGGTATTGCATTATAAAGATATTACCGGGTTTGAAATTGAGCGTTCCTTATTAGAGCAGATCCATCAAAACCCTAATATTGAGATCCTGACGCATTATTTTGCTGTTGATCTGATCACCCAGCACCATTTGGGAGAATTTGTTGATAAATCATCCGATGACATTACCTGTTACGGCATCTATGCTTTAAATACGGTAACCGGAGAAGTTGAAAAGTTTTTGTCGAAAGTTACGGTAATGGCATCGGGAGGTGCCGGTCATATCTACGCGGTAACTACAAACCCTACCATAGCTACCGGCGACGGCGTGGCCATGGTATACCGCGCAAAGGGTAAAGTAAGGAACATGGAGTTTATCCAGTTTCACCCAACTGCTTTATATAATCCGGGCGATTATCCGTCTTTTCTTATTTCAGAGGCAGTACGTGGTTTCGGAGGGATTTTGAAACGCACCAATGGAGAAGAATTTATGCAGGAGTATGACGAACGTAAATCATTAGCCCCGCGTGATATCGTTGCCCGTGCCATTGATGCTGAGATAAAAAAATCGGGTGAGGATTATGTTTACCTGGATATCCGTCATCGCAGTAAAAAAGACCTGTTAACGCATTTCCCAAATATCTATGCCAAATGTTTAGAGATAGGTATTGACATGACCAAGGATATGATCCCGGTTTCGCCGGCCTGTCATTATATGTGCGGCGGAGTGATGGTCGATCATTTTGGCCAATCATCAATTCGCAGGTTATATGCCTGTGGCGAGTGCTCATCAACCGGGTTACATGGCGCTAACCGGTTAGCTTCCAACTCTTTATTAGAGGCATTGGTTTTCGCGCACCGGATTTATAAAAATGCCATTGAAAAATTTGATATCATTACAATTCCCGAAAATATACCCGACTGGGATGAGAAGGGCGTAAAATCGTCTAATGAAGATATCCTGGTTACGCACAACGTTCGCGAAATGCAGAAGTTGATGAATGACTATGTGGGTATTGTTCGCTCTGATTTCCGTCTGGAGCGGGCCATGCGCCGTTTGGGCTTATTGTATGAAGAAACGGAATCATTTTATAAACAAACCAAACTATCTGTTAAGCTTTGCGAGCTGCGTAATTTGATCCAAGTATCTTACCTGGTGGTAAAATCAGCCATGATGCGTAAAGAAAGCAGGGGGTTGCATTATACTACTGATTATTTAGAGCACCAGGAGGTTTTGGAGGATACGGTGTTTTAGGTAATTTCAGATATGAGCAAACCAAACAAATATTTTGATTTTCTATTAGTATCAGTTTTTGGATTTTACATTATAACGGGAGTTTGCCATCATTTTGCAGAGGGATCTGTAATATATCTGAATAACGTTTTGGCAGCTATTTTATTGATTTTAGGTGTAATACTTAAAGTAAGTAATAAAGAAAAAGGGAAATTTGTTGTATTACTTCTATTAGTATTGTCAACATTTGGCATAATTAATTTTGTTGTGGCAACTGTAGCAAGGGTTGGAACGCCAGTAAGTGATAGTTTTGCTTTTATTCAATATCCTGGAATTGATCCCATCACACTCTTGATTTTAATAATTTATTGCATTGTTAATAGGAATTTCTTTTTTGAATGCTATTCATTGTTATTCCATGGGTCAAAACAATATCAACGGTCTGAAAGTGATAAAAAAGTAGAGTTTTATTATAAAAAGTTTGTAGAAAGTACAAATGACGAGTTAGTGGGATTTTATAAAATGTATAACGAATATCCGGTAGAAGCCCAAGTAGCCTTAAAACAAATACACGAAGAGAGAAACCTTAATATTTTATCTTTTTAGATTGGCGCCAGACTTACGAAGTTTTTAAAACTTCGCAAGTCTAATATGTTGCGAGCGGAAAACGGGATTCGAACCCGCGGCCTTCAGTTTGGGAAACTGATGCTCTACCAGCTGAGCTATTTCCGCTTATGGAATGCTAAATTATGTTACTGTTTAAATATATCGTAGTTTGTAGTAAGAACACTAATATACTTCATTCCTGTTTCTTTTTCATCGGCGACGGTTATTGATTTAATCTTAGCTAAAGCATAAAACATTTTATAAGAGTTGTTGGTCAGATTGCTATCTATGTATACCGGTAATTTCTTAAACTTCTGTTTGATATTATATTTATCTAATAATTTATTTGCCTCTAGTATTTCTGTTCCTCGTTTTAAGGTGATGATAATGACGCCATTTTTGCCGTTTGGTCCATAACGATCAGTGGCAGTTTATTTTTCAATATTTCTATGCTTGCTATATCCTTTTGTTCAATTAAATTAAAAAAAGGCATTGCGTTGAAGACATTATCACTACCGGCAATTTTATAGATATAAAGCGGCGATGTTTCAAAGCGGAATGTATTTTTATTAAGTTGATGTGTAGATAAAGGTCTTACAACAACCCTATTATACCAGTTTTCGCGATTACTCGTTGTCTTTACCGCTGTTGTTTTTTTTGACGCTAAAGTATCTTGATGTTGCTGTGCGAACGAGCAACAAGGTATCACTGATACAAATAGGATTGTTATAAACTTTCTCACAGTAAAGGCTATTTCAGCTTATTTATTAATTCTTTCCGGATGAGGCCAAACCACGAATATAGTGTTCGTTTGGATTATATTTTATGTGTGGAAAAGTCGTTAATATATTAATAAATTTCAATCCTGTTTCATTGTCTGTTGTTACCGTTATGCTCTTAATATCACTGGTCGATAACATAAGTTTATCCGTATGGTAAGCGATAACGCTATCGATGTAAACCGGAAGTTTATTATACTTTCTTTTTATATTATATTTTTTAAGAAATGATGACTTGGTGTACACAGGGAGGTCTTTTTTTATTTTAATAATGATCAATCCCTTTTCACCGCTTCCCGCATATAATGAATCTGCTTTTTTGCCTGAATAGATTTTCATTTCGTCAATTTGCTGCACACCTATTAAACTAAGTGTTGGCCAGGCTGAGTATGGAATGATCTGGTCATTTAACGTTATAAGATAATAAGGTGAGTTCGGCGTGAAAAATCCGGTCGTATCTTTAAATAGTTTACCCTGTTGGCGATAACCGTTGCCTGTAGAATAAAGTATCGGCCCGTTATATGGTTTTGCCTGATACCTTAAGCCTGGATTACCTGTCGTGTTATTTATAATTGAATCTTGATTAATTTTAAACTGCTGGGCCAAACAAGTCAGGCTTGTTACATAAGTAAATAAGACAACGATCAGGCTTTTCACCGTAAATGGGTTTAAATCAAAGCTATATTATTTCCCGGACTTTTTTAATGTAATTGCCGACGCATTTCAGGCATAGGAAGCACGGGTCTTCTTTTTAAAAATATGCTGATGTATCTTGAGCCTGTTTCTGCATCTGACGCTATAGTAACGCTCTTTATGCATTCAGGTTGAAACATAACTTTTGCTAATGGATAAAGAAGTGTGCTGTCTACATATACTGGTAGGGTTTTATCTTTATTGGGGATACCGTATTGATGCAACAATTCTTGCTCAGTTAATAAACGTATTCCTTTTTTCATGGTTATTTTTATTAAACTATGTTTCGCCTTTATCTTATCTAATTTTTTTTCAGCTTCTTTCGGCCCCTGTATTTCCAGGTTTTTAATATCATATTGATCCACAAAATCGGCTGCATAATTAACCCGGTAAGATTTGGCGAAGCTATCAACAGCCAAAATATATATAGGCTCGTTTGCAAAGCCTGATGTATCTTTATTAAGTTTATTTTGCTGTGCAAAAGAGTTGCCGGCAATGGTCGAAAAAAGTATTATTAATGTGATCAGGTTTTTCAAGGGTTAATTAACACGGTTATATTGTAATGTACTATCACCTTATTTTATCATTACATTATCTGTAAGGATACTGATATACTTCATACCTGTTTCTTTTTCTTCCGCCACGGTTACAGATTTTATTTTTTTTGATGCATAAAACGTCTGGTTAGAACGGTGGGCCAGGGTGCTATCTACATACAGCGGCAGGTTCCTAAACTTGCTATCGATATTATATTTATCTAACAATTTATTTTCCTGTAGTATTTCTGTTCCTTGTATCAGGGAAATGATAATTACACCGTTTTTCGCATTCTTGCCATATGCATCAATTGCCATTTTATCCTTTAATATTTCCATGCTTGATATATCCCCCTGATCTAGTAAGTTTAGTGAAGGTATTGTATTAAAGATAGCATCACTGCCGTCAATTTTTAAAAAATAAAGGGGTTTCTTGGCCAAATCTAATGTATCTTTATTAAGCTTGTGGAAATAAGAAGGTTTCAGAACAGCATTGTTATACCGGTTTGTAATATCAAGATTTATCGGGAACGTCGCTGGCTTTTGCGGAGTTAGCGCGTCTTTATCTTGCGCAAATACGTTGCAGGGAATGGCTGATGCAAATAATATTATAGCGATAAAGTTTCTCATAATTAAGGCAGGTTTAATCAAATATAGTAAATTTAAAATTTACAAATAAATATAGCATATGCCGTTAATATTGCCAGTTAAAGGTAAAAACCCAACATGGGGACAAGACTGTTTCATCGCTGAAAATGCCACCATAGTTGGCGATGTAATTATAGGCGATAAATGTTCGGTATGGTTTAACGCGGTTATCCGGGGCGATGTTAATTATATCCGCATAGGTAACAATTCAAATATCCAGGATGGCGCTGTTATACATTGCACTTATAATGGCGCGGCTACTGATATAGGTAATTATGTGTCTATAGGACATAATGCCTTAGTGCATGGCTGTACATTAAAAGATCATACGCTGGTTGGAATGGGCGCCATTGTGATGGATAATGCTGTCGTTGAGGAATATGTAATTATAGGCGCCGGCTCTGTAGTGTTAGAAAAAACCATATGCGAGTCGGGTTACTTATATGCCGGTACGCCCGCTAAAAAGATAAAACCTTTAACAGAGGAGCAGCGCGCTATGCTTGATAAACTGCCCAATAACTACGTAATGTACTCCGGCTGGTTTAATGGGCAATAACTTCTTTAGGTATCTCTAACGTTTCCTCCGAGTCCCAGTTTGGTCGCAAGACTATCTGTTTCGGGTTTACCCATATATTCTCCGGTTGCCGTGATTCTTTGATACTGCCCGAATCCCACTTGCCATTCTTGTTATCATCATAAACTACACGGACAGTAAATTTACCTACGTAGTAATTGGTATAAATTATTTTTGTTTTTTTGGTAACAACGTCGCTTCTTAAAACAATGTTCTGCTCATTTAATAATTGAACCACATACATCTTTCCGCTATCCGGCACAGAAACGCTCAGCGTTAAATTGCTAAAACTCTCGGGTTTACCAATACTGAATTTTTTAAACTGTCGTTTATTCTTATCGCCATAAATAGTAGTAAAAGCTGCATCTTCAATGATCAGCTGATAAGCAGCTTTTTGCTTCCATCGGTATTTTAAGGTGAAATTTTTTGATGCCGCGCCGGTATCTTTGGTCAGGGTATAATTAACACTGGCCGAATCTTCTTTTAAGGTTATCAGTGATGGCTCAAATGAATCAATAGGTAGGCTTGTATACAAGTGCAGATCTGTACCCGGTTTTAGTTCATTGATAAATGACAGGCCATACCTGAAACCCAGTGTCCGCGTATATGATTCTTTACGGCCCTTGCGCAGGTAAGTGGTATCCAAAGGTTTATTGTTACTATAAAAAGCAAAGCGGACAGAGTCAAAGTCCATGTTTTTTGAATAGACAGTTGCCGTGTCGCCGGTCTTGGTAAAATCAACTATTTTCTGTTCATCCAGCCCTTTTGGATAAATGATCTTTACAGATGGTTTTGCAATGGGTTTATTAAAGGTAAACAACATGGCACCGTCAGTCGTAAAACTACGCGCTACGAACCTGATTTTAACGGGCTCTTGCTTAAACAATCTTAAATTGATGGTCGACGTGTCGTGTGTAAACTTAATTGGCTTTGTAGAGAAAGCGATTAGTTCATTATCATTGTCATAGATCTTGTCAGGGGTTTGTTCTTTTAAAGCATAGATCTTGTAAGTGCCTTCTTTTAAATTGCTCAACCTAAAATTTCCTACCGAGTCGGTAGTTGCATAAATGCTTGGTTTCTTTTTGCCAAACAGCAACGAGTCCTGCTTTAAAGTAAAGAGCATCACTGTCGCGTCTTTTTCCTTTAGTTGGGTGTCGTTATTGGTAACAGTGCCCGACATGGTCAACGAGTCGATGTGGTTACCCGTCGAAAAAACATAAGTGAAATTCTTTAAAATATTATTCTCATTAACGTCGCCTATCGCCTTGCCAAAATTGATCACATAAGTAGTGTTTTTTAGTAAGGTATCTTTTAAGGTGATCACCAAAGTTTTTGAACGAACCTTGTAATCCGGATTTTTTTCTGGAGCAGGAAAAACAGTAACTTCCTGGAATGGGTTATTCAGTTTGAAATATTCATCAAATTCAAGGTGTATTTCTTTCGCCGAAAAATTGTGGGTAAGGTTTGGTGGGGTAGCCTTCAATAATTTTGGCGGATTGCGGTCTCTGGGCCCGCCTTGGGGTTTTTGTTGTACCGCGCAGCCCAAAGCCACTAAAACCAGCATTAAAAACAGATATTTTTTATGAAAAAACCAGCCCTTTTTATTTAACGTCATTTTTAAGCGAAATAAACGATTTTTTTGTTTTTACGAAGATTACCATTCGGATTTTAAAATAATGGCTTAAAATTAATGTTTTATAAATTATTGAATTACAGTTACTTATAAACTATCTTGATATGTGAACCATTAAAACAGAAATATCAGACGGCGACACGCCCGAAATGCGCGATGCCTGGCCTAAAGTGCGTGGTTTTATCTTCATTAATTTTTCGCGTGCCTCTTTTGATAGTGATTGCATTTGCTGGTAATTAAAATCCGGATTGATTTCTTTGTCCTCCATTTTTTTCATTCGCTCAACAATATCCATTTCCTTCTCAAAATAACTCTCATATTTGATTTTTATTTCAGCCTGCTCAATAGTTTCTTTATCATAGTTTGATAAGTAGGCGGCAAGGGTTGGATCTACAGATTTAAGGTCGTTGATTGACACCTGCGGGCGGCTCAACAAATTAAACAGTTTAGTGCTTTGCGAAACAGGCGATGTGCCCAGATCTTCCAATAGGGTATTAACATTTGCCTGCTCGATAGAGCGGGTACGTGTATAGGACACTATATCGTCAGAGTTTTTTACTTTTTGATTTACCTTTTCTAAACGCTCATCGCTGATCAAGCCCAGCTCATGCCCGATAGGACTGAGGCGGATATCCGCGTTATCCTGGCGCAATAGTAATCTGTGTTCGGCGCGCGAGGTAAACATCCTGTACGGCTCTTCAGTCCCTTTAGTCACGAGGTCATCTATCAATACGCCGATATATGACTCCGATCTTTTCATGATCAGTTCGTGCTTGTCCTTTAATTTTTGATGCGCGTTGATGCCGGCAATAAAACCTTGTGATGCCGCTTCCTCATAACCGGTTGTGCCGTTTATCTGTCCGGCAAAATATAGATTGCTAACCAGTTTGGTTTCTAAGGTCAGGCCAAGTTGGGTAGGCGGGAAGTAATCGTATTCTATGGCATACCCAGGGCGGAACATTTTGGCGTTCTCAAAACCCGGTATTTGGGTCAGTGCTTTGTATTGTACATCTTCGGGTAATGAGGTCGAGAAGCCATTTACATAGATCTCTACCGTGTTTAACCCTTCAGGTTCTACAAATATCTGGTGTCGATCGCGTTCTGCAAATCGGTTGATCTTATCTTCTATTGATGGACAATACCGTGGCCCAAGGCCCTTAATACGCCCGGTAAACATGGGAGATCGTTCAAAGCCCTCCTTTAATGTTTCGTGTACTTTGGTGTTGGTATAAGTGATCCAGCAGCAACGTTGTTCTTGTATTTGCTCAACATCGGTGTAAGAGAAACGGCCGCGATCTTCATCGCCCCATTGTTCTTCCATTACCGAATAGTTTAAACTACGCCCGTCAATGCGTGGGGGAGTACCGGTTTTCATCCTGCCGGATTCAAAGCCTAAAGTAATTAATTGCTCAGTTATACCTGTCGTAGCTTTCTCTGCGGCCCGGCCACCGCCAAACTTTTTCTCGCCAATATGGATAACGCCGTTCATGAAGGTGCCATTTGTAAGTACAACAGCATCGGCTTCTATTTCTATTCCCAACGAGGTGCGAACGCCTTTAATGGTATTATTGGTTATCAATAATGAGTTAACGGTGTCTTGCCAAAAGTCAACATTTGGCGTTCTTTCCAACGCTAAACGCCATTCTTCAGCAAAGCGCATCCGGTCGCTTTGTGCCCGTGGGCTCCACATAGCAGGGCCTTTTGACAGATTAAGCATCCTGAATTGTATAGATGTTTTATCTGTTATAATGCCTGAATAGCCACCCATCGCATCAATCTCCCGCACTATTTGCCCCTTGGCAACACCGCCCATAGCAGGGTTGCAACTCATCTGCGCGATAGTCCCCATATTCATGGTAACCAACAAAACAGACGACCCAAGGTTAGCCGCTGCTGCTGCTGCCTCACAACCGGCATGGCCGGCGCCCACTACAATTACATCGTATTTCCTAAACATTTTAACCTCCATGTTCCACGTGGAACACTAAATGTATTCTTCATTTTATTTGCCATGTTCCACGTGGAACATGTGTTTTTTATTCTTTCTCCGACGTTCCACGTGGAACTTTAAAGAATGATACCAGTGCAAAACCCGCCCAAATGCTTTCTAAAACCACAAAAGGATAGAAGCTGATCAGGTATGACGAGAAGCCGCAAAGCGCTGCTCCTGCAAAATTCATAAAGCAATAACTACGGCTGTTAGCCGATATCTTCTTGTATAAATTTAATAAAAACGCTATCAATAATATAATAACGCCTAATGATGCAATAACGTCTGATAGTTTCATTAGGCTTCTTTTAATTCGGATAGTTCTAACCAGCGCAGGCTTTTTTCATCCAGGTTGTTGGTCAGGTCACTTATTTTTTTTGCTGTATCTACAATAGCGCTATTGTCTATCCCGGAGTTCAGCTTCTTGTTTAATTCCTTTATTTGATCTTCTATAACAACGATATCTTTCTCCAGCGTTTCCATCTCTTTTTGCTGTTTAAAGTTCAGCTTGTTTTTAGGGGCAACAGTTGTCGAAGCTGGCATAACACCCGCCGCTTTATCCGCGCGGTCCTGTTGTTTCTGATCTTCCTGCTCTAAACGGTATGACGAATAATTGCCGTTATAGATGCGCACATGGCCCTTTCCTTCCACAATAAATAACTGCTCGGTCAACTTGTCCAGCAAATACCTGTCGTGAGATACGATCATTAAAACGCCCGAATAGTTGGTTAAAAACTCTTCCAATACATTCAGCGTATCAATATCCAAATCGTTGGTAGGCTCATCCAGGATCAGGAAGTTCGGGTTCTTCATCAGGATGCTCATTAGCTGCAACCGCTTTTTCTCGCCACCACTTAGCTTGGATATAAATCCATACTGTTTAGCGGGTGGAAATAAGAACAAAGTTAACAGGGCAGAAGCAGATATCATCTTTCCATCAGCCATTGTAATAAACTCGGCAACGTTCTTTACGATATCGATCACCCGTTCGTCGTCCTTAAAGGTAATACCCGACTGATGAAAATAACCCATCACGGTAGTTTCACCTTTTTCGATATGGCCGCTATCAGGAGATAAACTGCCGGTGATCATATTCAACAGGGTTGATTTGCCTGCACCGTTTTTACCGGCTAAGCCAATACGGTCCCCTTTTTTAAATACGTAGTTGAAATGATCTATATAAGTATTGCCATTAAAGGCTTTACTGATATTATGGATCTCCATGATCTTATTTCCCTGGCGCGCGGTTTTTACACTTAATTCAACCGTTTGCCTTGGTCCGCCGTTTTGCGTTTTGGCTTCCAGGTCATAAAAAGAATCTATCCGGGCCTTCGATTTGGTGCCGCGCGCTTTCGGCTGGCGACGCATCCACTCTAATTCTTTACGTAAAAGATTGGAGTTTTTCTGAAAGGTTGCTTCGTCCGAAGCATCCCGCTCGGCCTTACGCTCTAAATAATAGCCGTAGTTACCTAAGTAGGGGATGATCTTGCCCCGGTCTATCTCTAAGATCTCATTACAAACGTTATCCAGGAAATACCTGTCGTGCGTTACCATCAGGATGGTTTTAGAGCCATCGGTCAATAACTTTTCCAGCCATTCAATGGTATCAATATCCAAATGGTTGGTGGGTTCATCTAAAATGTATAGGTCAGGATCCTCAATTAAAAGTTTAGCCAGGGCCAGCCTTTTCTTTTGTCCGCCCGATAAAGTAGTTATGCTTTGATTAAGATGATGAATATCCAACCGACCCAAAATGGTCTTGATCTTATATTCATACTCCCATGCATCAACCTCGCTTAATTCTTCCATTACGGCATCAAGCGCTTTGGCGTTATCGGGGTCATTCTCCAACAACTCTTCATACTTGCGGATGGCTTGCTGCTGTACATTATCGGCATGAAAGATATAGTCACTTATAGTAACCGCATCTTTAAAGCCCGGGTCCTGTTCCAGGTAGCCCATGCGCAGGTCTTTGGTTTGTACAACTTTACCTTCGGTAGGTAAAAACTGGCCGGCCAATAATTTTAACAAAGTCGATTTACCGGCACCATTAATGCCCACAAGCGCTACGCGCCTGCCACGGTTAATACCAAGCGTAATATTTTTAAACAGCCAGTTGTCATGAAATGAATGGCCCAGGTTCTCTACAGATATATAAGTGCTCACGCTCTTTTCTTTATTTTATCAGATGTGTAAGTAAACGCACCCGTTTTGTTTTTTAATGATTGATTAAACATGGCTTTAGCAACTTCGCTTGCCTTTATGGCCCGGTACTTTTTAAAACTTCCAAAAAGGAAAGGCCCTATCACTTTTAAAACAGCAATGGCTATTTTCTCGCCTGCCCGTTTCTTTGTTTTCCTGCCTTCTAATACTGATGGCTGGTAAATAAATGTGGTTGTTAAACCGACCGCTTTTATATCCCGCTCTGTCTCACCTTTTGTTTTTAAATAAAAGTTTGACGACAGCGCATTGGCCCCAATTGCCGAAACAAAGTGAAATTGCGCTATTCCATTTTTAAACGCGATCTCTGCTAGTTTTACCGGGTAATCATGATCTATCTTTCGATACTCATTCTCGTCCGGAGTTTGGCTTTTGGTTGTACCTAAACAGCAAAATAATACGTCTCCTTTTATTTCATCAATATGCTCATCCAGAAGATCTAAACCAGTAATTATCTGCTTCAGCTTTAAACTACTCGATTTAGTTTTTTTACGCGCTATTACTAAAACCTCGCTATAATCAGGGTGCGTTAGCAGAATGTTTAGCAGGCTACTGCCAATTAGTCCGCTTGCGCCTACAATTACTGCCTTTTTTGTCATCAATGAATGTATAATTTCCGCAAAAATACATAATATTAATTAGTGGAATAAATATTGTATGTTCAAACATGTAAATTTGACAATATGAAAAGTACATTTTACCCTGCCAATGAGCGGGGAACAAGCGATCATGGATGGTTAAAAGCCAATTTCTCATTCAGTTTTGCAGGGTATTATCATCCCGATAAAGTTCATTTTGGTGCCCTCAGGGTATTAAACGACGATATCATAGCCGGCGGTATGGGATTTGGTGCGCATCCACATGATAATATGGAAATTATTACTATTCCGTTACAGGGAGCATTAGAACACAAGGACAGTATGGGCAACATCGGCGTTATAAATGCCGGCGAAGTGCAGGTAATGTCAGCCGGAACGGGTGTTGAACATTCAGAATATAATCATTCAAAAACAGAGGCCGCCAATACTTTGCAGATCTGGTTATTCCCTAAAGTAAGGAACATAATCCCACGGTATGACCAACGGGATTATAAAGATCAATTTAAACTTAACGAGTTTACCACATTGGTAACCGGCGATAAAAACGTTGATGCCCTGTGGATAAACCAGGAGGCGACCTTCGCTATGGGCCGGTTTGAAGCCGGAAAAACTATAAACTACGATATCAAGAATGCCGGTAACGGTGCTTATATATTTGTTTTGGAAGGCTCTGTTAAAATAAACAATGAGCTTTTAAACAAAAAGGATGCGGTGGGTGTTTATGATACTGATTCAATTACCATTGAAACCGGGGCAGATACCCGCCTACTCATCATAGACGTGCCGATGCTACAATAATAAACCAGCTGCCACGGTATGGTATATTGAATGCTAAAAACAATTAAGCAAAACTTTGTTGTTAGTACATTAATATAAGCACCTATGGCAGAAGAAATTACTATACCCGGCTGGAAAAAATGGCTGGAAGACATTGGCGAGCAAGTATCATTCTTTATCCGTTTTTTCAAAAATATTTTTGTAGGCGGGTTTGAGTGGTCTGAGTTTGTAAGGCAATGTTATGAAATAGGTTATCGGTCAATAATGCTGGTTGGTATAACCTCATTTATCATGGGTGTGGTTTTAATTTTACAATTAAGGCCCACCCTTGTTAGTTTTGGCGCGGCAAGTATGCTGCCCAAAACACTTTCGGTATCCTTCGTGCGCGAAATTGGCCCGGTAATCATCGCTATTATCTGCGCCGGCAAGATCGCGTCGAGCATTGGCGCCGAGTTGGGTAGCATGAAGGTTACCGAGCAGCTGGACGCCATGGATGTATCCGGCGCCAATCCCCTGCAATACCTGGTTGTAACCCGTATTTTAGCTACCACCATTATGGTGCCCATACTATCTGTAATTGGCGATGTGATAGGCTTATTTGGCGGCTTCCTGGCCCTTAACCTGCGAGATCATATCAGCATATCGTTATATGCCACCAAAGTGATTGCGTCGCTTGATTATACCGACTTTTTACCCGCTTTTATTAAAACGATTTTCTTTGGCATGGCTATTGGCTTTGTGGGCTGCTATAAAGGCTTCCATTCAAGCAAGGGAACTGAAAGTGTAGGCCTGGCTGCCAACTCGGCCGTGGTAACCGCCTCATTATGGATCTTCGTGATCGATGCCATTGCTGTGCAGATCACCAGCATATTATTTTACAAATAAATCATGGAAGAGAAAGCGACAAAGGCGGAGCCGAAAGAAAAGAAAACCCATGATAAGCAGGAAGCGGTTATCGATATCAAACATCTCAAAAAATCCTTCGGTAGCAAAGATGTTTTGAAAGACATTAACCTGGTAGTACACCGCGGAGAAAACGTGGTGGTATTGGGCCGGTCGGGCCAGGGAAAATCTGTTACTATACAGTGTATTGTAGGTATGCTGATCCCAGATGCCGGTACCTTAAAAGTATTTGGAGAAGAAGTAGCAGATTTAAGCGAGAAAGAACTAAAAGAGCTGCGGATGAAGATCGGTTTCTTGTTTCAAAGCGGCGCTTTGTATGATTCGATGACCGTGCGCGAAAACCTGGAATTTCCGCTTACCCGGGTATTAAAGATAAAAGATCAGGCAGAGATAGATAAACGTGTTGAAGAGGTATTGGACGGCGTTGGATTGGCAGAGGCTATCGATAAAATGCCGTCTGATCTGTCCGGTGGTATGCGTAAAAGGGCCGGGCTTGCACGAACGCTTATTATCAAACCCGAAATTATGCTCTATGACGAGCCAACGACAGGCCTTGACCCCATAACATCCCGCGAGATAAGCGAGTTGATCCTGAACATGCAAAAGAAATATAAGACCACTTCCATCATCATTACCCATGATATGGAATGCGCCCGCATTACTGCTGACAGGGTAGTGATCATGGACGATGGCGAATACATTGAAGAGGGCACGTTTGACAGCCTTCAAAAATCAAAGAACAAAATTGTACAATCATTTTTTAAGGATATATCATGAAAACAACCTCATCGCAGAAATTAAAAATAGGGCTATTTACGTTTGTGGGCCTGCTGGTATTAATAGCCGCCATATTTTTTATCGGCAACCAAAAAAGCCTGTTCAGCTCGACCATTAAACTAAGCGGAACATTTAAAAACGTTAATGGGTTGCAGGTGGGTAACAACGTAAGGTTTGCCGGCATTAACGTGGGTGTGGTTAATGATATTAATATTGTTAACGATACTACGGTACAGGTAGTGCTTACCATTAATGACGACGTTAAAAAATTCATTAAAAAAGATGCGAAGATGAGTATCGGTAGCGACGGCTTAATGGGCGATAAACTAATCGTGCTAATGCCGGGCGGAGCCAATACCACAGATATGGTTAAAGACGGTGACAAAATAGGGTCTGTTAACCCGGTTGACGTGGATAAAATTATAGGTAAATTTACTAAAATGGCCGATAATGCAGGCTCGCTTATTGATGGGCTATCGCAAATTGTGGCTAAGGTAAATGGCGGTAAAGGCAGCATAGGCCGGTTGCTAAATAATGATAAAATGGCCCGCGAAATGGAAAAGACCGTTGCCCAGGCAAAAACAACCATGCAAAATGTACATAAAACTACCAGTACTTTAAATGAAGACCTTACCGCCGCGCAGCATAATTTTCTGCTGAAAGGGTTCTTTAACAAGAAAAAGAAAGCCGCCAAGGCTAAACAGGACTCGATAAAGAAAGCGCAGGAAGATGTCGAAAAGAAAGCTAAAAAGGACTAAATAAAAAAAGCCACCCGATCATCGGTTGGCTTTCTTGTTTATGATTAAATGTGATTATAGATTGCTGGTGATAGCAGGGTCCATAGGTGTTATTTTTGAGCGGAAACGGTGAATTAATTTACCGTTTTCGTCTAATAAAAATTTCTCAAAGTTCCATTTGATCTCGCCTGTAAAATCAGGATTTTCAGCACTGGTTAAGTATTTGAATAACGGCGCTATGTCGTCGCCCTTAACACTCACCTTAGTGCTCATCGGGAAAGACACTTTGTAAAGGTCTGAGCAAAAAGTTTTAATTTCTGCATCGGTACCCGGCTCCTGGCCGCCAAAGTTATTTGCAGGGAAGCCTACAATAACCAATTTGTCTTTATAAGTTTCGGCAAGCTGCTCCAGCTCTTTGTACTGCGGGGTAAAACCGCATTTCGAAGCGGTGTTAACTACCAATATTTTTTTGCCCTTGTACTTAGCTAAAGAGAAATCTTTGCCTTCAATGGTTTTCAGTTTAAAATCATAAACCGACGCCGGTGCGCTAACAAACAGCAGCGCGAAAAAAATTGCTAATATTTTCATAGTATTAAAGTTGGATTACAGATTTGAATAAAGTAAAATTAGCTAATAAAAAGGCGTTTAGCCAAATAGTAATCTTCTTTTTCTGTCATTTTTTTCTTGTCAGCCGGAGATTTGTCAGTATACCCCAAAAGGTGCAGCGCGCCGTGGATTATTACGCGGTGCAGCTCATCTGTTTCTGAAACGTTAAAGATAGCCGCGTTTTCTTGTATGCGGGGTATGGATATGAATATATCACCGGTTATCTCGCCTTCGTATTCAGAATTATCAAAGGTGATGATATCGGTATAGGTATCATGATCAAGGTATTGTTGATTGATCTGCAGCAAATAGGCGTCTGAGCAAAAAATATAGGTAAGTTCCTGTAGCTTAAAGCCTTCGGCTACAATGGTTTCATTGACCCATTGGCGCACCTTTATTTTGTTTTTAAGCTTGTAGGTTATATCTTCTTCAAAAAACTGTACGGAGGGCATTATAATTTAAATAGCAGTTCAACCTCATTGCCCTTGGTATTAAATACACACTGGTCTGCAAGGTGTTTAATAATAAAAACGCCGCGCCCGGTAAGACTTTCAAGGTTTTCTTCGGCGGTTGGGTCGGGCAGGTGGTTATAATCAAAACCATCCCCTTCGTCTGTGATGGTCCAGGTGGCACGTTTTGGATCAACCTCAACATTTACAATAACTAATTTGGCCGGGTTCAGTTTATTGCCGTGCACAATAGCATTGGTAACTGCCTCATTAAGGCAAGTCATCATGTTGGCAAAAATATCATCTGCAACATGATACTTATCAGCAATTTCTTCTATCAGGTTCTCCAACAACGTAATACTCTCCCTAACCGAAGGGAGTTGCAAAGTATATAAGTCAGTGGAATGAATTGGTACCGGGTCCATGTTATTTGGCATTAAGTTGATCAAAATACGATTTTATTTTTTGCTTATAGTACAAATTAAGACCCGGGGCTACGGTTTTAATTTGCTCTGTTTGTTTTTCATTTAGTAGCTGATAGTCCTGCAGCGCCTTTATATACCCCGGAGGCATATCCTTTCCCACATGGCTCTCTCTTTGCTTGTCCTGCTCTCGTTCCTGTTCGGCTTTTTCAGCTTCCAATAAACGCGTATGGATCTCCTTTTGCCTGTTTAATGCCTCATCGGTTATTTTCCTGTTTACGATATCTTTGGCAGTTTGTTCCATTTGCTGCGATATTTTATCAGCATCCTTGATTCCGGCGCCTCCATCTTTGCTTAAATCATTGTTAATTTCCTGTAAAGACTGTCTTATCATTTCCTGTTCGCGGGCCATTTTTGCCAGTTGTTCGCTCATTTGCCCGCGCTGGCTTTGCCCCATGGGGGTATTTCCCTGCTTCTGCATCTGGTCGCGCATTTTCTGCATGTTTTGGCCAAGCTTCTCTTCCATTTGCCTTAATTGCGAAACAGACATCTGTTTAGATTTGCCCTTACCGTTTTTTGAACTCATTTTGTCTTGCAGCTGCGCCAAAGCGTCACTAAGCATCAAAGCAAGATTATTCATTGACGTCATGGCATATTGCTGGTTACTGGTTGCTTCGGCCGTGCGCCTGTCACTTAAATTATCGATCGCGTTGTCAATACGACTGTTAATCGCGCCTATTTCGCGATTAACGGTCGACTGGATCTGCGGGATGCGTTTGCTCAATGAAAACAAACTGTCTTCGGCGGTTTTTAGGTTGTCCTTTATGTTTTTCTGCGTCTGCGTCAAGGCTACATAGTTAGGATCGGCCATGCCAAGGCCCTTAAAAGATTCCATCACTTTTTCCTGGCTAAAAGAGCTGTTTACCAAGCTTTTTAACAATTCGCGCAGTTGCTTTACATCAACCCCAGTTTGTTTTGAATCCTGCTCTTCCTGCTCCTGTTCCATTTTTTGTGCAAGCTGCTGCATTTGTTTTGCCGACTCCTGCTGCGACTCAGAAGCCTTTGATTTATCGTTTTTAGACAAGTGATCTGAGCTTTGGTTCATTTTGTCTTCAATGTTTTTTTCTTCGCTTTGCGGATTATTAAAATCCTGCTTGTTTTCGGCGTTATCCAGGGCCTTTAAATTCTGTTTAATATCCTGGAACTCTTTGTTTAAATTTTGTTGTTGTTGCTGTAATCTATCGGTCTGTTCTTTATCATTACCTGTTTTGGGCTGGGCATCGGCTTGCTTGCTGTCTTCGGATAATTTCTGCTGTTTCTCTGCCAGTTTTTTTAATTGGTTGATGTTTTGATTTAATTTTTGGTCAAACTCCAGCTTTTTGTACAGCTCCAACATCCGGTCAAGCTCTTTTTTAAGGGACTTGTTATCCATTTGCATTTTAGACAATTCATTGCGGGTGCCGTCTTTCTGCTCATTCTGCATTAACTGCTGTAATTTTTCCAGTAATTCTTTAGTTTTAGGGTCGAGAACGTTGTTTAGCAAATTCTCAATTTGTTTCTGCTCGTCTAATAAT
>JAQBOP010000001.1 GCA_028287975.1 Mucilaginibacter sp. | reverse complement strand
CACCCGAAGTAACCAAGTTTTACACTTTCGAAACTTTAAAAAAACCGAAGAACTTTTTAAGCAGCATTAAGATCGATTTGGAGCATAGCGTAAAGAAAATTGCCGCGTCGGTATTTGGAAAAAAGGTGGAAGAACAATTTGCAAATTATTATACCGTTCTGTGTAAGAAAGCCGACCATCAGCCCGAGATCTTTTAATGCAAAAGCTTGCACCTATAGCCCTGTTTGTATATAACCGGCCCGACCATACGCGCCGTACACTGGCATCGTTGCAAAAAAACGTGCTGGCTTCTGAATTGCGTTTATTCATTTTTTCTGACGGGCCCAAGACCGATGCCGATATGGAAAAGGTTAACGAGGTTAGGGATCTGGCGAATGAGGTTACCGGGTTTAAATCGGTTAAGTTAATAGCGAGGAAAGAAAACAGGGGGCTTGCCAATTCCATTATTAGCGGGGTTACACAACTGGTAGATGAGTTTGGAAAAGTTATTGTTTTTGAGGACGATTTGATCTCATCGCCTTATACCCTCGAGTATTTTAACGAGGCCCTTACCAGATATGAAAACGATGAGCCGGTTATGCACATCGGTGCCTACATGTATGGCTTGAATGATAAAACGCTGCCCGATGCTTTCTTTTACCGCATAGCCACAAGTTGGGGCTGGGCCACCTGGGCGCGTGCCTGGAAAAACTTCGAACCGGATATAGATAAATTAATAGGCCAGTTCGACAAAAAAAAGATCCATGATTTTTCGGTAGAGGGCACCATGAATTTCTGGAAGCAAATACAGGAGTTTAAGGCCGGAAAGAACAACTCGTGGGCCATAAGGTGGTATGCGTCCATATTTCTTAAAGGAGGGCTTGTGCTGCATCCCTCGCGCTCGCTGGTACACAACATTGGCCATGATGGTACTGGAGTACACTCCAACATCGAACACATGTACGGCGTTAATATCGCTCAAAAGCCGGTTAAAAACTTCCCGACCGAGATTAAAGAAAATCAGCAGGCGCACATCGCTATCAGGCGTTTCCTCAAAAACAGGAAAGGTACCCTGGTGCAACGTGGCGTAAGGCTGATCAAACAGTTGCGGATAAAGTACGTGGGCAAGAAGTAGTTTCACTTCTTGCCCTAAGGCGTAATGTCTTACGGCTCTACATCATCACCATTGTCTGTGTCCTCACAGACAATAAGTTTATCCTTGATTTATTTAGCTTTCTTCGGGACTATTTTGTAGCTCTCTTTAATCACAGCCTCGTTCACCGCTTTTATCCTGTCCACTTCCATTTTTTCTACAGCGCGGTCGTAGGTTAATACCCCATTAACCTCATGCTCCACATCTGTAGTTTGGGTGTAGATAGCCACGCTCAGGCCTTTGTATTTCATGAGTTGTTCTACCTCATCTAATAAAAATACATACCGGTCGGTTAGCCGTGCTTTGGTCGGTTCATAATCATACGCGTTGTTTTCCACCGGCCACATATGGCCCCGCACAAACAGGCCAACCCCGCCAAATTCGCCTAATGAAGCGGCGCGGTGTTCGTCAGGCACCGAAGCGCCATAAGGGCCTACATAGATATGGGTATCTACATAGTCACCATTTTTTGGATCGCCGTAAGCTTTTTGATAATCCGGGTTGTTGTTAAAACCCGAGTTGCCGTTAACCAGTCTTGACGGGTCATATTGTTTAACCCAACTGGTGATGTTTTTCACATCAAACGCGCCCCAGTTCTCATTAAAAGGCACCCAAGTAATCACAGAAGGCGAGTTATAGTGATCGTCCATAATGGCTTTCAACTCTTTCCTGAATTCCTTGCGGGTTTTTAACGTGTCTTCGTTTTGATACCAAATGGCAGGCATATCCTGCCAAACAAATAAGCCTAACTTGTCAGCCCAATAATAAAACCGTTGGGGCTCGGTTTTCATGTGTTTCCTGATCAGGTTAAACCCCGCGTTTTTAGCAAACTGGATATCAAATTTAAGGGCTTCCTCTGTCGGTGCAGTTAAAACCCCGTCGGGCCAGTAACCCTGGTCAAGCAGGCCAAGCTGCATAATAAATTTACCATTGACCAAAGGCCGGTTAACGCCATTGATTCTGCCTAATTTAATATCGCGCATACCGAAATAGCTTTTCACCTCATCGGTTACCTTGCCATGGGCGTCTGCCAGGCTGATCTTCAAGTCATACAGAAACGGGCTATCGGGCGACCATAACTTTGGTTCTTTAATAGGCAGGTAAAAATAAGTCCCATTTGCAGATTCGGCTTTTGAAACCTCGCTGTTGCCATCCAATGCAATAGCGGTTACTTTACCAACACCTTCAGTATTCACCAACACCTTTAGGCGGCTGTTAGCAAGATCAGGAAGCAAGCGAATATTCTGGATATAGGTTTTGTTTACCGGTTCAAGCCACACGGTTTGCCAGATGCCCGAGCAGAAGGTATAATCGCCGCGCGGGCCGCTTTTGCCGGATGGTACGCGGCCATCGTTCAGGTCTTTCACCGCGACTACCAATGTGTTTTTACCTTTTACCAAGTATGGCGTAATATTGAAACTGAATGCATCGTAGCTACCCTCGTGATTGCCGGCTTTATGGCCGTTTACAAACAGGGTTGTGTGATGGGCGACTGCATCGAAATGAATAATAACTTGTTTGTTTTTCCAGTCGGCAGGGATCTCTAAGCTGCGACTGTACCACATATTGATCTCCTGATCACGCTGGATCCCCGATATAACTGATTCGGGGCAGTACGGCACCCTGATCTTTTTCGCCACATTAGTAAAAGCAATTGGCTTTTCGGGGTTCAGCGCGTCTTCAATGAACTTACCGCCACGGTATTCCCATTCACCATTCAGGCATAACCAGTCGGCGCGTTCTAATTGCGGCCTCGGGTAGTCCGGAAACGGAACGGCAGCTTCCATGGCCGGTTTGGTCCATTTGGTGGGCAATAAAGCTTCCTGCGCAAATAAACCGGAATAATTAATGACAAAGAACAGGAATAGAAACAGTTGTTTGGTTAGATTTTTATTCATGGTTTATTGGTTTTTGTAGAGACGCAATACTTTGCGTCTCTGAATTGGTATAATATCGGTCCACCTGTCAGCGGAGACGCAAAGCATTGCGTCTCTACGATTTGGTGTTTTTATTTCGTTGCTTTCACCACAATATACGGCGATAAGGCCTTACTTTCAAATGGAAATACCTTGGTAAACACCTTGCCTGTAAACCATAAGCTTTTAACAAATGCTTTGGCTATTGCAGATTGTGTGCCTTTATTCTCCAGCCACATAGAAAATTTACCGTGATAATAAGATTCTACATCCTTTAAGCCCAACTGCCTGCAATAATCGGCAAGCAGCGTCGGATTCATACTTTCAATATAATGCTTATTGTAGTTTTCTATGTCGAATTTGCGCTGCACCCAACCGTTAATGCTTTTGAAATTAGGCAGGGTAATAAACAGCGTGCCATCGTCTTTTAAAAATGGCAGGTGGGTGGCT
>JAQBOP010000389.1 GCA_028287975.1 Mucilaginibacter sp. | reverse complement strand
ATAGTAGCTGATTCTGACAGGTTGTTGATCCTGTTACTTAATGCACTCATAGTTGTTTTTTATTGTTATCGCGGCAAATATAGGAAATAAGGTGAAAGGCAAAAGGTTAAAGGTTGAAGTTATCTTTTAAGTATCCTTACTTTTAAACTAATTGACCTTTTACCTTTTGCCTTTCACCTTTTACCTCTAAAAAACTTACATTTGGCGCTTAATAAAGCTGCTTTGCAAGAACAGAAAAAGATAATCCTGATTTCGTTGATTACCGGTATTGTACTGATGCTGGCCAAGTTTACCGCATACTTTTTAACCAACTCAAACTTTGTATTGACCGATGCCGCCGAAAGCGTGGTAAATGTGGTTGCCAGTTCGTTCGCGTTTTTTAGTATCTATCTTTCATCACAACCACGTGACGAGAATCACCCATACGGGCATGGCAAAGTTGAGTATTTCTCTGTTTTTATAGAAGGTACATTGATACTAATAGCAGGTCTGGGTATTATTGTAAAGTCCATCGATGGTATTATTCATCCCAATATTATACATGATCTGCTGGTCGGTGCTATCATAATAGGCATCACCGGTGTTATTAATGGCGCGCTGGGTTACTATATGATAAGCAAGGGTAAATCGATACCATCTATAACCATCGAAGCCGATGGCAGGCATTTGCTGACTGATATGGTTACCAGCGGCGGGTTGGTAATTGGCTTATTACTGATCAGCTTTACTAAGATTGCGTTGTTGGATAGCATTTTATCTATACTGGTAGCGCTCTTTATCATATTTACAGGATATAAATTAGTCAGGAAGTCGGTTGGCGGATTAATGGACGAGGCTGATTTTGATATGGTAAATAAGGTTGTACAGTTTTTGGACGATAAACGCCGCAATGAGTGGATAGATCTGCATAATTTTCGGGCACAAAAATATGGTAATGATTTACATATTGATTGCCACTTGACGTTACCCTATTATTTCGATCTGAACCAGGTGCATGAACAGGTATCGATGGTGGATAAACTAATTAATAGCGAAGTTACCAAAACCGAGCTTTTCATACATGCAGACCCATGTTTGCCCAATTGTTGCCATTACTGTAATATGCCTGACTGCCCGGTGAGGTCCGAGCCCAAAACCGAAGATATACCGTGGACAATGGATAGGGTAATCCGTAACAAAAAACATTTTGAATAATGTATCAATTTAACGTACGTGTTTACGGCCTGCTGATAAACGAACAGCAGGAAATACTGATAAGCGACGAGCAGGAATACGGCATGCAATTCACGAAGTTTCCCGGCGGTGGCTTGGAGTATGGTGAAGGCATGACCGATGGCTTAAAGCGTGAATTTGTTGAAGAATGTAATGCTGAAGTAGAAGTTCTGAGTCATTTTTATACTACAGATTTTTTTGTAAAATCGGCCTTTAACGATTCGCAGATCATCAGCGTTTATTATATGGTGAAAAACTTAGCCCCATTAAATCTGACTATAAAAACAATTCCGTTTGATTTTGACGGTGAGGGAGAACCGCTACAGGCTTTCCGCTGGATAAAATTGAAGGATCTGAAAGAAAGTGATTTTACCTTCCCGATTGACCAATACGTTGCAAAACTTTTAATAGATAAGATATGAGCTTGGTAGAACGTGATTTAAAAGTAATATGGCACCCTTATACCCAAATGAAAACCGCGCAACCACCTGTGCCGATTGTAAGGGGAGAGGGTGCTTGTTTATACGACGAAGATGGTAAAAAATACATAGACGGTGTATCATCCTGGTGGGTTAATATACATGGGCATTCACACCCGTATATCGCTCAAAAAGTTGCCGAGCAACTAACTAAATTAGAGCATGTGATATTTGCCGGCTTTACGCATCCTACGGCGGTTGAATTGGCAGAACGTTTATTGGCAATTTTGCCTAATAATCAGCAGAAAGCATTTTACTCTGATAATGGCTCGACAGCTGTTGAGGTGGCCATAAAGATGTGCCTGCAATACTGGAGCAACCAGGGCAATAGCCGCACAAAGATCCTGGCATTTAAAAATGCGTATCACGGCGACACCTTTGGCGCAATGGCGGTTAGCGGACGCAGTGCCTTTACCGCAGCCTTTGATTCATTGTTGTTTGAGGTGGAATTTATTGATCTTCCCAATAAAACAAACATACAAGCTCTCAAATCTCAAATCTCAAATCTCAAATCTGAATTAGCTTGCTTTATTTTTGAGCCCTTGGTACAGGGATCTGCAGGGATGCTGATGTACGAAGCTGAATATTTGAATGAGCTGATGGCCCATTGCCGCAAGGAAAATGTATTACTGATAGCTGACGAGGTGTTTACCGGTTTCGGGCGCACAGGCAAACGTTTTGCCAGTGAATACGTAACAGAGCAAGCTGATATTATGTGTTTCTCTAAGGGGTTAACAGGTGGTACTATGGCTCTGGGTTTAACTACCTGTACGCAACAGATCTTTGATGCTTTTTTATCTGATGATAAATTAAAAACCTTGTTTCATGGACATTCGTTTACTGCTAACCCTGTGGCTTGCGCAGCAGCTTTGGCCAGCCTCGACCTGTTTTTGGATGAATCTACTGCCGAAAATATCGAGCGCATAAAAATAGCACACTGTAAATTTGCCTTAAAAATCAAAGATCACCCTAAAATAAAGGCAGTACGTCAAACAGGTACTATTATAGCGATGGAATGGGAGACAGGCGATAACACATCTTATTTTAGTTCGTTGCGCGACAAGTTGTATAATTACTTTTTGGATGCAGGGATAATTTTACGCCCGCTTGGTAACATAATTTACATTTTACCTCCATATTGCATAACCAATGCCGACTTGGATTACATTTACAGCAAAATTGAGCAGGCGCTTGAAGAAATAAGCCCCACCTAAACCCTCCCCGGTAGGGAGGACTTAAATGGCTTACACTGGCCGCTATCAAGAAGTATTTATAAATAATAGAAATTAAATTAAAAAGTCTCCCCTTCCGGGGGAGATTTAGAGAGGGCTTATGAGATTAAACAACATACTATCCACAATAATTGCTGATAACCAATTACATGCACGCTGGTTAAACACCTTGTCGTTAATGGAAAATACCGGTGCGCGCAAGATCTCGGCAAGTGAAGATCCAACTACGGTTACCTATATTATATTAAAACATGCTGCCGAAGAACATCGCCATGCATTTTATTTAAAGAAACAGATAGAAAAAACAGGTAAAGCGCTTTGCCCGACTTATGCTGATGAATACCTGGTAGCATCAAACTACAGCAAATACTACCTGAATATGCTGGATGTACAAGTATGCCGTTACTTGAAAAAAGAACTGCAATTAACAGGTAAAGAGTTACGTTTTGCTGCGTATCTTTTGGTTACTTATGCTATTGAAGTACGCGCCGATGAACTTTACCCAATTTACCAGGATGCTTTAGATAACGCGGGTAGCAAGATAAATGTTAAGTCGATTATCTTAGAGGAAGAAGGACATTTAGAAGAAATGATCAATCAGTTAAAACAATTTTCGCCGCAGTGGCAATTACATGCCGATAAAGCTGTTGAAATGGAAACTAAGTTGTTTAATGATTGGGTAGTAGCGTTGGATAGAGAAGTTAACTAAAATAATTGTCATTTGACAAGTCGAGCTTGAACCGGCCTAATAAGCCAAATATTCCGTAAATATTTGTTGCATAAAAGCCTTGCCGGTAAGCAAGGTTTTTTCGGTTAAGGCAGGGTCGGCATTTTTATTTTTAACATAGATCATTCGCTGGCCCGAGCTATCGTAGGATACCGCTTGTTCAGGTAGCATAAAGCCAAAGCCATTATCCCAATCAAAAAAAGAAAACCCAGGCGTGTACGGGTTCAATAAATTTTTTGACCATTTAAACTTTTGCTGCGGCATATTAAGCTGGGCTAAAAGTGTCGACGCAATATCTACCTGGTTGCCCAGTTTAGTTATCTTAGTGCCACGGTATTCGGGTTTTATGGCATCCCCAAAAAATAAGAGCGGGATATGATATTTAGCCTGGTCAAAAGCGGCAGAAGTGCTTTTGGGTAAACGGTGCCCATGGTCGGCAACTAAAATAAACAAGGTATTTTTATACCAATCGTGCTTTTTTGCTTCTTCAAAATAAACATTCAGGCATGAATCTGTAAACCAGGCCGTACTTCTAAACTGGTCGGCCACATCTTTACCTTTAAAGTGCGGCGTGCCGGGAAGTAAAAATGGCTCGTGATTGGTTGATGTTTGCAACAGCGAGAAAAAAGGTTTGGTTTGCTTGGTAACATAAGCTATATGTTTGTCAAAAAGAACGTTATCGTACGCTCCCCAGGTGGTGCCGACCTCATTTTTCTGCATGGTTTTTTCATCGATGATCTGATCTGTTTTATGATCGGCCATGTAGGTGTCAAAGTTCATATAATCGCTATTGCCACCATAAAAATACGACGTAGTATAGCCACTGTCCTTGAAATCGCCTAACAGCGATGGCAGTTTTCTTTGCTTGAGTGTATCGATAACGATACTGCGGATAGCCTGCGACGGGAATCCGCTCAGGATAGCAATAATGCCTTTGTCGGTACGATCTCCTGCAGAGTAGATATTGTTAAACAACACCCCGTTTTTTACAAATTTTTCAAAGTTTGGGGCGACGCCTTTTTCACCACCTAATGATTCTATGATGTCGGCTGTAAAGCTTTCCATCTGGATAATAACCACGTTAGGCTTATCGGTATTTAAAATATGGACAGTAGTGTCTTTCTTTACTTTAAATAGGCTGTCAACAATGTTTTTTGCTTGCAACGGGGGTAAAAATAAATACGGGTTATAAGGCTTACGCAGGTTTTCAAATACGTTATTAAACAGGTTCCATTCTGTATTTTGAGCGGAGAGGTCCAGCAGTTGATTGTCAGAAAAATAACCCGCGCTTTGATTAATTGGCATTGGCGTTAAAGTGCCACGCAGAATGATAAAATTCACACCAAACAAGAGCACCAAAAAAATAACTTTGTTTTTTGCCGATGTTATTGGTTTTTTAAAAGAATGGTCAAGTATAAAATGTGCTAAAACAATACCGATAATTAGCAGAACTGCCATTATTGATAAATTGAGGGCGATAGGCGATGAAGCCGTTGACGACATGGATTCGGCAGGCGAATTGTAAAGTGTATCAAACGCCCGAAAATTAACTTTGGCACCCCATTCGGCAAATATGCCTAAATCGACTACCGCTATCAGGCTGATACAAAATAAGCAGAACCAGGTATAAATTTTAAGCCAGATGGCTTTAATTGGCTTTTTACCGACAAACCAATTGATGATAAATACTAATAAAGGTAATATGGCTATATAGGCGGTGGCAGATGCATCCATACGGATACCATAAAGAAATGTTTTTACGATATCTGTAAATGTGGCCCCGTGAAGTTTAGTGTGAAAGTATATCTCGAACGTGGCCCTTGTTATGGCAAAGAACAGGAGCCAAAAGATATAAAAACGAATAAAACTATAAAGGCTTCTTAACATTGGGTGGCAAAAATAACCATTTTACCCTAAGGTTAAGAAGCCTTTAAAAAAATGTTGGTTTATTGACTTAGTGACCGCCACTCATAGCCTTAAGGTCATCTAACGAAATTTTATCAAAACCGGCTGGTATGCCAAAACTACCTGCAGGCGCTTTTTCATCAGTTACAGATTTTAAAGTAACATCAACTGGTTGGCCTTGCTGAAACGTAGTAAACTGTACCGGGAAACCACCTGCCTCGCCAAAATATTTAGTTAAGCTGGTCATTGGGGCGGTAATATCCTTAGTAACCCATGCTACATAGCTGCTTCCGCTTTTTGAATCTTTAACATCAACTTTTTTACAGTTAAAACCATTAATTACTTTGGTTTCTGTACCTGGTGTAAAAGTAAGTTTAGGTGCTGCAGCCTGTGCCTGCTCTATTTCATCAGGCGTTAAAACAGCAGCTTTTTTAATAGACGCCACAGGTACATCAACTAAAACAGCCACATATGAGCCTTTTATATTTGAAAGTATTTTTATCGTTGCAGGGCCTGCCTGGGTAATAGCAACGCTTGAATCGGCGCTAAAGTACACCTTTGAGTCTACGTCCCCCTGGGCTGTTTTTAAGCTATACGTAGCTAATCCCTGGGTATATGTTTTTTGCGCGTTAGCGTTAAAGGTAAAAGCCGTAAATGCCAGGCCCAAGGCAATTTTTAATTTGATATTCATGTTTTTCTGTTTAGTAAGCACAATTTAGTTGTTTATGATCTATTAAGCAAACTTTTTGCTTCGATTATATTATTAGTTAGATGAGACTATGAAAGAATTGTTACGTTTA
>JAQBOP010000354.1 GCA_028287975.1 Mucilaginibacter sp. | reverse complement strand
GATCTGGCATGACCAGGCGCTGATAAAAAAACCATGGGCAAATCCAACGTCGTGGCACCTGGATACACCATATTGGTCGTTTAGCGACAGGCGCGCGATATCTATCTGGGTAGCGTTGGATGATGCTACTTATGAAAATGGCTGCCTGTTTTTCATCCCCGAATCTTACCGGAAAACCACGTTCGAAAATCCCGGGATCGGTAAAAATATGGGCGCGATCTTCACTACATATCCCGAATTTAAAACAGCTAAATCGGTAGCCGCCCCTATGAAGGCGGGGAGCTGTTCGTTCCACAACGGGCTTACTATTCACGGTGCTCATGCAAATATGACGTCGGGCTTCCGCAGAGCAATGACCTGTGCCTATATGCCGGACGGAAATACATTCAATGGCACGCCAAATATTTTGTCGGAAGAGATTGTGTCACGCCTAAAGGTTGGTGATCTTTTAAACGATGATGCAATTACGCCGTTGATCTACAGTAAAAAATAATAGCTAAATTAACAGTCGGTCAACCTTTATAATGATATGCTATTAACTACGCTTCGAAACATTTTTGCTGCCTTTTTTATCTGTATGCTTTTTTGCGTGCGGCCGGTATTAGCCGATGATATAAAATATGACGTGCCTGCGAAGACAATTACCATATCCGTCCCGGATAAAAAATTGTCAATCGTGATCGATTATTCATCAGGGTATCTGATCAAACAATTAAAAATTAAAGGGCAAAATGTTTTATCACCTGCCGGGATTTATACCGGGATCAAAACAAAAGACGGTTCGTTTTCCTCAAATGGTAAGAAAAACAATATCAAGTTAACAAAAGATAACGGTGTAATACGACTATCCGGTTTAAAATATGGCAACGATGCCGTTATGGTTACTGAAACCTGGGAGTTCAGGTTGGTTGGTAACAAGATCCGCTGGAATATTGTACGCGATTATAGCAACGAGACGACCCTCGAAGATATGGCGATGCCGCAATATAACTTCGCCAATCTAACTGTTTGGAAGGGCGGCATCTTAGACAACGGCGGGATGGTTTGGTGTAAATACCTTAAACAGGTAAATGACACCTACGGCGTACACACAGGCGGCGTTACCTTCTGGAATGCAGATTCAGGGAATGCGCTCCGGATCAGCACCAAAACAGGCAACGGCTACACCATCGCCACAAAATTTTCGCATAGCGCCAATAATGAGTTTACCAGTACACAATACGTAACGGACAACCCTTTAGAACAAGGCCACAACCTGAGCCGTTTCGTATCGGGCAAGGCCGATGTATTTGCGCCTTTTCAGGTTAAAAAAGGTACGGTTAAACTGGAAGTTGATCTGGAGTATGTCGACTATTTTAAAGATTATTCGAGAGGGACGTTGCCGGGGGTAGATGCGGTTGCCGTCCGCGAGTTATTGAATACGACAGGAAGATATGGCGTGGTTGATAATAATATTATCGGCGCGAACGGCTGGGTATCAAACTGGAAATGCCTGCACGAACCATTTTTTGCGCAGATAGGTATGGCTGTTGACGACAAGAATTACACCAAAAATATGTCGGCAACGCTTGACCAGGAGCGTGATGAAGCTGTTTTACCCAGCGGGCGTGTGCTATCACGCTGGCATAATGTACCGGGCGATGAGATCCCCGGAACGTATAATGCCAAAACCGGCTATTACGAAGCCATGTGGGGATACACTATAGATTCGCAGCCTGATTTTGTAATTAATACCAGCGAACAATTTGATCTGAACGGCGACACCAAATGGCTGCGGGCGCATCAAACTACCTGCGAAAAAGCGCTTGACTGGCTGATAAAACGCGATGCTAATCATAACGGGATTTTTGAAATGATGAATAACAATGTCTCAGAGAAAAAGGGAAGTGACTGGCTGGACATTGTTTGGGCAAGCTATGAAAACTCGTTTGTTAACGCGCAGATGTATGAGGCGCTAACACTGTGGGCAAATTGCGAAAAGGTATTGGGTGACAAAGAAAAATCGACCTACTATACAGATGTGGCCAAACGATTGAAGGATACTTTTAACAAACCCATCGCCGAAGGCGGATTCTGGTCGCCCGAAAAAAAGCAATACGTTTACTGGCGCGATGATGACGGCTCGATCCACGGCGATAACCTCGTTACACCTGTAAATTTCGCGGCTATCGCCTTTGGGCTTTGTGATGATTCACGACGCATAGCGCAGATATTGGATCAGGTAGAAGCAAGGGCCGTAAAAGAAAACCTGTTTCACTGGCCGCTCTGTTTTGATTCGTTCAGAAGGGAAGAAGTATCCGGCGGCAACTGGCCGTTCCCGAAATATGAGAATGGCGATATTTTCCCGACCTGGGGTTATCTGGGTATCAGGGCTTACGCCGGTTACAATAAAAGTATCGCGCTTAAATACATCAGCAACATCCTGAAACAATACAAAAAGGATGGTCTTTCGTCGCAACGTTATGACCGACTGACACAAACCGGACAGGGCGATGATATTTTAGCAGGCATCTCGACAACCATAACCGCCCTGTACCGCGATATCTACGGGATCCGCCCAAAGTGGAATAGAATGGGTATCGAGCCAAACATGTCATCGTCACTAAACGGCACGGCATTTTCATATACACTCAGGGATACGGTTTATCAATTAAAACTAAGCGCGAATGATTATACCATGAGCACCACCGGCTTTTCTATAAAAAGTAAAGATGGTTTTGGCGCCAGTAAGAACAGATCGCTGCTGACCTTTTACCCCGGTAATAAAGACGATATGCTGTTACAGGTAAACGCCGGATCAAAAAAGCGCATCGACATGCAAATAGACAAATGGAAGCCGCATGTGTTTTCATGGACTATAACATCTGCAGATAACTATCAATTTATAATCAAAGGCTTGCAAACGGGGGCAAGCTATAAGGTTGAGGTAAATAACGTAGTGCAAAATATAAAGGCGGATAGCGCCGGTAATCTTACCATAAAACAACGCTGTGCCGGCGCTACAAAATTTACGGTTAAGAAAACCGTCTGATCTACTTGGATAAGAAATTTTATTGTTCTAATTTCATTTTAAATGGATATCAAAATACTTTGCCCGTTATGGGGTCATGAGCATATTAAGCTGGAAACTTTTCTTGAAAAGATCAGGCTGGCAGGCTATGATGGCATTGATACCTGGATCCCGTCGGACAGGAATGATAAAAAGGTCTTGTTTGATTACCTGCAACAGCACGGTTTTGCTATCGTAACCCATCAACATGCTGCGAAGGGTGATACTTTTGAAGAATTTAAGCAGTCGTTTTTAGCCAATCTCCATGAATGTGCCGAACCCGGCCCGCTACTGATCAACTCGCATACCGGCAGAGATTATTTTTCGTTTCAACAAAATCTTGAATTGATCGACGTAGCGCAAGAATTTACAGCAAAAACCGGCATCATGGTAGCGCACGAAACGCACCGCGGCAGGTTTGGCTACTGCCCGCAAATGATAGCTGAGTTTCTGGATATTAGAGAAGATCTGTTATTAACTGCCGATCTATCACATTGGGTATGCGTTACAGAAAGTATGCTTGAAAACTTTACCGGTACACTAAATAAAGCGATAGCAAGAACCCGGCATATTCATGCCCGGGTTGGCTTCGAGCAAGGCCCGCAAGTGGCAGACCCCGCAGCGCCCGAATGGAAGTACGCATTGGATCATTTCCTGGGATGGTGGGATAGTATTGTCGCGCATAACAGGAAAATCAACCGGCCGTTTTTAACCATAACAACCGAGTTTGGCCCGCCACCCTATATGCCCGTATTGCCATTTACAGGCACACCCGCGGCAGACCAGTTCCAGGTAAATTGTTTTATGAAGGATCTGCTCAGGCAACGGTATCAGATCTCCTGAAGGGGGATTGCTTTTCGGAAAGCATTAGGTGAAATACCATTTTTCTTTTTAAAAAGCTTGGAAAAATAAAAGACCGATTCGAACCCGGTCTGATCGGCGATCTCACTAATATTTAATACCGTAGTGGCTAAAAGGTTTTTGGCCCGCTCAAGGCGAAGATTAAGATGATATTGATTAGGCGACTCGCCGGTGATCCGCTTAAAAGCTTTTCTGAAGGCAGAATAGCCCATGGGCAATTCGCGGGCAAGCTTTTCCATATCGAGGTTATCCTCGAATGATTCCTGGATAATAAATTTCGCTTTCGAGATCAGTTTGCCAACCGGGTCATCATTATATTCATGATGTTCGGCAATATTATTGATCAGCCCCAGGATCTGCAAAGTTATACCTGCAATTTGTTGCGGATAGCCCGTTAAAGAAGCCTGTACCGCATTGATCAGGTCCCTGAAAAGAATGAGGATATCTTTATTTAATCCCAGGTAAACAAATGGGTTCTGGCGATCGAAAAATCCACTGTTCATGAGTTGTTCGGCATAGTAGCCGTTAAAGCCAACCCAATATTCTTCCCAGCCTATTTTCGGGTCGGGTTTGTAACGGTGCAGCACACCGGGATAAAGAAAAAAGCAGGTACCTGCATTAAGCTCAAAAGGCTGGGTCAATGTAGAAGCGTAAAGCCCTTTTCCTTTGGAGATAAAAACCACATAGTAATCATTTAGAATCCGTCCCCGGTTCCAGGTTAAATGATGGCTTTGCGGATGTACCTGGTTAGGGTAATGATCATTCGGCTCAATTTTAGAGTAGCCTACCGAGGTAACATAAAGGCCCCAGCGTTCCTCGGTGGGTGTGATGTTTAAATATTTAAAATAGTTATTTAGCATTACCGATAATCTATTTAAAAAAGATCCCGCTTACGGCCGCGTTCTCGCCCCTTACCTGGTTAACCCTGATCCGAATGCTGCCCGTATAATTAAAGATCAGGTATTTGCCGCCCGTATAATTTTTCACCAGTTGTACAGGCGCCAGCAGGTTCTTTGTTTTCAAATCAAAAATCTCTATTGCCGAGCGGCGGCCCTTTTTATCCCAATCCAAAAAGTATAAAGCTATTTGATGTGTCGCGGTATTTATGGCATAAAGATCTATGGTCATGGTTTGCAGGCAAGCAATCGGGTCTTGTGTTATCACTGCGCCTAAAGGTTTATTTAAACCGGCGGTGTCTTTTAATAAACCATTGACGGCAGGTAAATCCAGGTAAACATTTTTATCACGCGTTAGCACCACAGAATCAATATAGGCCGGTAGCTTTTGGAGGTGTTTGCCGGCTTTAAAATAGTTAAACAGCATATAGCCGTCATTGCCATATTTGCCGTTCCATTTGCCACAGGTAAGGCTATCCTGTTTAAATGAATCGATGGCGTATTTCCACGGCAGGGGTTTTACGACTGTTGGTTTAAAAAACGCTTTATAATCAACCTTAAAATTGTATTTACCCGGCTTTAAATGTTCTAAAACAATAGCGCCATTATCAATATGTACGTTATATAATTTCGCTCCTGAAAGCGCGCCATTATTCCAAATTAGCATACCATTTAGGCTAATTTTATCAACCGCGTTTTGGCCTGTCGGGATCGCTACTTTTTCGGCCATTGTACCTTTGGGTATGGCTATAGTAGAAACGCCCGATATCTCATTAAAATCAGCAGAAATATTTCCGGATAAAGTAGGCGTTGTACCTTTTACCGAGATAAGCCCACCGCTCAGATGCGGTATGATATTGAAGGTTTTAAACCCCGGCGACATTGGTTTTATACCAAGAACTTCTTCAGATAGCCATTTTACAACCCCCGCGCTCCAGGGATGGGTAAGGCTGGTATAACCGCACTGGTTGTTTACCGGCGCGTCGTTTTTACCCAGGATCAGATTCCAACTTGGACGGTATACTTCAAAAAATGTGGTGCCGCCATAATTTATTTGTCCGCCCCAGCAATCTTTAATGGCGCTTATGGCATCGTCATATTTGTTCATTTTGCCCAGGGCGCCTATAATAAAATAATTATTAAACGGCGAGTATGACAACCGGTTTGCCCTATCGGTATAATTGCGCTGGTAGAACGCCGCGTCTTCCTGGGGCGTGGTAAGCGTAGTATTGATCGCATCTGCCGAGGCATGCAGGCCAAACTCATTTAGCCATGTGCCTTTTTTTCTTTCCTCATTTATTTTGGTAGCGGCATATCGCAGATATTTATCGGCCAATTTTTCTTCGCCGGATTGTTTCAGCAGGTTGCCAAACTCCAACCAGGCCCTTATAGACAGCATGGTGTAAGCATGCTTTGTTTCTGTATTGGTGGGGTTTTCGAAACCGGCACCTAAACGCTCGTCCCATCCATAAAAGCCAAGATTGTTGGGGCTGTCGAAGTTCTTATAAGCGTTATCCAGTTTTTGCGAGGCGTTATCTATATAGCTTTTCAAAAAGGCGACATCGCCGGTATAATTTACATAGTCAATCACACTCAGCACCCAGTAAAGCGCATAGCTGGCAATACCGTTATCTAATTTGGAGGTGTTTACCAGGTTCTTTTTTACGAAATCATAATTGCCGAAAGCGACCATCGACGCGGCTTGTGAGGGATAAGCGTCGCCGGTCCACGAAAAGCGGTCGCTTCGCTCCATCAGTATCGCCCCAAAATAATCTTTTTGCATATTTAGCTTTACCGTGTATGCGCCGGTGTACCAGATCTTAGTTAGTTCAGCATCGCTGCAAGAAAAGCTGCCGTTATAATTGACGGGCTTTACCTGGCAAACCAGTCTAAGGGTTTTTATATGCCAGTTTTTCTGATGGGACAACACGTGGATCCAACCAAACCTTACGCCTTCGTAAAGATCAGGGCTTAACTCCAGCCGGTACATATGCCCGTATTTTACCGGCGGCAATGTTTTTACAGGATGTATAGCGCCGGTGTTCACAATAGCGGGCTCATTATATTCGCTGATGCTTAGCGTAACGCTGTCAGTTAGGTCGTCCGAATCAAACTCCAGCCAGCCGGCATTGGTTCTGCCAAAATCAAAACGGATGTCGCCTTTGCCCGTCACTTCGATGCTGTTTTGAGATTGAAACTGGCGCATGTCAAAGCTTCTTGGATCAGAAACGTTCCATTTAACCGGGCGCAATTGGTACGTTTCAAGGCCGCTTGAAGCAGCTGGATTTGCCCATCTCATACGTACGATCGGGTCTGGCGATAAGGCTACAGCTGCGCCAATAGGTCGGCCCGATATCGGAGGATATTTGTTAACCTGCGCAAACAAGCTTACAGAACAAGCTGGGATGAACAATGCAAAAAGTATAAAACGTAAAAATATCAGGAAAGTAATTCTCATACCGTCTGTAGGTTTGCCTTTAAATAGTATATGATCCGCCTAAAGATAACCGGATCGTAAATTAATATAATTGGTTTAAAATATCGAATTTACGTTCCATTTCCTGTGTATTTAGTATCTATAAAATTATTTTTTTTGTACTTTTTGATATTTAATCAATTTTTGATTTGCCTGTGTTGAAGCTATTGGCGAATAATTATTGGTTATTCATTTTTAACGGCTGTATTACTAAGTTTCTTCCGAAGAAATATTTTATAAATTATTAGCTATCAGGCATATATATGTTGTACATTTAAACATATTAACCCTTATTTTAACCCTCAATAATTAAAGCCATGGCTACATCAAAAACATCGCTTGACAAAAATATCTCTATGGGGCGCACAGATAGTGTCGCCGCCGTAAAGGACAAAAATATTTCTATGGGTATGGCAGACTCACAGGCAGCAAGCAACGCCGAAGAAATGATCAGCCCGCCATCGTCTG
>JAQBOP010000325.1 GCA_028287975.1 Mucilaginibacter sp. | reverse complement strand
AAACGTGATCTGCCTAAAGCGTCAAGCGCTGCATTAGCTAATTGCAGCTTACGGGCAAGGTCCTTATTTTCTTTACGGAGATTGTATATTTCGAGCGCGTTTTCAATATACATTTTAAGCTCGTCATTTTGCCATGGCTTAACCAGGTACTTATAAACCTGGCCCCGGTTAATAGCATCCATAACAGCGTTTATATCAGAAAAACCGGTTAATAGTATCCGTATGGTATCAGGATATACAGGTAAAATCGATTCTAAAAATTCAATCCCGGTGATGCCGGGCATACGCTGATCTGTGATGATAACACCTATTTCCTGGCTATCCAGCACCTTACGCCCCTCTTTTGCCGAGCTTGCTGTAAAGATCTCAAAATCGCGCCTGAAGGCCGCTTTAAAGCTGTTAAGATTGTTAATTTCGTCATCAACGTATAATACACCTATTGCCATGATCAAACTTTAAAGGTTGTGGTATTTTTATATTTATTTTAAAGGATGCATGAATTTTTAATTTTCTATGCATTTTTTATTTGTTATAATTGATTGCAGTTGCTGCTTTGTAAAAATGAAAAAAATATTGTTAATCTTATCTTTCCTGCTACAAAATATTGGCGTATTTGCATTTAAAACCGATACTTTGGCCATTCGTGACGGCGAAGCACACTATTTAACAAACCAATATTTTCTTGAATTAGAGGACCCTAACAATACGTTACAGGCAAAAAACATCGTTAATAGTAACAAATTTCACAGCATAAGTTCGTCATTTCCGCGCCTAAAATATTCTAAATCTGTAACGTGGTTAAAGTTTACCATAAAAAATAATACAGCAAGGCGGTACCTGCCTATTACCATCAGCAAAAGTATCATTGACGAATTTGACATTTATTATGTTGAACCTACAACTGATATCGCACGTCATATCACGCTTTTAAAACACCTCTCATCAAAAGACCCAACGTATAATTCAAGCCTGTTGACGCAAAGTATCACGTTAATTAGTGTACCGCTTGCATCAAATTCAACAATGACCTTTTATGCCAGGATAAAAAGTAACGCTTCAGCTGTTATCCCTATCGAGATAAACAGCGCTGATCAGTTTACGCGGAAACGAAATGCTGATATTATGATAAATGGGGCCATTATAGGCATGTTTATCATAATGGCACTATATAACCTGATGCTGTTTGTCACCGTTGGCGATAGAAGCTATTTGTATTACGTTATTTACATTATATTTCTGGGTTCGACCCAATCTTTGATACTTGGTATTGGCAGTAATTTATTCCCCAACGATCTTAAAACGTTAAATAATTATGTCACCCCTGTATTGAGGGTTTGCTTTGGCTACTCTTTATTATTATTTGCCGGCGAATTTTTGCAGTTCCGCCAAAACTTAAAGCAATATTACAAATTCTACATGCTACTGTATATGTTATATGCTTTTCCGCTGATAGCAATAGTTGCGGGGTCAACGCATATCGCTTATACATTAATAACTATTTCTGCCTTAGTTACCTGTTTAACCTTACTGGTCTTAGTTTCAATACTTTACTCACGGGGGTTTAAGCCGGCAAAATTTTTCATTTTAGGCTGGGGGCTGTTTTTAATATCTCTATTAATTTCAATTACGCGTAATGGTGGTTTTGTACCTTACAATTATTTTACACTTAATATACTTATATACAGCGCATTGGTCGAATTGATATTATTTTCGGTAGCGCTGGCCGATAAGATAAATTTTTACAGAGGCCAAAACACCGAATCGCAGTTAGCGGCACTTGTCATTGCCAAAGAGAACGAGCGTTTAATAACAGAGCAGAATATATTTTTAGAGAACAAGGTAAAAGAACGCACCCAGGAATTGATCCAAACCAACCAGAACTTGTCCATCACAATTGATAACCTTAAGTCGGCCCAGGTACAGTTGATCGAGACCGAAAAGATGGCTTCTTTAGGTTTACTTACTGCCGGTGTGGCGCACGAGATAAACAACCCTATAAACTTTGTAAGCGCCAATATTAAACCATTGCGTATAGATTTTGATGAGATCTTTACATTGTTAAACAAATACGAAGCCGCTGCGAACGATGCGAAGGCATCAGGATTATTAGAAGCAGCCAACGACTATAAGAATAAAATAGATGCCGGTTTTGTTAAAGATGAAATACGCACTTTGTTAGACGGCATAGAAGAAGGCGCTACCCGGACCGCAGAGATCGTACAAAGCCTGCGCACTTTTAGCCGGATGGATGAGCTGGTATTACAGCCTACAAATATTAACACCGCCATATTAAGCACGTTGGTTATATTAAGAAGCGCTATACCCTATTACATCGAAATAAAGCCAATTCTGGATAAATTAGAACCGTTAAATTGCTATTCTGGTAAAATAAACCAGGTATTGCTAAACCTGATCAATAACAGTATACAGGCTATAAAAGCTAAGGAAGAGCACATTAATGAATGTATTACTATTTACACGCGTAATCACGCTGACTACGTAACCATCGAAATAACAGACACCGGTATTGGTATGGCCCATGAAGTTAGGCAACGCATATTTGAACCGTTTTTCACTACAAAAAATGTAGGCGAAGGAACAGGCCTGGGCCTATCAATTGTATTTGGCATTATCGAAAAACACAACGGCAATGTTAATGTGCGATCGGCAGCCGGAAAAGGCTCAACATTTAAAATAACCCTGCCCAAAAACCTGGCTGATGCCAATGTTAAACCTAATGCCCCGGTCGAATAACTAACTTACACGCTTACCTTTAAGCAACATATCCATGGCGTCATTTAATGAGCCGGCCCGGCTAACTTCGCCCGAGTTAACAAAATAGATCTCGTCAGCATTCTCTATCGTATTTAAACGGTGCGCAATAATTACCCGCGTAGTATGCGCAGGCAAATTGTTCAGGATATCACCCAGTAATTTTTCGGTTATGGTATCAATATTGGCAGTGGCTTCATCCAATATTAATAATTCCGGGTTGCGTAAAACAGCCCTCATGAACGCTATCAATTGCTTTTGCCCCAGGCTAATGCTATCCCCGCCCGATGAAACCGGTGTATCCAGCCCGTTATCAAATATCGCCAGTAAGCTACCCAAATTAGCATCAGCAATTACCTGCTCCATTTGTTCGGTAGTATGGTCTTTGTAAAGCGGATTGCCGTATAAAATATTCTCGCGTACGGTACCGGTAAACAAAAATGGTTCCTGCAAAATAAAACCTATTTTTTGCGAGCGTTCATCATCGTCATAGCTCCTGATATCTTTCCCGTTTAATAATACTGTGCCTTTGTTAGGGTCATACAGGCGCGCAATTAATGAAGCCGTTGTAGTTTTACCACCGCCTGTAGGGCCAACCAGCGCGTAAGTTTTACCTCGCTCCATTTTAAAGCTTACGTTATGTAAGATCTCATGGTCGTCAGCATAGCCAAAATGTACATTTTTAAACTCAAGCAATGTATCTGATAATTCAGCCTTAGTATCAGCAACATTTACAAGATTGGTTTCTAAACCTAAGATCTGCGAGATCCTGTCCCAGGCTGCCATAGCGGTCTGGAAGTTGGCCCATAATGCTGCCAATTGTCTTAAGGGGTTATAGAAAAGCGTAACATACGACAGGTAAGCTATCAGCAATCCGATAGAAAAACCATTACCGATCATATAAATACCATAAACCAAAACGGTTAACTGCGCCACGCTCGAAAAAAAGCTATAAACCGGCATGAAAATATTGTTGGCCAAACCTGCACTTATGGCTGTTTTATAGTTATGCTGATTGGCATCATCAAAACGTTTCCTGAAGTAATCGCGGCGGTTAAAAGCGATGATCACCTTAAAGTTGTTCAAACTCTCCTGGATCTCGGCACTCATGCCGCCCACGCTCTTCAGGTTTTTAGCGTTTGTTCTTTTTACCCAGGGTGATACTATAGTGGTAAACAATAAGATCAACACCATTGGCGCTACAGCAGCTAAGCCTAACTGAACGTGAATGATCAGTAAGAAAATGCCTGCACCTGTCATGGTGGCTATACTGCCTATAAACTGCACTAATGACTGCGAGAAAAACTGGTTCAGTTTATCCGTATCATTATTAACCCGCGATATCAGGTCGCCGGCTTTATTCTGGTTAAAAAAGTCAACCGGCAATAGTTGCAACTTGTTAAAAATGGCGTTACGTAAAGTAAATAACATACGCTGCCCTACTCCGCCCATTAACTTTGTTTGCAGGTAGCTGGTTACCAATGCCACCAGGTACATTGACAATAATATGCCTGCCGATACCAGCACACCATGGTATTGCTTATGCACCACATACGTATCGATAGTATGCCCGATGATCAACGGCCCAAGCAAATTAAGCGTCGAGTTTACCAGGATAGCTAAGGTGGCTAACAACAGCGTAGGTTTCTCGTGCGAGATCAACTGCAAAAGCTTTTTCAGTGCTGAGATGTTTGATGTCTTTTCGGCCTGTTCTGATAGTTTGTTCAAATTATAATTCATAATTGCTGGTGCTTTGTTGTGAATTAAAAATTTGTACATACTCCGGGCTGCTATCCATCAAATAGTCATGCGTTCCGCTGGCTACTATTTCGCCCTGCATCAGCAAAACAACCTGGTCATAATGTTCAATAGCAGCTATTTTTTGTGTTACCGAAACCAATGTTATTTCGGGATAGTTATTTTGCACGTTTGCTAAGATATTCTTTTCGGTATTGGCATCAACCCGAGCCGTAAAATCATCCAGCAATAATACTTTCGGATTAACAGCCAGCGCCCTTGCCAGCATGATCCGTTGCTTTTGCCCACCCGACAGGCTCGACCCGCGTTCGGACACTATAGTATTCAATCCTTCAGGTAAGCTATCTATAAAGTCTTTCAGTTCAGCAGTATCAATTGCTTTTTGTAATGATTCGTTGGTAACGGTATCGCTAAACGCGATATTCTCGCGGATACTCATATTAAAAATAATGCTATCCTGGAAAACAAACCCAACCTGGCTATGAAACGCCTCGCTGTTATAACTGGCTAAGTCTTTACCATCAAACTTTATTGTCCCGGTATCAGCATTGATGAGGCCGGTAAGCAGGTAAAGCAGCTGGGTTTTGCCGGCAGCGGTCGGTCCTAATATGGCTATTTTAGACCCGGCAGCTATGCTCAGCGAGATATTTTTAAGCGCAGGCTTTTGTCCGTAAGTAAGGGTTACATTTTTTAATTCGATATCGCCTTTTATGGTATCTGTTATAGTGCCGCTGTCTTCCATATCCGGCGCGTCCAAGATCACGCAGATACGGGTGTATGATGCCGTTGCCTGCGCAATGATGTTACTCATAAAACCTATTACCAGTATCGGGAAGATGAGCATGGATAGATAACTGTTAAAAGCTGCGAAATCGCCCAGGGTCATGCTGCCGTTAATTACATAATGCCCGCCCAGCGCTAATATGGTTAAGGCTGATAAGTTAGCAGTAAACGTAATAATGGGGATCAGCCCGGCAAACATCTTTAAAATGGAAAGACCAAAATCACGTGCTTTGGTATTCGCCTCTAAAAACTTTACCGTTTCAAGCGTTTGCGAATTGATGACCCTTATCAACGCTGCGCCAAGTATGCTTTCGTTAATGATCTTATTTAACCAATCAATAACCTGGCGGCTTTCAATAAATAAGGCGCGTACCTTTTTCAATACGTAAAAAAACGTACCGCCTATTATGGGGATAATGGCAATCACGGTTAACGCCAGCCTCCAGTTGATGGTAAGCAATAAAATACTCGCGCCCACAATAATAAATATCGATGAAGCGATAGACACAATAGCCTGCGATACAAAGAGTTTTATCGAATCCGTATCGGCAGTTAAATTGGTAAGCAGTTTAGATGGGTTGGCTTTTTCAATAAAAGCATGGCTCTGCTTTGAGATCTTATCAGAAAGACGGGTGCGCAGGTCGCGCGCCACACGTTCTGACGCGTATGTTTGAATAATGCTTTGCAGATAAGCGAATATAAAAATGAGTACTACTGCAATACTAAACTGCGTAATGATATGTTTAACATCAAAACTTTTATGGGTATAGGCATCAATACTGGTAGCAATTATTTTAGGCAGCAACAGGTTAATACCATTGCTAAATAAGGCAAACAGCATAAGTAAAGCAACCAGCCCGAGGTAGGGTTTAAGGATGCTAAAAATACCCGGCGGTTTTTTTTGATTTTTTTCGTGTTTTTCTGACGGCATGTGCATTTATTTGTCAAATATTGTGCAATTGTTTCAATTCTCAATAACTATATGACGATTGTTGCAAGAAAACATTTTAACATTTTTTAAAAATTCAACAAATGCCTTTAAACTTCAATAAAACAGCAGAATATATGTTAGAAGATGAGAGCGTGTTATTAAGGCCATTACAAATGACCGATGTGACCAACCTTTTAGACATTGCTGTTAATGAACCCGAAACTTGGGATTATTCATCAAAATCAGCCGCAGGCGAAGAAGCTTTAAAAGCCTATATTGAAGAGGCCTTGGTTGCTCGCCAGGCCGGTACGGAATATCCTTTCATCGTGTATGATAAAAAGAGTAAGGCCTACGCAGGCAGCACACGCTTTTATGATATCCAGGCAAATAATGGCGCTTTACAGCTGGGTTATACCTGGTACGGCAAAGATTTTAGGGGCACGGGGTTAAATAAACATTGCAAGTTTTTGTTATTGCAGTTCGCTTTTGAGACTTTGGGTGCCGAACGAATTGAGTTTAGGGCAGACAACAGGAACGAACGCAGTATTGCCGCTATGAAAAGTATAGGCTGCACGGTTGAAGGGGTGATCAGGAGCCATATGCCCCTGCGCGATGGTACCCGCCGCGATTCCATTATACTAAGCATCCTGAAAGACGAATGGTACAACACTGTAAAACAGAACATTACCAGCAAACTAAGATAGGTTCTGAATAGCAATTAGTCTGCAAAAAGCTTGTGCTTTGAATTATATTTGTTGAAACATTAATTTATATATGAGCACAAAACTTACCATTAATAACAACGGATCAGTAAAGATTGAAGGCGATTTTGAAATTGTTGATATGCAGGGCGATAACTACGGTTTACAAGGCCGTACAGTAGTATCAATTTGCCGTTGCGGCTTATCGGCCAATAAACCATTTTGCGATGGCTCACACAGAGGGCATTTTGAGCACAACGCCATAGCGTTTGATCTGCCGCCAAAGAAAGTATAGCCCAACCCTCCCGGTAGGGAGGGCTTAAAAAAAGTATATTTGTTAAAAATATTTAAAGTCTCCCCTACCGGGGGAGATTATTCGCAATAGTTATTTTTCATTGGCGCTCATGAGGGCTGCGCCGTTCAGAGGGGGCTGTTTATGCGCTATTTCATACATATCGGCTATCATGGCACTAAATACAGTGGCTGGCAAAAACATCCGGGTGTATTAAATGTGCAGGAAGTGCTGGAGACTGCTTTAAGCAGCCTGCTGAAAACCCCGATCTCTATTATTGGCTGCGGCCGTACTGATGCGCAGGTACATGCCAGCCAGTTCTTTTTCCATATGGATATAGAGAAGGAATGGAAATTCGATCTCTTTTTCCGCCTCAATAAAATATTACCTGACGATATTGCTGTGTTCGATATCATCCCGATGGATGGCCTGCCCCACGCACGTTTTGACGCCATTCAGCGCTCATACGATTATTTTATCCATACCTACAAGGACCCATTTTTAAGCGAATTTAGCGCGTTGTACTTAGAAACAAACTGGGATCTTGACAAAATGAAAGCGGCGGTCGCCCTGCTACCAGTGTATAACGACTATCGTGGTTTCTGCAAAAGCCCTGACCGTAATGATCATACCATCTGCGATGTAACCGCGGCTGCTTTATATGCAGATGAGCAAGGTGATAAGCTACGCTTTCAGATCTCGGCCAACCGGTTCTTAAGTAAAATGATCCGAATAATAATGGGCAGGTTGTTAGATATTGGCCGCGGCAAAATGAGTATGGATGAATTTGAATCTTACCTCATCAGCAAGGAAACGCCGGCCGTAATTATTCCTGCCTACCCGCAAGGGCTGTATTTATCAAAGGTTACTTATCCCTATTTAGACCTGCAGCCCAGAAGCACCTTCGCGCTATTGCGGGATATGGATAGTTGGCAGGCTGTCTGAACTAAGATTTGTGGGATTAAAGGATTTTAAGATCAAAAGTTAACAGATTCTTTAGTAAGTACAGTTAAGTCTCCCCTACCGGGGGAGATTTAGAGGGGGCTATCTACTCTCGTTTACTATAGCGATAGCTTGTTTGGTTGCTTCGGTTAATGCTGCATATTGTTTGCCATCCATCACAGTGTTACTGATCAATTGGCTACCCATGCCTACCGCGCAAACACCGGCTTTAAACCATCCGCCAATACTTTCTTTGGTGAGCTCTACCCCACCCGTCGGCATAAATAACAGGTTAGGGAACAATGTTTTTATACTCGATAAAAATGCCGGCCCTAATATATTGCCCGGAAACAGCTTAATGATCTTAGCGCCTAATTGCTCGGCTTTAATGATCTCGGTTGGTGTCATGCAGCCGGGCAGCCAAAGCATATTATTCTTGTCTGCCACTTCTATTACGTCTTCCACTAAGCCGGGACTGATAATATAATCGGCGCCGGCATCTATAAAAGCTTGCGCGCTTGCACCGTCTTTTATGGTACCTATACCCAGGTACATCCCGTCTAATTCTTTATCGCAAACATGGCGCAGTTTAGCAAAGTTTTTTAGTGCTGCCTCACCGCGATTGGTGTATTCGATTGTTTTTATGCCTGCCGCATAAAGCGCGTGTAAAATATTTACACTAACTTCTTCATCCTTGTTAAAATACAGGGGTAAAATCCCCTGCTCAGGGATCAGTTTTAAAATCGCGGCTTTCTTATCCATTTACCAAAACAATTGGGTAGTAAATGTAGAAAAGAATATTTAAAACCATGAAGCGGGATTATAATATTAACGCAAACGATGGCATTCATTTTCGGGATAAAAACCTTCTTAATTAGTTTGGTTTAGTGTACTTTTGGTCAACCCGTT
>JAQBOP010000283.1 GCA_028287975.1 Mucilaginibacter sp. | reverse complement strand
CTTATTATATTCCCGGCATCACCAGTATGCAGGCATCGGGACTGGAAGATATACCGCTTACCCATCGTGCCATAAGCGAGGGAATCTGGGTGGTCACCGGCACAAAGAAAGATGGTACGCTATCCGGCGACCTGCGTTTGGCTATGCAAAGCAACGCTACGGTGGTTATATATATGGGAATGAAACAACTGGCGTCAATAGCGGCAACTTATGTTGATGCCGGGCATGGCGAAACCCCGGCAGCTATTATACAACATGCTTCTACCGTAAATCAAAAATCGGTAAAAGGGCCGGTGAAGGACCTTGTGGCTTTGGCCGACAGCAAACAACTAACCTATCCCGCAATTATTATTATAGGCGGCGTAACTAACCTGGCTATTTAAAACAGTCTGACATGAAAATAAGGATTAAAGGAAACTCATTGCGTTACCGGCTAACTAAACGCGATGTTGAACAATTTACAAAAGATGGCTACCTGGAAGAAATAACAAACTTTGGCAGCCAGCAATTAATTTACGCTTTACAAAAAAGTGATACCGGCAGCCTAGCGGCGTCATTTACAGACAATAAGATCACGCTGGCCATGCCTGCCGCCATGGCTGCCGAGTGGGAGCAGACCGAACGTGTTGGTTTTGATGGTAACGATAATGACCTACATCTATTGATAGAAAAGGATTTTAAATGCCTTGATAATGTTGCCGAAGACCAAAGCGATAATTATCCAAATCCGTTAGCGTTTAAGAAATCGGCATAAATTATGTAGCTTGGTTATGCCTGTTTAAATAAGCTTCTTTATTATTAATGGTATTGCCATGGAAAAACGACCTGCGGGTTATAGCTCTTATTTGCGGTTAAATTTAATTGTTGCCGTTTGCTTATTTATTTCGTGGACTCCCCTTACAAAAAGTACGGCGACAGGCCCGGCTCAAACTCAAACCTTAAACTATATCTATAAGCCCGGTGATGGTGGCTATAGTTGTTTCAGGATCCCGGCAATAATAACTACTCAAAAAGGCACTTTGCTGGCATTTGCCGAAGGCCGTAAAAATAATTGCGGCGACTCGGGCGATATAGACCTGGTTTTAAGGGGATCTACTGATGGCGGCAAAAGCTGGAGTAATTTGATGGTAGTGTGGAGCGACTCGGCCAATACCTGCGGCAACCCTGTACCTGTTCAGGACCTGGCAACGGGTAAGATCTGGCTGCTCAGTACCTGGAACAATGGCGAAGATCATGAAAAACAAATAAGAGCGCAAACGGGTAAAAGCACACGCAGGGTTTTTGTACTATCATCAGGCGACGACGGTAAATCATGGTCGCCCGCCAATGAGATAACCGGCAGTGTAAAAATGCCCGATTGGACCTGGTATGCAACCGGGCCTTGCCACGGCTTACAAATTGCAGAGGGGAAATTTAAAGGCAGGTTGGTGGTGCCGGTAAATCATGTTGAGGCGGCGACAGGCAAAAACTACGCGCATATTATTTATTCTGACGACCATGGCGCTACCTGGAAGTTGGGCAACAACACCCCGCAGGACAAAACGAACGAAGTAACCGTTGCAGAAATTGCAAACGGCAGCCTTATGCTGAATATGCGCAATGCCGACAGGCAACATAAAATAAGGTTAACCGCGACAAGTAATGATGGTGGACAAACGTGGAGCGATGTACAAACCGATACCACTTTAATTGAACCAATATGCCAGGGCAGCTTACTTAATTATACATTGACAAAGCACAAAAGTGTATTGCTGTTTATTAATCCTGCCGATAAAAAGAAACGCGAAAATTTAACCATACGGGCAAGCTTTGATGATGGGCATACCTGGCCGGGTAAACAGGTTGTTTTTGCCGGTCCATCGGCATATAGCGACATCAGCATTTATAAACACAAGCAGGTTGCCTGTATTTATGAAGCCGGTATAAATAACCCTAATGAAGGGATAGCTTTTAAATTAATTAACCTTTCGGATCTGTTAAAAAAGCCGACTTTATGACGATTTGTGTGTTTAGCAGCCGAATTTTATGGCCCATTAGGGCCAACCCCTTTGTAGAAACAACCGCATCACGGACATTGCTCCATCAGGAGCTACCCAAATTCACTAAGGGTAGCCTCTGACGAGGCAAATAAACAGACATTAATTTTCTACAAAGGGGCTATCCCTACGGGATATTTTTAGCCAATGCAATATTGTTGATTTTATTACCCAAACAAATCGTCATAGCGCCAAAAGGAAAAATAAATATAGAATTATAGCTTGCCTTAGGTATGCAACTTCACAAGTTTCGTACCTGACGGCACGAATATTTTGTTTGCTTTTTTCTGCTGCCGACCTTTAACACCTACGGTGTTGCTAACTTAATGGCATTGACCCATAGGGTCAACCCCTTTGTAGAAATAACCGCATCAAGACATTGCTCCGTCAGGAGCTACCCAAATTCGCAAAGGGTAGTCTCTGACGAGGCAAATAAACAAACATTGATTTTTTCTGCAAAGGGGCTATCCCTACGGGATATTTTTAGCCAATGCAATAATTATTGATTTTATTACCCACACAAATCGTCATAGCGCCAAAAAGCCTAATAATTAACAGATTGTAATCCTGAATAATATTTAAGATTGATCAGATCGGTTGGGATTGACCTGGTGTTCCAGCTGTAATGGATAGCCAGCGCCGTACCCAAAGCGGTAGCCTGTGCCATTGACGCCGCATAAACTTCAACATCAGGAAAAGCTTTTGCCAAAAGGTGCATGAATACCGAGTTTTTACTGAACCCGCCGTCTACAAAAATGCGTCTTACCGGTGTGTTTTTTAGCACCAGTTCTGTCGCTTTTTTCTGCATACCAATGATCTCGTGCATCAGGTCGTAATAAGCTGCTACATCTTCTTCTTTCGGGGTTTCCGCGCTGTAAGGAATATTACGGTATTTGATCGGATCCTCGCCGTACTTTTCGGCAAGCGCCTTTATACCTACGTCGTATTCGTGCCCGCTAAATAAGCGTGATGCCTTAACGGGTTTGCCGCGATATTGGATATAGTCTAAACAATCCTGCTCCAGTTCTTCGACCGTTAGCGGCGAGCTGTCAAACGGGTTAAGGCTAATGGCCCAGGTGCCGGTTGACAGTAACACAAACGGCATATTAAAACTGGCCAAATAAGGTATCAACGCTGCCGAACTATCATGCAGGCCAATGCCAACCTGGTAAAGCTCGCCTGCGTGTGCCGGTTCAACTACGCCGTTTGATGGTGCTATGGGTGCAAGGATCTTTGTCAGCCCCTCCTGTTTTACCCAATTGTGGTAATCGTTCTTTTTAAAATCCCACAAAGCAGTATGGCAGCCTATGCTGGTGCAATCAGAAAATGGCCTGCCGCTTACCAGGTAACTTAAATACTGCGGTAAGTGCAGCGCGTATTTAATACGTTTAAAAAGCTCAGGCTGCTCGTACTTAATTCGATAGAGCTGTAGCCCCGAGTTTAAACTGCCTAATGCCGGCGACGCGGTTTCAAAAGCGATCTTTGCTTCGTCGCCGTAGGTGTCATAAAACTGTTTTTTAAGTTCCTCGGGATAGGGTTTCAGGTAATTATATAACGGCGCTATGGTATTGCCATCCTCATCAAGATAAACAAAGCTTGCCCCGTATGCCGAAAAGTTAACCGCCTCAAGCCGAAACTCTTTTAAGCGCTTAACTTCGTTCAGCGAATCAAAAACCGATTTTTTCAGCGCGTCTAAATTCTCACAGGCAAAACCATCCTCGTCGGTGATTTCATTAAACCTTGCCGAGCGTTCAAAAACAATATTATAGCTTTCATCAAACAGGAAAAGCTTTTTATTGGTCTTGCCAACATCAAAAACCGCTATTACTGGTATAGGGTTCATGCTATAAACCTGTAGCTACGGTTTTTGCACCGCGTTGCTGTATTAAATCGTTACGTACACCAAGCTCCCTGTATAAAGCAATCGGGTTTAAAGCACCGCCTGAGCGCAGGCGTGCCTCGGCAAGCAGCGGGCGCACATCTGTGCGATAAGCGGCCTGCAAAATTTCCTGTGCCTTAGCTACGTCATTACCTTGCTGTGCTTCAACCAATGCCTTGGTATCAACCAGTAAAGCCTGCGCGTAGGCGATCTTTATAGCTTCAACCGATTGGATCAGGTCTTCTATCGGGTCCTTAACATTATGCGACGCGTCGATCATCCAGCCGATACCAGTAGCATGGTTTAATCCACAGGCATCCATGCCTTCAACCAGTTCATTAAATATCAGGAACAACTGGTATGGGTTAATGCTGCCCACAGTCAGATCATCATCGCCATATTTTGAATCGTTAAAGTGGAAACCGGCCAGCTTCTGTTCCATCAGCAATAAGGAAACTATTTGCTCGATATTGGTATTAGGCAGGTGGTGGCCAAGGTCGACCAAAGTCAACGCTTTTTTACCCAGTTTAGATGCCAGCAGGTGCGATTGTCCCCAATCGCCAATAGTGGTCGAGTAAAAGTTAGGCTCAAACGGTTTGTATTCTATCCACACTTTCCAATCGTCAGGCAGCGCGGCATAGATCTGCTGTAAACTGTCTAACGTATTTTGAAAAGCTTTGCGGAAATTCAGTTGTCCCGGGAAGTTTGATCCGTCTGACAACCAAACAGACAATGCGTTTGATCCCAGCTCAACGCCGTATTTTATAACTTCGATGTTATGCTGGATAGCCTGGTCGCGCACCGCTTTGTCGGTATGGTGCAACGAGCCGAACTTGTAGCTCAGTTTGGCATCTTTTTGGTCCTGGAAAGTGTTTGAATTTACCGCGTCAAAGTGCAAGCCGTATTGCGCGGCATGTGCTTTTATTGCAGTAGCATTTTCAGGGATATCCCAGGGGATGTGCAGCGATATGGAATTGCTTGACCTGTTTAAAGCGTGGATAGTACCCACATCGGAGATCTTTTCTTCGAGGGTACGTGGCTCGCCGCCGCCCGAGAAACGCCCGAAACGGGTGCCGCCTGTACCTAATGCCCAACTTGGGATAGCAATGTTAAATGCCTGCAGTTTTTGCAGTACCTCGTCTAATTTAGCCACATCCTCAGCCACAAAATTAAATTTGCGCTGGTGGTCGTTGATATGCTGATGATTGTATTCATCAATTTTATATTGTTCCATAATAATTATCTTACAAATGCAGCAGCAACACCGCCGTCAACATTTAACACATTCCCTGTAGATTTATTCAATAAACCACCTGCGAAAGCAAAGCAGGCATTGGCAATATCTTCAGGTAAAATCATTTCATTTAACAAGGTACGTTTAGCATAATAGGCAGGCAATTCTGCCACGGTTACGCCGTAAGCTTTAGCGCGGCCCTCGGCCCAGCCACCGGCCCAGATATTACTGTCGCTGATCACCGCGTCGGGGTTAACTACGTTAACACGGATCTTATCGCCCCCTAATTCAGCGGCATTTAACCTGCTTAAGTGTAACTGCGCGGCTTTAGCACTACCATAACCGGCGTTGTTTGGCCCGCTTACCAACGCGTTTTTGCTGACGATATTGATAATATCACCGCCGATATCCTGTTTCTGCATTACACCGGCAGCAGCCTGTGTTACCAGGAACTGGCCTTTAACCAATACATCATATAACAGGTCCCAATCTTTTTCGGTATGATCGGCAATAGTTTTTGAGATAGATAAACCCGCATTATTCACGATCAAATCGACACCGCCAAAAGCCAATGTAGCTTTACCAATGGCATCAGCAATCTGATCTGCCTTGGTAACGTCAAGAATAGCTGTAGTATAGCCGTCTTTACCGAATAATTTTTTAAACTCTTCGCCGGCACCTTCCAGGCGTTCGGCATTCATATCATTCAACACTACAACGGCACCTTCCTCAGCAAATTTTTTGGCGATAGCTTTACCAATGCCACCGGCGCTGCCGGTAACCAAAGCAATACGGCCCGACAAAGCTTTTGGCTTAGGCATCCGCTGTAATTTAGCTTCCTCTAACAACCAGTATTCAATGTTAAATGCCTCCTGGCGCGGTAACGAGGTATAGTCAGAGATCGCCTCGGCGCCTTTCATTACATTAATGGCGTTGGTATAAAACTCGGCGGCTACACGGGCAGTTTGTTTGTCTTTAGCGAAAGTGAACATCCCTACACCCGGGTACAAAATAACCACCGGGTTAGCATCACGGATAGCAGGGCTGTTAGGGTGCTTGCAGGTTTCATAATATTCGGTGTACATGGCACGGTAGGCGTCGAAAGCAGGCGCAAGACGTTCTTTAAGCGCTTTAACATCGCTCAGGTCTTCGTCTTTTCCTAACTCCAATACCAGCGGGCTGATCTTGGTGCGCAGGAAGTGGTCGGGACAACTGGTGCCTAACGGGGCAAGCCTGTCAAGATCGTTGGAATTGATAAACTCTAACACACGTGCATCATCGGTAAAGTGACCGATCATGTTTTGTTTTGACGAGCAGAAGCCACGCAATATCGGCGCTAACGCGATGGCCTGTTTTTGACGACCGGCTTCATCAAGGCTTTGTATCTTGGCTCCGCCGAAGATCGGCCCTTTTTTGCCATAGTTCTGCTCAAGGTATTCGGCGCATTTTTCAATTACTTCAAGGGTGTTGATATAGCTTTCATAAGCCGTATCGCCCCAGGTAAATAAACCATGCGAGCCCAGCATAATACCACGAATATTCGGGCTTGCATCTAAACAGGCTTTCAATTGCAGGCCAAGGTCAAAACCCGGTTTTTGCCATTCAACCCAGCCAATGGTCCCGCCAAACAGGTCGGCAGTTATTTGCTTACCATCTTTTGCTGCCGCGATGGCAATAGCCGCGTCAGGGTGGAGGTGATCGATATGTTTAAATGGTAAAAATCCGTGCAGCGGGGTATCGATAGACGGCGCTTTTGATGCCAGGTCGTAGATGGTATGGTTAAATAACTCAACCATTTCGTCTTCATGCTCCAAACCGCGGTAAACGTTTTTAAGACTGCGTAATTTGTCTACATATAAAGCGGCAAGGCCGCTTTTTTTCAGGGTACCTATGTCACCGCCAGAGCCTTTGATCCACATTACTTCAACTTCCTGCCCGGTTAACGGATCTTTGGCCATTGCTTTGCATGAGGTATTGCCGCCACCGTAGTTGGTTAAGCGCAGATCGGCACCTAAAAGGTTCGAACGATAAATTAACAGGGCGACCTCGTCACCGGCAAGCTTTGCAGCTTCCGCGTCGTCCCATAAATAGCTTACATGCTTGAAATTTGTTTCTTTGATAGACATTATTGTACTTTTTGTGTTGATCGTATTTGTTATTTTGTTGCTTCAATTTGCGCTGTTTTAGCGGCTTCTTTGTCCTTTAAATTATTGCCATACCCCACCAAAAGGACGGAAAGGATAATGGTTATGATCCCTATAACAAGGGTTGTAAATGCTTTTTTGCTAACGGTTTTCCACTCGTTCAATACAATGCCCCACATATTGGCTACCAATATAATAAAGGCCATGTGCAGGATCCATGAGCTTGCGCCGTTACCCAGCTTGCTTTCGCCCATGCCGTAAAAAAAGAATTGCAGGAACCAGGTAGTACCGGCTAAAGCCGAAAAAATGTAGTTTTTTAACAACGGTGTTTTGGCGTCGGTATAGTTACCAAAAGTTTTATTACGAGCGTTTAAGATCATACACCATATAAAGTTGGTGGTTAACCCGCCCCATAAGATCACAATGTAGGTAACGTTGTTTTTGTACAGGAAATTGGCGCTATCAGTAATGTGGTTGGCTGTTCGCCAGGCGGCATTTGCCGCGTTTGCCATATCGGCGCCGGCATCAATACCAAAGGCAAAGCAGGCGCTTAATACACCCGATATGATCGCCACGGTAATACCAAGGCCAAAACGGTAGTCTTTGTTTTCGTTTACTGCCGCGCCTTCTTTATTCAGGTCGCGTTCTTTCAATGTGCCTGCACGGCCGCAAATAATAATGCCGATAACGCAGATCAAAATGCCTAATAATACCAGCTGTCCCCAGTGGCTTGCGGCCAACATACCTATGCTATCCTTACCCACTTTTGGCGAAAACTCATAATAAACAGCAGGCACCAGGGCACCAAATACCGAACATAACCCTAATATGATAGTACTGCCTAACGATACACCTAAATAGCGTACGCCCAAACCGTAGGTCAAGCCGCCTATTCCCCACAATAGACCAAAGAAATAAGTTAAACCCAGGATGCCGCCATTGGTAGCTTTAATGATCTCCATAAAATGCGGTACGGTTAACCAAGCAGCAACCGGCGGAACGATCAGCCATGAAAATATGCCGCCTACGATCCAGAAACTTTCCCAGGCCCAGCCTTTAACTTTTTTGTAAGGGATATAAAAACTACCGGAAGCAAAACCGCCGATAAAGTGAAAAATTACTCCAAAAATTACTTCCATCTTTTTAAAATTACATTGATGTACTAAAATGATAACTTCCTGAACCTACGTTTACGGCGGTGTACCCTGCAACCTGGTCGGCTGCTTTGGTAACCGGTTTGCCGCTTTCGGTAACCGCGCTGTCGCCTTTTGTGGGCACGTAAACGGTAGCTGTAGTATTGGCCGGTATTACTACGTCCAACACAAAATTACCATTCTCAACTTTCCAATGCGAGCTTGCTTTGCCGTAAGGGGTTTCATAATCAGCAGATACTTGTGTAAAGTTACCGCCAACGGTTGGTTTGATGGTGATGCCTTTATAACCCGGCTGCTCAGTTTTGGTGTCGATACCCGCTACGGTGCGGTACATCCAGTCGCCAATGGCGCCGTAAGCGTAATGGTTATATGAGTTCATTGATGGAACTTCTAATTCGCCGTCAGGTTTGATGCCATCCCAGCGTTCCCAAATGGTAGTTGCGCCCATTTTAATCGGGTATAGCCATGAGGGGTAATTTTCCTGCAATAATAACCTGAAAGCTGCGTCCGCGTGACCGTATTTGCTCAAGGCATCACACAAATAAGGTGTACCTAAAAAGCCGGTTGTAAGGTGGTTGCCATAACGGCGGATATTATCTGCCAGGCGGGTGGCCGCTTGCTCTCTTAGGTTTTCAGGCAGCATGTCAAATTCCAGCGCTTCAGCATACGCGGTTTGGGTATCTGATGAGATCAGGCCATTTGGCGTAACGTATTCGCGCAGGTAAGCATTTTTAACATCGGCTAATAATTTGCTGTAGGTTTCAACATCTTCTGTTTTGCCTAAAACTTTAGCGGCATTTACCAGCAACTGGGTTGAATGCGCATAAAAACATTGCGCGATCAAATATTTGCTGGTGATGGCTGCCGACCCATCATTATCGTCATTACGGGTAAAGAACAGCCAGTCGCCAAAGTGGTCGCCAACGTTCCATAAGTTGTTATGGCTGCGGCTTTTCATAAAGCCAACCCAGGCCTTCATGCTATTATATTGGTTTTCAAGAATTTGTTTATCGCCGTAGGCCAAATACATGTTCCATGGAATAATAGTAGTCGCGTCGCTCCAGCCCGCGCTGCCGCCGCCACCGGTTGGGCGGCCGTTATCAAAAGCGTCAGGGATAACGTGCGGTAAGCTGCCGTCGCTAAACTGATCTAACGCCACATCTTTTAACCATTTAGCAAAGAAATTATGCGAATTCATGTTATAGGTAGAAGTCCGCGAGAACACCTGCGCGTCGCCGGTCCAACCTAAACGCTCGTCACGCTGCGGGCAATCGGTAGGGATGTCCAGGAAGTTGCCTTTTTGTCCCCATTGAATATTATGCTGTAACTGGTTGATCATTGGGTTTGAGCAGCTGAAGCTACCGGCAGGAGGCATGTCTGAATAAACAGCAGTGGCGGTAAAATCTTCAGGTTTAATGTCGCCGGGATATCCTTCAATGCGGATATAACGGAAACCCTGCCAGGTAAACTGCGGCTCGAAAGTTTCTATACCATCACCTTTTAAAATAAAGGTATTTTGTGCTTTTGCGTCGCGCAGGTTATCGGTGTAAAAGTTACCGGCCTTATCCATCACCTCGGCATGCGAGATCACGATCTTGTCGCCGGCTTTGCCGCTAACGTTAAACTTAACCCAGCCTACCAGGTTCTGGCCAAAATCCAACACCTTTTCGCCTTTTGGCGTAGTGAACATTTTTACCACTTTAAAGGTCTCATGTTTTCTAACCAGTTCATTAACCGTAGCTACCAGGTCGTCTTTTGGATAATTGCCGATTACGGCATTTTTCCAGCTGCTATCGTTAAAAGCTGTTGTACTCCATCCCTTTTGCTCCATGCGGGCGTCGGTGGTTGAGCCCATATAAATTTCGGCATAACGGATCTCGCCGGTTGACGTTTTCCAGCTGTCGTCAGTAGCAACAGTAGCCGTACTGCCATCAGTATAAGTAATATTTATCTGCATTAACAGCGATATATCCTTACCGTAAATTTCATGGCGGGTGCCGATGCCATAAACACCGCGGTACCAGCCGCTACCCAGGCTTGCACCAACAGCATTTGCGCCGGGCTGCAGCAAATTAGTTACATCATAAGCCTGGTATTGGATGCGTTTGTTGTAGCTGGTATAGCCGGGGGTAAGGTAATCTTCGCCCACACGCTTACCGTTGATATGCGCTTCATATAAGCCGTGAGCGGTGATATAAGCTATAGCTGTTTTTACTTTTTTGTTTACGGTAAACCCTTTTCTTAATAACGGGCTTGGCCTTGAGGCTTCTTCCTGCACAGGGCTTATCCATTGCGCTTTCCAGTCGTCAGCCTTTAACATCCCCATGCGGAACGTTACCGGTACGCTTTCGGCAGATTTACCGTGATTGTCCCAAACTTTAACGTGCCAGGTATATTTTTGCCCCGATTTTAACGCGCTGCCCTGGTAGCTAATGTACATTGATTGGTCGCTGCTTGCTTTTGCAGGCGCCCAAACCACGTGGTTAGCATCGTCTGTAACTTTTATTTGGTAAGCGGTTTGCATTACGTCGCGGCCCTGGCCGCCATCTAACTGCCAGCTAAAGCGAGGCGTTAAAGCATCAATAGCGGTAGGGTTGACCAGGTTTTCCGTCATTAAACGCTGCACCTTAGTTTGGGCCAGGCAGAGGTGTCCGGCAAGTAAGGCGATAAATAAAAAGAAGGTTTTTCTCATTGTTTATTAAAAAAGAATGTATAATTGGTTACGGCAAGTTAACGAAAATGATTTTGGTTAACCGTCCCCTACTGTCCTATAAACAGCGATGAAAAATTATCTTAAAATAATTCAAATTGATGAACATTCCATTACACCGAAGTATCTGCAGATCTGCAATTCGATACTAAGGGGCATTGAAGAGCATAAGATTGAAAAGGATGATATTTTACCTTCTATTAACGACTTAAGCATAGCGCTTGAGGTAGCTCGTAACACCATTGAACGGGCCTATAAAGAGCTGAAAAAATACAATGTAATTAACTCAGTAGCGGGTAAGGGGTACTTTATCAGCAATACCCAATTTAATCAGCCTGTAAAAGTGCTTTTGCTGTTTAACAAGTTAAGCAGCCATAAAAAGATAATTTATGATGCCTTTGCCGAGGTGCTGGGCAGCAATGCCGCTATTGATTTTTACATCTACAACAACAACTTTAACTTTTTTAAGAAACTGCTTACAGGCAATATAGATCATTACTCAAAACTGATCATCATACCTCATTTTATTGACAACCCATCAAACGCGGCCCGCGCGGTAATAAACGCCCTTCCGAAAGAAAAACTGATCCTGATGGATAAGCTCCTGGAAAACATCACCGGCGATTTTGGTGCTGTATATGAAAACTTCGAGCAGGATATTTACGATGCCCTAAAACAACTTTTAGATAAACTAAGCAAATATCATACGCTCAAGATCGTCTTTCCGGAAAATAGTTATTACTCTAAGGATATATTAAAAGGTTTTATCAGTTTTTGCAGGCAATACGCTTTCGAGTACGAAACGATCCACGAATTGCAGCACGAAACCTTAACGCCGGGCACAGTTTATATTAACCTGATGGAAGATGATTTGGTTGACCTGGTTGAAAAAATCATCAGTAGCAAATTAAAAGTAGGTGAGGACATAGGTGTGATATCTTACAACGAAACGCCGCTAAAAAAGATCATCCTGAATGGCATCACCACCATATCCACCGATTTTAAAATGATGGGCGAGAAAGCCGCGGAGATGGCGCTGAACAATACCAAAGAGCATTTAGCCATTCCGTTTAAGGTGACATCGCGCGACTCATTATAACAATACTGAATAATAAACAATCACCATGAAAAGCCAACTTATAAATGCCGCTGCCTTAGTTGCATTGGTTACCCTATCTTTTTTAAAAGCCAATGCCCAGGTTAACCCGGTTATTACGGGTGCAGATCCGGATGCGATAACTATAGGTAAAGAATACTGGGTGTACCCAACCAATGGGTCGGACACGGGGAGATTTCGCAGGGATGACCGTTTCTTTGGCTATTCATCGCCCGACCTGGTACACTGGCAAAACCGTGGCGAGCTGATCAATATCAAAGATATCCGCTGGATAAAAGACGACAGTGTAAAAAACCATGGCCTGTGGGCGCCGGATGTATTGGAACATAAAGGCAAGTTTTATTTGTACTATTCTGTCGGACCGCAAAACCCAACGCCCAGCAGGTTAGGGGTAGCTGTTTCTGATTACCCAAACAAAGATTTTAAAGATTCAGGCAAGCCGCTGCTTACCGGCGGCAACCACTTTGAAGCCATTGACCCGATGGTTTATGACGACCCGAAAACAAAAAAATCATACCTCTATACAGGTGGCAGCGCCGGGTCGACCTTGCGGGTGTTCGAGCTGAAAAAGAACATGGTAGAGATTGATCATGAAATTAAAGTAGACCAGCCGCCGCATTTTACCGAAGGGGTATTTATGCACGAACGTAAGGGTATTTACTACCTGTCATACAGTCACGGCAGCTATAACAACGCTACTTACTCGGTACATTACGCCATGGCAAAATCGCCGCTGGGTCCGTGGGATTATAAAGGCGCCATATTAGTAAGCGACGCCACACACAAAGGGCCGGGCCACCATGCTTTTGTGATGAACCCTAAAACCAAAGAATGGTTCATTGTTTACCACCGTTGGGACAGGATAGACGAGAAAGGGCCGTTTCATGGCGTGAGAAGAGTAGCCATAGAAAAGCTGATCTACAATGCCGATGGTTCTATCGTTCCGGTAGTTATGACCGATTCACCGCCGCCATCATCGCCAATAAAATAAACCGAAAATGTATTTAATTTGATACGAAACTTAAAAACCATGCATTGTTACATATCTTAGATTTTGTAAGGGTCAATACCGATTAAAACCACTTAATTATCTTTTATATGGGGCTTAAAAAGAATAGTTTTTTGCCGGCGTTTTATAGCTATACAATTGGGTTTTTGTGTTTATTAGCGGGTAATACTTTCGCTCAAAAAAGTACCGCGACCTATTCGGCCAATAAGCAGGTAATTGAAAAAGGCGATGCACTGTTCCAGAAAAATTGTGCCGAGTGCCACAACTTCAGGCAAAGAGGGATAGGCCCTGACCTGGCAGGGGTTACCGCGGATGCCTCTTATACCTACTTGAGTAAATTTATCGCCAACTCGCAACTGGTTATAAAAGGCGGCAATAAAAGGGCCGTGGCTTTATTTGCCGAATACAAGGTGCCTATGCCGGCGCATCCGCAATTTACGCCGGGCGATCTGAAAGCCCTTTTGTCGTTCATCAACACCCATAAAAAAGTAGCCGAGGTCGTGGATAATACAGCCGGGCTTGGTGCACCTGTAACTGATCCTTTTCCGACCAAAATAGCCAAAGCCGGCCTTACCTTAAAACTGGAAGAATGGGCAATCGCCCCTGCAACATCAACCAAAAACCCGCTTACGCGAATTAATCAGACCTTTATTTTAAAGACAGATAAGGGTAACCGCATGTTCATGCTCGACCTGCGCGGTAAACTATACGAAGTAAAAAACAAGCAGTTTAACGTGGTGATGGATCTGGCTAAAGAAAAGCCGAATTTTATCAACGAACCGGGGCTTGGGACCGGTTGGGGCACATTTGCTTTTCATCCTGATTTTTTAAAGAACGGCTTGATGTACACCACGCATACGGAAAAAAAAGGATCGGCCCAGGCTGATTTTGCCTATGCCGATTCGATACCGGTTGCTTTGCAATGGATAGTTACCGAATGGAAAGTTAAGGACCCCACAGCAGCGGTTTTTGAAGCCACCCCGCGCGAATTATTCAGGATGGATAACCCGTCGGCCATGCATGGTATGCAGCAAATGATATTTGACCCGACGCTTAAACCGGGTATGCCGGGCTACGGGTTGCTGTATATCGACCTGGGTGATGGCGGTTCTGCCGAGACAGGGTATCCGTGGTTGTGTAATGGATCTACAGAACCACGGGGGTCGATCCTGCGAATAGACCCTATGGGGAGGAATAGTCGTAATGGTAAATATGGGATCCCTCCCAGCAACCCCTGGGCTAAAACAGGCGACCCAAAGATTCTGGGCGAGGTATATGCCCGTGGTTTCCGCAACCCTAATAAGATCAGCTGGGCGCCCGATGGTAAAGTTTTGGTTGCCGAAATAGGCTTTAGTAACGTAGAAGAGATCAATATCCTTAAGCCGGGGCTTAACTATGGCTGGCCCGCCCGCGAAGGCACTTACCTGTTAAACTTTAACGGCAAAAAAAGCGGCATCTACCACCTGCCCGCGCATGACGACCCAAAATACACCTACCCGGTTGCCGAATATGACCATGACGAGGGTAATTCTATTTCGGGCGGGTTTGTTTATACCGGGGACATCCCGATGCTGAAAGGCAAATATGTTTTCGGCGATATTGTAAAGGGACGTGTATTTTATGTTGAAAATGCGGATCTGAAATTGGGTAAGCAGTCGGTCATTAAAGAGTTCGACCTGCAGTTTGGTGATCAGAAGTCGACCTTTTGCGATATGGTAAAAAATAAAAAAGCTGATCTTAGGTTTGGACTGGGCGAAGACAATATGCTGTATATCTGGGCCAAAACTGATGGTAAGATGTGGCTGGTAAAGGATTGTGTGGCTAACTAACTGCCAATATCATGATAAACTAAAAATGAGGCTGTATCAAAAGTAAAACTATAAGAGGCGGAACAAAATTAAATTCGGATAATAAAATCTCCGTGCTTCTCTGTGCCTTCTTTGCGGGCTCCGTGGTTAAAAATAAACCGCAAAGTGCACAAAGAAGACACGAAGATCACAGAGACCAAATATTATTTTGAGCGTCTTTTAGAGTTAAGATTTTTGATACGCCTCTTCGTATTCAATTGATCTATGGAAAAAGAAATTAACGGTAATATTACCCGCCGCGATATGGTTAAAGGCGGATTGGCTTTAGGCGCTGCCGCGATGATACCTTCGGCTTTAGCCAGGGCCGCGACGGTCAAACCATCGGCCGTGGCTGCCCCGGTAGCTAAAATTGATCATCTCATCGGCATACAGGTTGGCGCTATTTCTTTTATGGACGAGGGCGTAAATAAAGTACTGGATAATATCCAGGCAAGCGGGCCCATCAATACGCTTTTCCTGGCGACATTTACTTACGATACCGGGATAGGCGGCCGGCAAATTCCGGGCTACCCGTTCCCTGATCATGGTAAGCAGGAGTATCTTGATTTTAAGGGCGGCAACTTTGCCACGCCGCATCCGCAATTTTATAAGAATACTATTTTAAAAGATACCAAAGCGCCTGATCATGGTGATTGGGACATGCTGGCAGCTGTTTTGCCCGAGGCCAAAAAGCGCGGGCTTAAAACCTATGTTTTTAACCAGGATAGTTTTACCTGGCATAAAGATGTGCCCAATATTGCCAAACTACAGGAAACAGGAATTTACGGACAGCATGTAGAAAGCTGCTGCGATCTGAACCCCGACTATATCAACTTTGTAAGCGGCATGACCAAAGATATCTGCTCGAGCTATGATATTGACGGGTTGATGTGGAGCTCGGAAAGGCAGGGGCCGTTTAACAATGCCATAGCGCCGTTTAAAGGCGAGCGTCCATCGGCAAGGATAACCTGTTTTTGTCCATACCACCGTAAAGCAGCTAAAGAAAAAGGCATTGATGTAGACCGCGCTTTGGAAGGTTATCATAAACTGGTTGACTTTACCAAGGCGTCAACTATCGGGCAGCGGCCGGTTGATGGCTACTTCGCCCAGTTTTGGCGCATCATGACGGACTATCCTGAAATACTGGCTTACGAGAAACTGTGGACGGATGCTAATCATGCTACTTATGCCAATGTGTATAAATCGGCTAAGGAAGCCAAGCCGTCTATCCAGGCGGGGTTTCATATCTGGCACTCGAACAGCCTTAGCCCGTTTACCAAAGCCGAAATGCCTTACGAGCGGTTGGCTTATGCCGATTTTATAAAACCCGTGATCTACAATATTGTAGGCGGCTCGAGATATGCCGGTTATATCAATTCAAACGCGTCTACAGTTTTTGGCGATCTGACCAAAGAAGAGTACCTGAAACTGAATAATCGTTTC
>JAQBOP010000270.1 GCA_028287975.1 Mucilaginibacter sp. | reverse complement strand
AAACCCGCATCGAGTAATCCTTAATACCACCAAATACACTGGCAGAACCTACACCCGGGATCCGTTTGATCTCGGGAATAATATTGATCTGTGCATAGTTATTTACAAAGGTCACATCGTATTTTTTCGCATCCTCAGTGTAAATACCCATAGCCCCAATAAAGCTGTTTTGCTGCTTGGTTGTGGTTATACCATATTGTACAACTTCGGCAGGTAACTGGCTTGTGGCCTGCGAAACCCGGTTTTGAACGTTCACAGCCGCCTGATCCGGATTGGTGCCTTGTTTAAAGTAAACGGTAATACCTAATGTACCATCATTACTGGCAGTGGATGTCATGTAGGTCATGTTTTCCACCCCGTTAATTGCTTCTTCTAACGACGGTGTTACCGAACGTAATATAGTCTCGGCGTTAGCGCCCGGATAAACAGCGGATACTAATACCGACGGCGGGGCTATATTAGGGAATCGCTCTAAGGGCAATTTTGATAAGCCGAGTGCACCAACTATCACCAACAGTATGGAGATAACAGTTGCCAGTACCGGCCTTTTGATAAATATTTTAAACATGATGTTTTTTGTTGTAGAGTCAAGAGGCAAGAATCAAGAGACAAGACGGAACAATATCCGCGGTATCTTAATTTATTCTCTTGATTCCTGACTCTTGTTTCTTGATTCTATTAATTAGTTTTTAGCAACCTTTTCTGCTGCTTTTTGCGGGGCTATTTTAGCGCCTTCCTGCAAGTGGTCAATACCGCTTAGTACAATCTGGTCGCCTGCTTTTAAACCTTCTTTTATTACATAATTGTCACCGTCTTTACCTTCAATGGTAATTGCGGTCTTTTTAACCTTATTGCTGTCCGCAAGTGTAAACACAAATACTTTGTCCTGCATTTCAATAGTGGCCGACTCAGGCACGGTTAACGCATTGTTATGCACCAGGCTTAAACGGATCTTACCTGTATTGCCCGAGCGTAATAAGCCCTGCGCGTTAGGGAAGCTTGCCCTTACGGTGATGGCGCCGGTGTTTTTATCAAACTGGCCGTCTATCATATCAATTTTACCTTTGGTAGCATACTCGCTGTTATCAGCCAGTAATAATGATACGGCTGGCAGGTTTTTCAATTTATCCTTTAATGTTGAACCTGCATATTGCTCTTTAAAGCTCACAAAATCTTTCTCGCCTAATGAGAAATAAACGTGTACATCATGCACGTCAGATAGTTGGGTCAATGCCTCAACATCCTGCGGTGCAACCAGGCTGCCTTGTTTTTTTAACAGGCGGCCTATGTAACCGCTAACCGGTGCTTTTATTAAAGTATAACCCAGGTTAATTTGTGCCGTTGATACATTTGCTTTAGCCGATTCTATATTAGCCTTTGCTACCTGGTAAGTTGCTTTCGCAGTTTTAAGCTGATAGTCTGACACCACTTTGTTTTCAACCAGCGGGGTTAACTTATCAATTTCTAACTGCGCATTGGCTGCTGCCGCCTCTGCCGCATGCTGGCTTGCCAACGCGTTATTTAAAGCCGCGCGGTAAGGCTGATCATTGATCTTGAAGATCGGTTCGCCGGCTGATACGAAAGCGCCTTCGTCAACAAATACTTTGTCTAACGAGCCGCTAACCTGCGGGCGGATCTCTACATTAACAGTACCTTCAATTGATGCAGGGTATTCCTGGTAAGTAGTTACAGAGCTGGTTTGCACAGTTTGTACCGGCAATGATGGCGGCGGTGGTGCAGGTGCTGCCGCCGGTGACGACGAGCAACTGTATAAAAAGAGTGACGCCAATGCCAGTGCAATGGCCACTAAGCTGTTAATTTTCTTAACAGTGTTAAATGAATAGGGAAGTGCTGGAGTTGTCATTGTTTTATTTATTTTAAAGTAGATTTTGAATTTTGATTAATTTAACAGTGTTAGATTATTTAACAATGTTTCTTATTCTATAAAAAATTTTATCCTTTTATGGATCTGATAATACCGCTGATAGCGGTCTTTAGTACTTCGTGGTTGGTTTCGGCGGTATTACCGCGGTTAACCATGTTGATAGATATCAGGCCGTGAATAACCGACCAAAACGTGTAGTATTTAATGCAAATTTCTTCTTCGGTGCCCACATGTGGCAGCATCAGCTCCACAATTACGTCCCATATCAGGTCCATCGGCATTTCAGATTCGGGCATTTTCTTAGCCATCTCACAACAACTCGTTTCAACGCCGTACATCACCTGGTATAATTCTTTTTCGGCAAAGGCGAAGTTCCAATAGGCCAGCCACATGGCTTCCAGCTGTTTGGCCGGTAAGCGGTGTTTATCTTTTGCAGCCTGCAGGTCCTTAGCTAATAACAGAAACCCCTTGCGGGTAAGTTCTAATAATATAGCCCCTTTATTTGAGTAGTATTCATAAATAATAGGCGCGGTATATTCTATCTCGTCTGCTATCTTACGCATACTTAAAGCGTCCCATCCCCCCTCTTTTACAATTTTAAGTGAAGCATCCAGTATGTTGCACCTGGTTTCTTCCTTTAAACGTAGTATCCTGTCTTTACTTGCCATTTTATATAGCCATTAATCTATTTAACAGCGTTAAGCAAAGGTAATACGGATTTTGATACACCGTATCATTTATTTGTCATTTACTTAACAGTGTTAAATTTTTTAATGAGTGTATTATTGAATGAGTGATTAAGTGAATTTGGTGAGTGGGGAATTGTGAGTTGGTGAGTAGTGAGTGAGTGAATGTTTACGGAGCAATGAGTGGTGAATGGTGTGGGTAAGTAATTATAGATATTATCTTATGACAGGCCTAATCTCTAATTAACTAATCTCTAATAACTAAAATGGCGTTCCCCGGGGCCGGGCTGTTCATTCATACGCCTGCAGGCCTTAGGCTCGGGGCCGGTATCCATTTCCATCCCTAACGCGACCGGCGCGCATGGCCTTTTGTCTGAACTATGATTTATAGGATTTGAAGATTACCATGATGCTGATACGTAATATATTTTTGTCTCTTGTGCGCAATATGCGCGCCGGTGTTTGTTAAAAAATTTCTTGCCTAAGATTGGCCAGTTTGTTTAAAAGTACAACATAGCCTTGAAAGAATTATACTTGCATTAATTAAAAGAGGAAGACATATAGATATATAAATGGCATCCATCAACTATAAGATAGCTAACCCACCGAAAACGATGTGCAAGTTTGTTTTTTCTTTAGTGGTTATTTTAATATTACTCAATTTTACAGTCTTTTCCCAGTCTGCAAACCATTTGCGGTATGTGAATCCGTTCATCGGCACCGCCAAAAGCAATGTACTCACTAAATGGGGTAGCGAGGGCGGTACTTATCCCGGCGCAGTTGCGCCATCAGGCTTTATCCAGTTAAGTCCCGAAACCAGGTTTGGAAAAGGGTACAACTACGCGGATAGTACGATTTGTTATTTTAGCTGTTTCAAGCACATGAGCGGTTTCCCCGAAGGATCATCGGGCAGGGTTTATGTAATGCCTGTTGGTGATGTAAATGAAGGCTTTGACCCGGGCAGTTATAGTAGAAGGTTTTCACATAAAAATGAAACCGCTTTTCCCGCTTATTATAAAGTAATGTTTGAAGATGATCACACCACCGTTGAAGCCACCGCAACTGCCCGGACAGGTGTGTTTCGTTTTACATTTGCAGTTGGTTCAAGCCCACAGATCTTTATCGGCGATGCCGGGGATTTAATTATTGTATCAAATAAAACGGTGCATGCCTCAAACGGCAATTCGGTTATAAATTTCACTGAACCTTATCTTAAAAAAAAACCGGTTAAGGGTGGCTGGATCTTCAGTTTTTCGCCGGCCGAAAAAAACAACAAGCGCATTGAGCTTAAAGTGAGTGCCTCATCTGTGGGTTATGCAAGCACGCAAGAGAATATAGATCAGGATATCAATACCTTATCTTTTGATCAGCTACGAAAACGTACCGGCAACGAATGGCTTAAAAAGCTGGCTGTAATTGATATAAAAGATGACAAGGAGCAGAATAAAATTATTTTTTATACGGCACTTTATCACTCATTATTAATCCCCTGGGTGATCGACGATGTTGACGGTAAGTACAGGGGCGCTGATAATCAAATTCATCAAAAGTCAGGTGTTCATCAATACGGCGCATTTTCGCCCTGGGATACTTTTCGATCATTACACCCTTTACTTACTTTACTTTACCCGGATAAACAGCAGGACGTGATCTTATCCATGCTGGATATTTACAAGCAAACAGGGCACTTGCCAACAGAGTCTATGACGGGTAATCATGCCCTGCCGATTATTGTAGATAGTTATTTAAAGGGCATCACCGGTTTTGATAAACAACTGGCCTACGCGGCTATGAAAAAAAGTGTTTTAGATCCGCCTTTTGTTCAGGCCGATATAGAGATCTATAACGAAATGGGTTATGTACCTTCTACCCGCTCTGAATCTGTTACGCGTACGGTTGAATACGCTTATGACGATTGGGCATTAGGGCAATTTGCCAAAAACGTTATACATAACGCAAAAGACTATGATTTTTTGCAAAACGCCGGTTTTAATTACAGAAACCTTTTTAATGCTAATGATCTGTTCATGTTGCCGAGGAATGGCAGTGAGTTTAAAGCAAACCCCGGCATGTCAGGCTATAAAGAGGGAGATCAGTGGGTTTACAGTTATTTTGTGCCGCATAACACTAAAGACCTGATTAACCTTATGGGCGGTAACGATATGCTTGCGTTCCGGCTTGATTCCGCGCTCACCAATCATATAATCCTGTTTGATAACGAAACTGTTTTTCATGTGCCTTACCTTTTTAACCAGGCGGGCAAACCAGCGCTTACCCAAAAGTGGTTAAGGGAAATCATGTTCCATCGTTTTAGCAATAGTCCCGGCGGATTGCCCGGCAACGATGATCTGGGTTCAACATCCAGCTGGTATGTTTTTAGCGCAACGGGTATTTACCCGGTATGCCCCGGGCGGCCTTATTACGCTATTGGATCGCCCGTTTTCAAGTCGGTAACCCTACATTTACCCAATGGAGAAAAGTTTGTTATAGCAAGTGCCGGCTCGTCGCCCCAAAACAACTATATACAGTGGGTAACCCTAAATGACAAACCTTGGCAGCAGCTAACGTTATCCCATAACACGTTGACGACAGGCGGCAGCTTGTTATTTCATATGGGGGATAAAGAAAGCGGCTGGCCAAAAAACAAGGACCCGCTGGTATTGTCAGAAACAAAACAAGAACCAAATTTTAAGGTGACCGGGTATTCGGTATCCAAAAATACCGTTACACCCGATGAGCTTTTTACCGTCCGTTTTACACTGAATAACACAGGTGCCACTGGTGTTAAAACTATGAAGCTGTTGGTAAACGGCAAGTTGTATGCTTACAAAAACTGCATGGTTATTTCGGGGACCACCCAAACCGATTCTATAACATGCCGGCTTTATCCATTAGGTAAAACACAATTGGCATTGGATAATCGGCAACCTGTTACTGTAGTTGTAAAACAAAAGTCAAATGCACCGGTTTCATCGTTTAAAATAACAGCACTGGTTGTTACGCCCGCGATAAAGGTAAATGAGCCGCAACGATTTTCATATAATATCAAAAATACCGGGGGTGTTAAACATACCTTTAATATCCCCATAACAAAAAATGACACCTTGCTATTTTCGGATACAATTACGCTTGCACCTGGCGCGGATAGATCGATCAAACATATATTTGCAAGTCCTTTAGCTGGGTTTCAAAGAATATCGGCAGGTAATGGGCGCGTGATTTATAAGGTTTATAAAGACAATCTGGAGTCTTTATTACTTGATCTGTCACCGATAAGCTATTCAGTAGGTAAATCAATAAATGACAATTCCGGATTTCAAAATGCAGGGCATATTATTATTTCCAAAAGTTCTGAATATAGCGGAAGATTAGTATTTGATGAAAACACCTTTGTCGAGGTCGCTAATGCTGCCAGCCTCGACCAACTGGATCAGACCATTACGATGATGGGCTGGGTTTACCCCGCCGGTAATGAACCGGGGTTGGTAGATATTATCACCAAAGGTGACAACCATGTTTTACAGGTAACCGATCACAGGACGCTTACTTTTTTTGCCGGTGGCTGGGGCAGAGGTGATTGTACAGTTAAACTGCCTTTGGACTGGAATAATAAATGGCACCATATCGCGGGGGTATGTAACGGTAAAATTCTTTACCTGTACATTGATGGCAGGCTGGTTGGCAGTACAGAAACTGATTCGGAAGCTAATCTCTCCGTATCTAACAAGTGGACTTTGGGTCGCAATGAAGAGTTTCCGTCTGAGCGGATCTTTCATGGTGAAATGGATAAGGTGAAGGTATTTAAAGCGGCATTATCTGCCCATGAAATCCGCTTCGTTGTTGATAACGAGTCTAATAGTTTCCGTTAAAATCAATGTCAAATACTTAACTCACTCATTTTGTTGATAACACACACAACAAAGGCGAACGCACAAATCAAATCAGGCATCTTATCAGCAGCCCGTCAGGCAGAAAGCTTCGGGTGAGCGCAGGTAAAACTGCCGGGCGGTGCGATGGCAAGGGCATAGCGTCTTTTGCCGGGGCAATGGCCTTTGGGATATGGCGCAAATTATGCAGCCCGAGGTTTTACCTGCGATGCAGCGCAATGGCCAGGTGCGGCAAAGAAGCATACCGGCTGACTTGATTTATTCACCTGTTGTTAGTTTTTAAAGGTGTTCATGAGGTCGCTACGCTTAGTTTTTGGTGCATTTTTCATCAAGGAAAAAGGACTAGCCTTAGCGGCAATTGAGCGCTACGACGGGTTTAATTACGACATGATCCCAATTTGCTTAGCTTATGTAGAGATTGCTTCGTTCCCTGCCAGCCGGCAGGCAGGCTCGCAATGACGCATGGTGAGTGGTTTAAAAATTACAAAATACAATCATCTTATAAACAGACATTTATAACTTTTTTAGCTATAAATTTACTGACTTATGCTTTGTTACATTTTGTTTCACCGGTTTTTCACAAAAAATTAACTATCAAATAGTTAACTAAAAATCTTGTTTCATTTGTTTCATCTGTTTCACACTTTCGTGAAACAAAACACCCTAAATCCATCTCCAAATATAGGGACTTCTATTTCGCGTTTAAGCCCCTTTCCTTTGGAGAGGGGTTGGGGTAAGGCGCTGCTCGGTTTTCACTAAATTCCGTACGTCAAACCCTTTATTGGCAGCCAGCGTAACCAGGTAATTATAAGTCTGCGAATCCATTACCGGTTTGCGGCCCAGGATCCATAGGTATTTACGGTTAGGGTGGCCAACCAACGCGTACGAGTAGTCATGCCCCAACCCTATTATCCAATACTTACCCTTAAACGGCCAAAAGAATTGCACATCAAGCTTGGCGTTGGTGCTTTTATCGGTCACAGTGGCCCTGCCTTCGGCAACCTTAACTTTGCCATTTTTTATACAAGTGTTCTTTACATGGACAGAGCCGTCGTCATTCAGCGAGTATTCGGCATAGGTATGACTGCAGCCCTTTTCAAAGCTTTGCGGGAAAGCGGCTATTTCATACCATTTTCCCAGGTACTTATCCAACTCTACATATTGTACGGTTTGCAATGTTTTATCATGCGCGTGCAACGCCAAAGCGGCTATACCTGCAACACCCAATATGGCTGACGTAGCTATGATCTCTTTCTTCATTTTCATAATACCATAACAAATACCGCCTGTTAAAAGTTTATCGTTTAAATAAAAAAGACCGATATTTGACACATGACGGTAAGTATTTTAGGCTGCGGGTGGTATGGGTTAGAGCTGGCTAAATCCCTGGTAAAAAAATGGATAAAAGTTAAAGGTTCGACAACATCAGCCGAAAAATTGCCGCTCTTTGCCGAACACGGGATCGAGCCTTACCTCATCAACCTGTCGCCGGATAATGAAGTGATCAACCCCTCATTTTTTGAGTGCGATGTCCTGTGGATCAGCATACCGCCAAAAGCAAGGGCCGGCAACGGCGCCGAATACCTGGTTAAAATTGAACGCCTTGTAATGCTCATCAAAAAACATAAGATCAAACAGGTGGTACTCATCAGCTCGACCGGGGTATATGGCGATAACAATACAGAAGTAACAGAACTTGATGAACCTAACCCGGACAGCGAATCGGGCAAAATACTCCTGGCCGCCGAGGATCTGTTAAAAACAGAAGGCGCGTTTACCACTACCATTATCCGCTTCGCGGGATTGATTGGCCCCGGCCGCGACCCGGGACGCTTCTTTTCCGGCAAAACGGAGATCCCTAACGGGGATGCGCCTGTGAATTTGATCCATTTAACAGATTGCATCGGCATCAGCTGCGCGATATTGGATAAACAGGCATTTGGATATACCTACAACGCGGTATCACCGTCGCACCCAACCCGTGCAGACTTTTATACCGGCGCGGCTTCAAGATCAGGGTTAGCATCGCCGCAGTTTTTTCATGAGAAAAAGAGCTGGAGAGTGGTATCGGGGATAAATGTGGGTAAGGTTTTAGGGTATGAGTACCAGGTAGTCATATAAAACAATATAGCGATGGGTTTAAAACCCATCGCTATATAAATCGCTATCTATAATCGTTATATAATAATTACTCCACCCCTTTCACATTCATCTTCAACATATAAACGCATTTCGAGGCCGTAATAAACAGGATATCCCTGTTCTTGCCGCCAAATACCACGTTGCCTGTCCAGTTATCTGTGTTGGGGATATTGGCTATCTTTTTCCCTTCGGGGCTGTAAATGGTTACACCTTTGCCGGTAATATAAATATTGCCTTTTTCGTCCAGTGTCATGCCGTCCGATCCTTTATTAAACAGCAAAGTCTTTTCGCTTAGCGAGGCGTCCTTATTAATAGTATATCTGTATGTTTTTTGACCGCCCAGGTCAGACACATACAAGTATTTACCATCAGGCGTACCTACAATACCATTAGGCTGGCGCATATCGCCGATCACTTTTACAGGCGTCTTGCTGCCTTTGGGCAGGTAGTAAACATGCTCGCCGTCAAGCTCTGATCTTTTGCGGGTCCAATAGTCGCGTTGGTAATATGGGTCGGTCATATAGATCCCGCCTTTGGCATCTATCCAGATGTCATTCGGGCCGTTCATTTGCTTACCTTCAAGGTCGTTCATTAAAACGGTTACCTTGCCCTTAGGGTCAATAGACCATAGCTGCCCCTTATCATCCGAACAGGTTACCAGGTTTCCTTTTTTATCAAAATAAGTACCGTTGGCGCGGCCGGTTTTATCCAGGAATACAGAGAGCTTTCCGGCTTCAACATCATACTTCCAGATCTTGTCATTCGGCTGGTCTGTAAAAAACACATCGCCGTTCTTAGCGACAGAACACCCTTCGGTAAAAGCAAACTGATCTGAGATCAGTTGCGGTTTGGTTAACGTGTCAAATAAAGTATGCTGTGCGGTTGCAGTCATGGCTATAATTGTAAATGCGGATAGGGTAATTGCTTTCTTTAGGGATGTCATTATTATCTTGATATTTAATTCACGTTGGGGATAGCAGCCTCTTTATACAGTCCGAAATCACTTAGGGCAATACATACCGGCGCGCTGGTTATTCTTAACCGTACCTTGCTTGCGGTCACATTATTTTCTAAACGGATCAGCCGGTTACCGCCGATACTGGTAGCCGCTGCCACCTGCTGCCACTTGCCGTTTAAAAACGCGTCGATAGCTACGGCGTCTATACGTTGACCCAGCTTGATATTCTCGCGCAAACGGATCACGTTAAAGGTTTTTGGCTGATGCATGTTGATGGTCAGCTCCGGCGTTTTAACTTTATCATCTGTAGCCCAATAGCTGTAACGATCGGCATCCAGTAACTTTGCAGGGCCGAATTTAGCTTTATTTCCCCCACGGACATTACTGGCTTTAAGCGTTGCCCCTTTAGCCAGGTTATTTTTAAAGGTCGATCTTACGATCGCTCCAAATGCGGATAGCGATTTAACATCCCCATCAGCCAGTAAACCTAAGCGGTTAGGCGACAACCCCAGGTCCAAACATGCACCACGCCCAACGCTCTTATAATACAGATCAAGCAAGGTAGCCGGCGATTTTTCTTTACCATCCTGGTCTGCATGATAAAACCATCCCGGGCGCAGGGCTACATCGCATTCGGCAGGGATCCAGTATTTACCGTCACGGTGGCCTTCAACGCCTTCTTTATCCAGCACAAAACCATTACCGGGCAGTTTTCCGGCCTCGGGAGCATGCGGCGTATAAGTTGCCCAGCTGGTCTCGCCGGCTACGCCCCGTTCGTTTCCTACCCAACGCACATCAGGGCCGACATCACCAAATATTACAGCGCCGGGCTGCAGCTTACGTGCTATGCCCCAGGTTTCATCCCAGCCATAATAAGTTGACCGGTCGATAGTCCGTTTTTCGTTTGCGCCGCCATAATAGCCATCGCCGCCGTTAGCGCCATCGTGCCAAACAATAAACAGCGGGCCGTAACTGGCGTAAAGCTCTTTTAATTGTTTACGATAAACTTCAGTCACGTATTCGGGTTTGCCATACAAAGCGCTATTCCTGTCCCACGGCGAGCAGTACACTCCCATCTTCATACCTAATTTATCACATGCTTCGCGATACTCTCTTAATATATCGCCCTTGCCATTTTTGTACGGGCTTTTAGAGATATTGTGTTCGGTAGTTTTGGTTGGCCATAAGCAAAAGCCATCATGGTGCTTGGCAACTACAATGATACCCTTCATTCCGCCTGCTTTGGCAGCGCCGACAATTTGCATGGCGCTAAACTGTGTCGGGTTAACAATTGCCGGGTCTTCGTCACCATTGCCCCACTCCTTATCGGTATAGGTATCCGGGCCGAAATGGATCAAAGAATACATTTCTGTTTCCTGCCACTTTAATTGCCTGGCGGCCGGTAAAGGTCCATATGGTTTTGGCGCGGACTGGCTGATAGCAAGAAAACTGGAGCCGCAAAGTAGTACGGTAAGTAATAGTTTATTCATGGTGGTTATATTGGTTTAGCTAATGTAAAAGTTTTTAAGATAGATTACTCTCAACCTCGCAATTTTTTAACAATAAAGCATCGCGCGAGGACTCACCCGGTCTTTGCTTCGCTCGACCACCCTCTCTTCGCCCTACGCGAAAAGAGGGCTAAAAGTTTATTTAAAAACAGCCCTCTTTCCACCAAAGGTGAAGAGAGGGCCGCGCTCGCAGAGTCGCGGGGTGAGTTCGCTGGCACGCGTTAAATTCTCGCTTGTATATTTCATACCGAAATGCTAAATTTGTTAGCATGAAGCGTTCGGGAAGTGCGGATCTGCCGTTACATTATGGTTATGTGCCGCAATGGCTGGCAGAGCGGATGGCAAAGTTGGGATTAGCCGTTGTGGAAACTATTGTGCTGGATTACGGCAAAGACGAAGTATTGCGCCGGCTAAGTGATCCGTTTTGGTTCCAGAGTCTTGGGGCTGTTATGGGTATGGACTGGCATTCGTCGGGCATTACAACTTCGGTTATGGGCGCGTTAAAACGGGCCATCAATCCGCATAGTAAAGAGTTGGGCATCTACATTTGTGGCGGCAAAGGCAAATACTCGAAACAAACGCCCGACGAACTGCTAAAAATAAGCGAGCGCACCGGCCTTGACGGTAATTACCTGGTTAAATGCAGCAAGCTTAGCGCCAAGGTTGATAACACCGCCATACAAGATGGCTTTCAACTTTATACCCACAATTTTATTTTAAGCGATAGCGGTAAATGGAGCGTAGTGCAGCAAGGCATGAGCGACGCTTCAAGTACCGCGCGGCGGTATCATTGGCATTCGGATGGACTAACCAGCTTTGTTAATGATCCGCATACATCTATTTACGGACAAAATCATGGCCTGATTTTAAATATGGCAGACAAGCAAGCGGCGCCATCAAGGGCGGGTGTTATGCAAATTGCCAATGAGCATCCGGATACCATGCTTAAAGAAATTGGCAAATTAACCATGCCATCGCATCACGATGTACGGGCCGAAAATGTCGACCTGAAAAGATTGGGCGCAGTACTATGGCTGGCGCACGAAAAGCGACCGGAAGATTTTGAGGAACTGTTATTATTAAAAGGATTGGGCCCGCGTACGCTTCAATCATTAACGCTGGTAAGTGAAGTTATTCATGGCACACCGTCGCGGTTTAAGGATCCGGCGAGGTTCTCGTTCGCGCATGGCGGTAAGGATGGGCACCCCTTTCCTGTCCCTACCAAGGTTTATGACGAAACGATTGGCGTATTGCAAACAGCTATCCATAAAGCCAAATTAGGTAACAACGAAAAGAACGAAGCTATTAAGCGATTGACCCAAATTGCCCAGCGGGCAGAAAAGGATTTTATCCCCAATGCCAATTTTGATAAAGTAATCGAGGAAGAACGAAACAACTCTTGGAAATACGGCGGGCGCACGGTAATGGGTAAAGCAAAGCCACCTGTACAACAACAGCTGAAATTATTTTAAAGATGCAGAAATAACATTAGCCGAATCTAAATGCGTTTGCAACACGGGCAATGTCTTTTTAGCGAATTTCAGGATGTCTTCGTTTTGATTGTTAGATGCTTCCTTAAATAGTTTTACGGCATCTTGATGATCCGCAACCATCATTTGCATATAGGCTTTATCAAACTTATTCCCTGAAATATTTGAAAGATCGGCTATGTTTTGCTGGTGTGCGGTGCTTACAGAATCTTCTCCCCTCACGCGGTTGTTAATGGCTATTTTTTCCAACTCGTCTCCAGCCTGTGAATGATCGGCGATTATCATTTTTGCGAAACTGATTACACGTTGGTTTTTAGAATTAGTTTCGGCAATTTTTGATGCCTTTATTTCGGTTTGCCCGGCTTCCAAACCTTGCTTTATAAAGGATGAGGTCCCTTCATCAACCAATTGGTTATAGTTTTTTGCCGGTTTGTCATTAGTACATGATGCAACAACAAACAACACTACTCCTGATAAGAAGTAAATTACCTTTCTCATTTTAAATCTATTAGGTTATACCAATTGGTAAACAAATATAATGCTATCGATTTAAAATATTTAATTAATAGTATAATTTATTTATAAAAAGAGAGGCGCAAAATTGCGCCTCTCTTTTTATAAGTGGAATATTCTTATGCCAGGTTACGTCCCGCATTAACAATACCATATACGGTCCTGATGATCAGCTTATCATAGATCTCTATCAGTTCTTTATCTGTAGTGTTGCTAAGGCAATTTAATGCATAATGCTGCATGATAACCAACGGCAAAACAATTTTCTCGCGGATGCCTATCGAGCGACGGTCAACCGGCGAATCCTGCATCAGCACTTCTGAGCCGGTTAATTCTAATAATAACGACTTGGTAAGTTCAAATTCAGTTTTTAGTTTTTTCCAGAAATCGCCAAATTTCGCATCCTTCTCTAAATAAGCAGTTACCCTGAAATCAGACTTAGACATAGACATGATACAGTTATCCAGCATGGTTTTAAAGAAACCCGATGTATTGTATAACTGCTCAACTTCTGCCCACTTACCTTCTTCCTTCATTTTCTTCAAAGAAGTACCTACCCCATAAAATCCCGGGATACTTTGTTTTAACTGGCTCCATGCGGTAACAAAGCTAATGGCCCGCAGATCTTCCAACTTCATTGGCGCGCCGGCGTTACGTTTGGTAGGGCGGCTGCTGATATTGATTTTTGATAAAAGTTTTAAAGGGCTGAATTTCTCCAGGTACTCTACAAATAATGGGTGCTGGCGCAGGTTGATAAACAACTCGTGGCTGGCTTCGGCCATATCTGTGATCAATGCTTTTTGCTGAATGCTCAGCAGGTCATTGCTATCCGGGTTTAAGGCCGATGTAACACCCGCGTTGATCAGCTGCTCCATATTAAAACGAGCAGTTTCTATCGATCCGTATTGCGAACTTACCGTTTGCCCCTGGATAGTTAACTGAATATGCTCGTTAGCGATCTCGTTGCCCATTGACGCATAAAAGCGGTGGGTTTTACCACCACCACGTGCCGGCGGGCCGCCACGGCCATCAAAAAACGCCAGGTCAATATCGTATTTACGCGATATGGCTGTCAATTCAACCTTTGCTTTGTAAATAGACCAGTTGGCCATCAGGTAGCCGCCATCCTTGGTACTGTCAGAGAAGCCAAGCATAATGCTTTGCGCGTTACCTCGTCTCTTTAAATGTGCCGCGTAAAACGGATGCGTATACAATTTCTCCATCACTTCAGCCGCAACTTTTAAATCGTTAACGGTTTCAAATAATGGCATAAAATCAACAGTCAGATCTTCGGCTTTCCAGCCGCTCCATAAAAACAGGTCTATCAGCTGTAAAATATCTGATGCCTCCTGGCAGTTGCTGATAATAAAACGCTGGCACGCTTTCTCGCCATTGGTATGCTGAATGTGTTTCATCAGCATAATGGTATTCAGCGTGTCTTTGGTCATATCATCGGCATCCTCAGGGCATAAAAAGTTAAGCTCATTAAAGGTGACGCTTTTTAACTTTTCGTCTTCATCTAAAGTATCGTAGTTGGCCGGTAAACCGGTAGCTATACCTTTATCGGTACAATATGTAAATACGTTGCGTAGTATCCGACTGTCTTGGCGAATATCCAGCGTAGCAAAGAAACAACCAAACAGGCGTACTTTGCGGATCAGGTCGTCAACGATATTAACGAACAGGCTATCGTGGTTGTCTATCAATGTCTCGCGTACAGATCCAAGTAACACAAGCAGCTCACCCTGGAGATCCTTCGCATTATGCTGATGATTGTTAAAAGCATTTTCATAAAGCAGACCTTCAAGCGTAGTCATTGTACTTTCTATGCCCCTGAAAGTGATCCTGCGTTTCAAAATCCTGAAATCGCGATAGTAACAGCGGAAAATAATTTGCCTTAACAAGCAGGCAACATCATAAGTAGTTTTAGTGTTTACATTAGGGTTGCCATCGCGGTCGCCGCCCGGCCAAAAGCCCAGCTCAAGCAACTGATTTTTGCGATTCTCGTCAATATCAAACTCTTCTTCCAGCTTTGTTTGGATACTTGATATGGCATGGTAAAAGGTATTTTCTAAAAACCAAACCAAACTCACGGCTTCGTCAACCGGTGTCGGCGCTTTTTTATTGAAGAACGGCGTCTTACCCAATTGCTGCAATAAAACATCAATACTGTTGATATCGTTGGTTTTTAATGCCTCGATCAGATCGTTCATAATACCCAATACGGTACTCGGGTAAAACTGGGTTGGGTGCGCGGTCAGCACCAGCCGCAATGAAAAATCCTTTAGCTTTTCGCTGATATTATCACGCACCTGGTCGCTGGTGGCAGCAGCCTGTAGTAAACCTGTTAGTGTACCGACATCGTCCGCGCGGCCAATTTTACTGAATGACGAGTCTTCTATCGCGTCAAACAAAACCACCTGGCGTTCAATATATTGAATAAAACGAAACATGCGGTTAAGCTGCTCGCGGTGATCAATATCCGGTACGTATTTTTGAAAAAATGATTCGATGATATCCGTCGGCGATTCTTCCTTTATGGCCCCCTTATCGCAATGCGAACTAAAAAACGGCAATAAAATACCTATCTCTTTTACCTGGTAAAATGGCAGGGTCTGGAACAGGCTGTTATATAACTCAAAGCGGGTAACAACTTCATTATTAAAAGCTGTTTCTCTTTGGCTGAGTTTTAACGTTGAGGACATACGAAGTAGCTATAAAAGGTTAAAAAAGACGATTGGGTTTACAATAAACTTTAAATCGGTGTGAATTTAAACTAAAATCATTAAAAATTGTATAATTATTAAAAATAATACAAATTGACACTAATATTGATTATAAAATTCGCACTCAGATAAAATTTTAGCAAATTCTTATATCTGTCTTTTTTTCCGAAATTTGTGGGGTGAGCATTCAAAACAAAGAGGTAAAAAGTTTTTTCTTCAGCCAGTACTTTTCTGACGGACTGCGTATATCGCTGGGCATCTTACTGCCCACACTTATCTTGCAACAGTTCAACCAGTTTGACCTGGGCATCGCGCTTTCGTTAGGCGCGTTGTGTATCTCTGTTATTGACTCGCCCGGCCCGGTATTACACAAGCGTAATGCAATGGGCATTGGCAATTTATGCCTGTTTATTGTAGCAGTTACTACAGGGTTTGCCCGCTTAAATGTCTTTACTTTAGGATTAGAGGTCACTGCATTTTCTTTCTTGTTCTCCATGTTTATTGTGTATGGTAATCGTGCCGCGTCTATCGGTACATCGTCATTACTCATCATGATATTTATGATAGAAAAGGGCATAAAGCCGAACGAAATTATACTTTACAGCGCCGAGATCTTAGCCGGCGGGTTATGGTATATGTTGTTTAGCCTTGTCTTTTTCGGTATCCGCCCCTATCGTGCCGCGCAGCAGGCCCTTGGCGAGAACATTGAGGACATTGTTAAGTTTTTAAGGATCAAGGCAGATTTTTACTTACCTGAAACAGATATAGACGACAATTACCATAAGCTGGTGTCGCAGCAAATACAGGTGAGCCAGCACCAGGACGAGGTTAGGGAACTGTTGTTTAAAAGCAGGTTAATGGTGCGCGAATCAACCAATGCCAGCCGGATATTGGTACTCACTTTTGTGGACCTGGTAGATATGTTTGAGCAGATCATGGCTACCCATTATGATTATACTTACATCCACGAAAAATTTAAGGATACCGGTATTTTAACAGACATAGCGCACACGGTTCATCAAATGGCTAATGAGCTCGAGAATATCGGTTTTGCCATCCTGTCGAACACGCGGTATAAACATATGGTTGATTTTAACCCGGCGCTTGAGCAGCTTAAACTTAAAATTGACACCATTGGTAACACTAATGAAACGAGTAACCTGGTACTCAAGAAAATACTGATCAACCTGCGCGACTTGAATAAAGAGATCGAAAATATTTTTAACTACTATAACTCACGGTCGTCAAAAACGCTGTTAGAGAATAATAACGATGTGGAATATTCTAAGTTTGTTACCCATCAGGATTACGAGCCGCATGTTTTCTTCGACAATTTCACGTTGGACTCGGCCGCGTTTAAACACGCGCTAAGGGTTTCATTAGTGTGTTTAATTGGTTTTACGGTAGCCAAATTCTTTGCATTGGGCCATCACAGCTATTGGGTTTTGCTAACCATTATTGTAATACTAAAGCCGGGCTTCAGCTTATCAAAACAACGTAATTACCAGCGTTTAACCGGTACCCTCGCGGGTGGGTTTATTGGGGTGTTGATATTGGTATTTGTGCATAATAATGATGTTCAGTTTGTTTTGATGCTGATATTGATGCTGGGCACTTATAGTTTCCAACGACTTAATTATGTGGTGAGTGTAGTTTGCATGACGCCTTACGTACTTATCCTCTTTAAATTTTTGGGCGTAGGTCATCTTGATATTGTTGAGGAACGTGTGGTAGACACCATCATCGGATCAACCATTGCCTTTTTAGCCACCTATCTGATCTTCCCTACCTGGGAGTTTGAGCAGATAAAAGAAAGCCTGGCCGAGGTGATCAACTCAAACGTCAACTACCTCATAAAAATAGCCAAATCTATAACCGGGACACCCATCAGTACCACCGAGTATAAGCTGGCGCGGAAGGATGTTTACGTAAAATCGGCCAACTTATCGGCCGCTTTTGAGCGTATGACGTCTGAACCCAAAAGCAAGCAACGCAACATTAAAGATATCCACAAGTTTGTGGTGCTGAACCATATCCTGTCGTCTTACACAGCGACTATAGCGTCAGAAGTTGCGGTAAAAGGCATGCACAAAACCACGCCCGATATTCTTAAACTGGTAAAGAAAAGCATTGCGGTATTAAACGAAAGCAGCAAAAAACTGGGCGGCGAGCGTATAGAATTTACCGGCGAGAAAGCCGAACCAACCGAAGCGGCAACACTAACCGTTACCGATAACCTGCTAAAAGAACAATTAGACTTTATCAATAAGATCAGCAATGATATCGCTAAGATCGTGGATGTAGTAGCCCCCTCTAAATCTCCCCCGGTAGGGGAGACTTTTTAATATGTTCATTAAATGGCTTGAACTTCAACATTAAGTCTCCCCTACCGGGGGAGATTTAGAGGGGGCTGATCGGCTGTTTTATAACAACTCTGTAGCCAAGTTAGCCAGCTCGCTCCGCTCACCTTTTTGCAGGGTAATGTGCGCGTAAAGCGGGTGGCCCTTTGCCCTGTCAATCAGGTAAGATAATCCGTTACTTTCGGCATCAAGATATGGTGTATCTATCTGGTAAATATCGCCGGTAAAAACAAACTTGCTGTTTTCGCCTGCGCGGGATATGATAGTTTTGATCTCATGCGGGGTAAGATTCTGTGCTTCGTCCACAATAAAAAAGATTTTGCTTAACGTACGGCCACGGATAAAAGCTAACGGCGCGATAGAGATCTTATCGTTAGTAACCAGTTCGTCCAATTTGGCCTGCATTTTTTCGTCATCGACAAACTGATCTTTAATAAATTTCAGGTTGTCCCATATCGGTGCCATGTACGGGTCGATCTTTGATTTTACATCACCGGGTAAAAAGCCAATATCTTTATTGCTCAGCGGCACTATCGGGCGGGTAACGTAGATCTGGCGGTAATATTTGCGCTGTTCCAACGCGCCAGCCAATGCCAGTAAGGTTTTACCTGTCCCGGCGTTGCCCTGTATGGTCACCAGTTTAATATCCGGGTTTAGCAATGCGTGTATAGCAAAAGCCTGTTCTAAATTTTTGGGATAGATATTAAATATAGGCTGCTCGGTTATTCTTTCAAGCTGCCCGGTCTGGCTGTTGTAAAAGCCTGATGCCGTGTTTTTTTTACTTTCAAGAATATAAAAGTGATTGGCTGTGTCTGCATTTAGCGCCAGCCCATCGGCAGGTAAGGTGTCCTGTTTATTTAGCTGGGTAATTTGTTTATCAGTTACGGTTAAAACGGTTTTACCGCTGTACAGCTCATCCAGGTTTTTAACCTTGCCGGTTTCATAATCCTCGGCATGTAAGCTCAATGCTTTTGCTTTTAAACGCAGGCAGATATCTTTTGATACCAGCACTATCTTCTTATCCGGATTTTCTTCCTGTAGACCCAAAGCGGCGTTCAGGATGCGGTGATCCACCTTGTCCGACCCAAAAATAGCTTCGGCGTCAACACCCGTGGTTTTTGTATCGATCACAACTTTAAAGCTGCCTTTGTCCTTACCATTTAGCGGATGCCATTTGTTCACCAGCTTTTTGCGCGAAATATCATCGATCAGCCGGATAAAGCTGCGTGCCTCAAAATTGCGGGTATCGTTACCGCTTTTCATGTTATCCAGCTCTTCGAGCACTTGTATAGGTATGGCCACATCGTGCTCCTGGAAATTCTCAAAAGCGTTATGATCATACAAGATCACTGAGGTATCTAAAACAAATATTTTCTTTCTCCCGTTCGGCCTGCTTTTATCGTCCTTTTGCATAAGCCACTAAATTAGGGAATTTAAAAATGGCAGAAAAGGGAAATGTGCCGCATAGTGTTTATATTTAGCACAAACCTTGTTGAATGTATGCCTAAAATAAAACCTGCGCTTTTTATTACCATCCTACTTTTCATACTTCTAAATACTACTTATTATTGGGAAGGCCAATTGGGTATTTGGGCCATTCCAGCCTTTTCTTTAGTGATCATATGTTTTGTAGCTCTTGCAATACACATGATATTTCAGATTTATTTAGCTATAAAGGAAAAGCGAAAAAACACTGAAAGATTATATATCATAATAATTATGGCTGTTTTATTAAGTTTAATTGTTTTCAGGCCATATGGATTAGTTGATTTTGATAAATTGGAAGGTAAAGACCTTTTAATTGCCAACAGAAAAGGCGTGGCCAGTTGTACCATTACCCTGAAATTAAAAACGCGCAATAAATTTTATCTGCAAGAAATTTGTTTTGGGATTGATAAGTTGGAAGGCACTTATGAAATTCAACATGACACGATAAAATTTCACTACAAAGCTGACAGAATGGTAAAAAAACGGTATGATTTTGCCACGATTGAGAAACTTAATACCAAAGACAATAATAACATTACAAGTTATATTAATCTATTCAAATCTGCTAAAGATACTACGCCAATGAAATTGACCATTGTTATGGATCGCTTAAAAGCCCTTTAAATATTTATTTGTTTACCAACGGTGCCACTTTTGTACCCAGCAGCTCAATGGCATTGAGTAATTGCGCATGCGACAAGCCGGCATTATCCATCTGGAAAGTAATTCTTGATATGCCGCCAAGCGCTTCGCTATGATGCAAGATCTTTTCGGCTATTTCTTCGGGGCCGCCTACTAAATATGCGCCCGTCGGGCCGTTTTGCGCGTCAAAATGCGGGCGGGTTACCGGCGGCCAGCCACGTTCGCGGCCTATACGGGTAAAAATTTCGGCATAGCCGGGATAAAAATCAGCAACAGCTTTTTCTGTAGTTTCGGCAATATAACCAAGCGAATGCAGGCCTACCTTTAATTTTTCGGGCGAATGCCCCGCCTTTGCACCGGCATTACGGTAAAGGTCGACCAATGACCTGAACCGATGCGTTTCGCCACCTATTACAGCAACCATCAGCGGCAACCCAAGTGTGCCCGCGCGTACAAATGATGCAGGCGTGCCACCTACGCCTATCCATACAGGCAATGGATCTTGCAACGGCCGCGGATAAATAGCCAGGTTATTTAGCGCCGGCCTGAACTTGCCCGACCAGGTTACAGATTCGTTATCGCGGATATTGAGCAGAAGGTCAAGCTTTTCAGAGAACACTTCGTCATAATGGTGCAGGTTAAGACCGAATAAAGGGAATGCTTCTGTAAACGAACCACGGCCCACTACCATCTCTGCCCGGCCCTGCGAGATCAGGTCAAGCGTAGCGAAGTTTTGAAATACGCGCACCGGGTCGGCAGCACTTAATACGGTAACCGCGCTGGTTAAAATGATGCGTTTGGTACGTGCAGCAGCGGCGGCAAGGATCATGGTTGGTGCCGAATCTAAAAATTCTTTGCGATGATGTTCGCCAATGCCGAACACATCCAGGCCAACCTTGTCCGCATGTTCCATCCTCTCCAGCAACTGCACAAGGGCGTCGCTATTATTGGTAGTATTTTTAACATTAGCGGCGGCAAAACTATCTATCCCGATTTCCATGATATTAAAATATGTGTTACAACAAATATCTGGAAAATTTTGATTGATATGAAGCATGAAAAAATATTACTTTAGATAGATAAAGAGATTATCCTATTCTAAAAGCCAGTGTGCATCACTGATAAAAACAAAAACGGGAGCCCTCTTCTTGCGATTTGGATCTCCCGTTTCTTACCTTATGACCAACCGTAGTTTTTCATAAAGCATCAAACTTTCTGTAAGATGACCGACTCGCCCTGGCCGTGTCCCTTGCGGGGTGTGGTTGCGTCAAAGTCATTAGTTAGGCTGTTGTTCTCCGTAAAAATCAGCAGCTTCTGTAATACCCTATCTTTAGTTAACACTGCGTTTCCGTCGCTTGCGCAGTTTCTGTTTGGTGTAACTCAGGCAGTCCCGTGATCTTTAGCGCTTCCGAAGATTTGCCCGATTCACTTTCTGTTGTTCCTGTAAGGCTGTCAAAGTACGTCGTTCTTGATGATTTCAATATCGGGACAACTGCCTGATTTGCAAAATATTTTTAATGATTTTTATTAACCTGTTTTGAACAGAAAAAGAATGGTTTTAAACACTTTGATTTAGACTTTATCGTCGGGATTTTATTTAAACAAATGCCATTTCACACAGGACATTATAAATCAATGGATTAATGACTCATCCTGATTTTGGGGTTATTCACAACCGGCTTATTCACAGTTGATAAGCTATTTTTGAATTTTTGCGGGGTGGAAAACGCGTAGAAAATGGTTTTGGACGGATTTATTATAAAATTGGCGCCTGTTTGTTAGCTGATTTACAAACCAAATCGATAGTGTGACGGGTGTCATGCTGAGGCGCTCGAAGCATGCGTGGAAAGGCCTTACGCTCACCCTTCGAGTGCCTCAGGGTGACACCCAAGTAATTCATTCCGATCCTACCCGAGCTTTTTCCGCAACCATTTCCTAACCGGCTCATCATACCATTTCAATGCGGCATAGGCCAAAACAATGGCTCCTGTGAAAACAAGTAACGCGTAAGGCCACACCTGCACAATGGTTACGCCTTTATGGTTGCTGATCCAGGCGACGTAAAAATAAACCAGCGGATAATGTACCAGGTAAAGCGGATAGGATATCTCACCTAAAAATTTGCAAATCCTGTTCTCTCTTTGCGTTTTCATTACGCCGCTTGCGCCGATGTAGACGATAAGTGGGAAAACGATGATGATACAAACAGATTCATAGATGCCGTTCATCCAAAGATGCCCGGCACCGCCAATCCGCGGCATATAAAGTATAATAACTATTAAAAGGCTGCACCATAAAAAGGCGTTTTTAATTTGGGTCGGCTTTGCTAAACGCGACAGTAACAGGCCTGCAAAAAAAGGGTACATTACACGGGTGAGCCCAATGCGTACCTGTGGCACATTCAGTGTCCAGCCACCACTAACGTCGCCGTTTGTGATTGCCAGGTGTGCCAGCACGATAGCAGCGATGCCGACTAAGATACACAATGCCGTTTTGGAAAATTTCCTGATCCAGACAGCATAAAGAATATTGGCAATGTACTCAAAGAACAATGACCACCCCACGCTATTCAGGGGGTGCATCTCTTCCCAGCCACGTATATCAAGCGATAATGGCACAGGCAGGATAGTATAACCGATCAGCAGCACCAGCAGCATCTTCCAGGCAGGGATAGTATGAATGAGCGGCCATAGCGTAGAATCCGTAAAATAGAACCCGATAGCGCCCATGGTCATCCCTAAAACCACCATTGGTTGAAGACGTTCAATACGGCGTCTGAAAAAACTGCCGACTGTCATTTTATGCCAGCGGTCGTCATAAGCATAGCCCATCACAAAACCTGATAATAAAAAGAAAAAGTCGACAGCCAGGTAACCGTGATTAACAAGTTTATCTAAATTACTGGTTGACAATGGCTCGCACAGGTGAAATGTTACAACGATGATGGCCGCGACACCGCGAAGGCCGTCTAATATGGGGTAGTGCGGCTTGGTGGCCAGCTCATTATTATTCATTAATAAAATTGGATATACAGACTATGCATTAAATGCGGCGCAAATTATAAAAAAAATGCATTGGTGTCTAACCGGGATAGTATCAAACAGGAAAATATTAGTATCGCTTTTTAGCGGAATTTACTAAGCGTGTGGGATGCCGGCATAAATTCGGCATGAGTAGTAAAAACAAAAACGGGAGCCGCGTCTTTCGATTTGATCTCCCGTTTTCAACTCTATGCCTGACCGTAGTCTGGCGTAAAGCATCAAGTTTTGTGTAAAATGACCGACTCGATCTTGCCTTCCTCCTCGCGGGTTCCGGTTACTTCAAAGTCATTATGTTCTGCTGTCGCTCTCCGTAAAAATTAACAGTTTCTGATAATGCCCGTTTAATTAACACTGCGTTTCTGTTGCTTGCGCTGTTTCTGTTTTGTGCAATTCAGGCTTTCCCTTGATCTTTAGCGCTTCCGAAGATTTGCCCGATTCAATTTTTGTTATTCCTGTAAGGCTGTCAAAGTACGTCGTTCTTGATGATTTCAATATCGGGACATCATGCCGATTTCCAAAATATTTTTGCTGGTTTTTATTAACGGTTTGTTAACATTAAATCAATAGTTATTAACATTTTATTTCATAAGGCCCACAAATGCTTTATAACACATAAACAGAAGTTTACATTCATTCTTCAATTACTTTTATTATGCTGCCTATTCTTTTGATCGTACTTATTAACATTTGTACTTCTCAACACAGACAGTTAATTTTTAAAAAAAGTAAAAGTCAAAAAAAGCGTAAAATTTACTTTTTGCTAAATTTTCTCTGTTATTCCATCTGCATAAATATAATTTATTCCTGCGGGGATTAAAAAATTGTTTAGCTCGTCTCATCAAAATTATTGAGCGTATCAAACCCGGCTACAAGCATTCTACCAAACATTATTTTATATGCAGGGTTATAAAAAGACAAACTATCAACCATGAAAAAATTATATACCGCCATTGTTACCGCAAAGGGCGGCCGCGATGGTCATATCAAATCATCAGAAGGAATTATAGACATGGATCTGCGCGCTCCTAAAGCTATGGGCGGCGTGGATGGCTATGCCAATCCCGAACTGTTATTTGCCGGTGCCTGGGGAAGTTGTTATTTAAGCGCTATCGGCTCCGTTGGTAAAAGAGACGGCGTTGATGTCAGCGAAGCGACCGTCGACGTGCATATCGGCTTCAACCAGGAAAGCGAAACCAGTTATGCGCTATCCGCAGAGTTGCATGTACACATACCCGGCATACCGATAGCGCAAGCGCAAAAAATTGCAGATGCAGCGCACAAGGGTTGTCCGTACTCGAAAGCAACACGTGGTAATATTGATGTGAAGATCATTGCAGAATAACTGCATTTATGTGCAAAAAACTGACGGAAAGTGACGCGTTTCTGCAATAATCAACAACAAACGAGCAACGTTTTGCCCAAATACCACGTATCTTTATTGTATGGATGTTAAGGAAATAGAGCGGTTAATAAAGATCAGCAGGGAACGCCCTCTGATGCCTGAGACGTACATCCCCTGGCAATTGGAACCTGAACCAGATGATATCTTTTTGCCCGAAATATTAACATCCCTGCAGGGCCTTGAGATTTACGACACGCTCACCCAAACCCAAAAGCTTGAACTGGGCAGGCACGAATTGGTGCAGGTTATTGCATCCTACGCATGGGGAGAATGCCTGTTTTGTGTATTCATGACCCGCCACCTCATTACCTTACCGGCTGATAATGTGGAACATCAGTTTTTGTTGCGCGAGCTGATAGAGGAATTCAGGCACCAGGAAATGTTTGCGCAGGCAATTGCAAAATTAGGCGGCAAGCCCATCAAACAAAGCCGCGCGCATAAGTTTTTCGGCGAGTTTAGCAACAAATATTTACCTGCCGATTACCTGTTTATGGGGAGTGTATCTGTAGAGTTGGTGACAGACGTTTATGGCAACCACGCCCGCAAATCGCCTAATATTTACCCGGTACTCAAAAAAATGTTCGACCTACATAATATTGAAGAAGGCCGGCATATACTATTTACCAAAAGTTTGTTAAAAACCTATTCTGCAAAGGCAGGATATGTCAAGCGGACACTATATAGCTATGTTATCCTGTTCAATATCCTGTTTGTTCGTACCATGTATGTAAAGCGCGAAATATATGAGCGCATCGGCCTTGAAAATCCCAATGAAGCCTACAAACTCGCTTCAAAAAACTTCAAGCAAAAATTTGCCGATAAATGTCTTGACGATATTATTGAGTTTGTTGAGAGTTGGAAAGGTTTCAACACTTTAACCCGCTGGGCTTGGCGGTTTTGGTTGGGGGCGAAGGTATAAGCTTAACTTTTCTTATTTAATTCGTCCAAGCGAGCCACGTCAGCCCAATCTTGTGGGCGATGAGTCAATATTTTCATTTTGCGCAAGAAATCGTAGTTGACAACATTAAGTATGATGCCCTCTCCTATATCATGAATTATCATGCACTTTTCTGCCTGATCAAAATCTACGTTGTGATGCACAAAGGTCAAACAATCGATGGTATGAGGTTGCTCACCAATGGAACATTTGAAAAAGGTGGTAAAATCTTCGTTTTTGTAATCCGATACTTCTTTTTCGGTATAACCCAAATCAAGCAACACATAATAGAACCGATCTCTATTATTATTTGTCGGCGCAAGCCAAATATCCATATCCTGAGTATTGCGAATTACTCCATGAAAATTCACAGCCATTCCTCCGATAAGCATATATCTTACTTCATGCCGCTGTAGTGCAGAAATAAATGCTAAAAAAAACTCATCGGCAATATCAAGCGACATTATGTGAGTGATATATTTTAAATACTTTCCCTTTAGGATACACCTTTTTATGAAAATTGGTCATATTTCTTAACTTAAAAAAATACCTCAACCGTTCCGAATAAGAAAGCCCGGCAAAAAATTGCCGTCTTTCTTCCTCATCCTCTTCCCAAGTAGTATTTATTTTAATCCTCTTCATAATATGATGATTAAATCACCTCATTAATACTCATTTCTTTTATCTCCTTTATTTCAGGGCGTCCATTTTTAAAGGCTTTGCGTGGAGTTAGGCCCAGCAGCTCAAACATGGCCATATCATCATCAAATGATGGGTTTGGTGTGGTTAACAGTTTCTCGCCGGCGAAGATGGAGTTAGCACCTGCCATAAAGCAAAATGCCTGCTCCACAACGCTCATTTCTGTGCGGCCTGCTGATAACCGCACAACAGTTTTCGGCATGATGATACGCGTTGTAGCTATCATCCTTACCATATCCCAAACAGAAACACGGGGCTGATCTGCCAGCGGAGTACCTTTAACCGGCACCAAAGCGTTAATCGGAACTGACTCTGGATGTTGCGGTAAGTTAGATAAGGTTTTCAGCATCGAAATGCGGTCGGCAGTTGTTTCACCTAAACCGATGATACCACCGCTGCAAACAGAGATCTTTGCCTTACGCACATGCTCAAGTGTTTGCAAACGATCGTCGTACGTACGGGTAGTAATAATTCTTTTATAGTCGTCTTCGGATGTATCTAAGTTGTGGTTGTAAGCATATAAACCGGCATCGGCTAAGCGTTGTGCCTGGCTTTCGGTAAGCATACCAAGAGTACAGCAAACCTCCATATCCATGGCGTTTACAGCTTTTACCATGTCAATTACTTTATCAAAATCGCGGTTATCGCGGACCTCGCGCCATGCGGCGCCCATACAAAGCCGTGAAGCGCCGCCGTTTTTAGCTTTTTGGGCCACAGCTATCACTTCTTCCTTCGGCATAATGGCATGCACATCAACGCCGGTATTGTAACGCGCGGCTTGCGGGCAATAAGCGCAATCCTCCGGGCATCCTCCGGTTTTGATCGAGATCAGCGAGCTGATCTGCACTTCGGCATAGTCTTTATTTTCGCGATGAATGCTTGCCGCCTGATAAACCAGGTCAAGCAACGGGGTGTTATATATATCGGTAATTTCTTCTTTTGTCCAGTTGTATCTTACTTCTGCCATATTGATCAGTTTTGAAGGTTCAAATTTATAATAAAAGCTTAGTACAATTAATGATGATGTAATAAAAGATTGGTTGCCAGCCAAAGTGGCAATAAAAAGCCGGCGCAGTCTGTAAACGTTGTTATTATGATCGACGATGCGACCGCAGGATCTATCCCTACCCGCTTTAATATCAGTGGAATAGTCGCGCCGGTCAACCCCGCGATAATCAGGTTACCGGTCATAGCTAAAAACAGAACCAGCCCAAGTAATGGGTCTGCATCATAAAATAGCGCGATGCCAAAAACCACCAGCCCGTTTGCTGCTCCGTTTAACAGGCCTACCAAAAATTCTTTTAAAACGGTATTATAAGCCTGGCTGTCTGTCAGGTCGCTTAACGAGATCCGCCTTACTGTTACCGCTAATGCCTGCGTGGCCGCGTTGCCGCCCATACCTGCAATAATGGTCATATAAGCTGCAATGCGTGGCAATTGCGCTACGGTCGAGTCAAAATGCCTGATGATAGATGCAGCTAAGTAAGCGGTAGCTAAGTTGATGATGAGCCATGGCAAACGGCTTTTTACCGCTTCTTTCCAGTTACCGCTCAGTTCTTCGTCCTCTGATACACCCGAGATCTTTAACATATCCTCGGTGCTCTCCTGCTCCATTACGTCAATAATATCATCAACTGTAATGCGACCCAGCAACTTCATATTATCGTCTACAACGGGTATCGTCGTTAAGTTATATTGCGAGATCAGTTTGGCTACCTCTTCCTGGTCAAGATCGGCCTTTACAAATACGGGCTCATCCTGGAAAATGTCTTTGATCTTGACGTCGGCATGTGCTTTTATAATGTTTTTAATGGATACTACTCCTTTTAAAATACTATCATCATCTACCACATAAATAGTATAAAATTCCTCCATCTCTTCCGACTGGCGGATGATCTCGTCTAATGCTTCTTTCTTATCCGAATTTATATTTACACAGATCAGGTCAGAGTTCATCAAACCGCCTGCCGTGTTTTCATCGTAACTTAAAAGCGCGCGGATACTACTTGCATCTTCCTCGTCAATATCTTCAAGAATCTCCTGCTGCTCGTGCTCTTCAAGTTGTGAGATAATGTCGGTCGCATCGTCATAGTCCAGTTCTTCAACTATTTCAGACCGTTTTTCAGGATCCAGGGTAATCAACAACTCGCCCGGCCGATGCTCTTCGTCCATTTCGGCAAATACATCCGATGCTACGTCGGTAGGCAGGATATTTATGATCCGTTCCTTGTCTTCCTGCTCAAGCCTTTCAAACAATATGGCAATCTCAGACGCATGATATTCTTTCAGAACTAACTCTAATTCAGCATCATCGCCTTCAAGCGCAGTTTTAATGCGAAGCAGGTCGGTTTTATCTATTTCAAAAGATTGCATAACCCGACTAAATTAAACATTTATGGCTGTAAACACGGAATAAAATGGGAGATTGTTCAGCCTTAATTTAGCGGCGCCCCCTTAGCTTACAACCTTTTATAAAGTGTAGGTGATTCACTTTATAAAGTGAATCACTTGAATCACCATTTTGACTTAACACATTAAAAATAAACAACTTAACAAAATGAGTAAATCACCTCTAAAGTGATTTTTTTCCTAAATACTATGATCGTACCTTACGTTAACACCTTCAATCTTGTGCAATTTATCTAAAACCATATTTACCTGCATTTTACGGATGGCCACCTGTATGCTGCAATCATTGTCAAACTGCTGATTGAGGATAGCCAGATCGGCATCTTTGATCAGGCGCATTATGTTATTCATTTGCAGGTAGTTAAAGCTGATGGTATAAATATCATTCACCGTTTTCTCGACAATTACGGCATGTGCAAGCGCTTCTTCTGTCGCCATTTTATAGGCGTTGATCAGGCCGGGGACGCCCAGCAATGTACCCCCAAAATAGCGTACCACAACCACTAAAATATTAGTAAGATCTTTAGATATCAACGTGTTAAGAATTGGTCTGCCTGCGGTGCCGGGTGGCTCGCCGTCGTCATTCAATTTAAAAACTGAACGGTCAGTGGTTAAGCGCATGGCCCAGCAATGATGGTTTGCCTTTGGATGTTCTGATCTTAATGAAGCTACTATAGCCCTGACCTCGCTGTCCGATTGTATGGGATAGGCATAGCCCAAAAACTTACTTCCCCTGTCGCGAAAAATGCCTTCAGACGGGTTTTCAATCGTTCTGTACGTATCCTCAAAAAGCATTAAAAAGCAATTAAATGCAGAGAAAAACAATAAAAAGCAGAAATATGCATTAATAGGACGAATAGGTAATTACTACTATTGATACCAGCGCCAAGAACACACCTACCTTGTTAAGTGTACTCAGCTTTTCTTTAAAGACAAATAAGCCTATCAGCGTGCCCAGTACGATAACCCCCATATTCATGGCAGAGAAAACAGTTGATGGCTGTTTTGCCAACGCCCGGTGCGCTTTTATATAGAACAGGATATTACCAAAATTGGCTATACCCAACGACCAGCCGATCAAAATATGCGGAAAGGAGAATTTAGTTTTGCCACTGGCAATTTTGATAGCCAACAAAATAAATGAGCCGATAAACGCAAGTATGAATACTATAAAAAGTGAGGTTGTATAAGGTATTGTTTTGTAGGCCGCTACATTTTTAAATAAGATGTCTATAAAACCCATCCCCACAAAAATTATTATCAGGTAAAGCCATGCGCCAAAACCAGATTTTGAGCCGCCACTTTTACCCCAGGGGATAGAACAGAAAATAGCCGCAAAGCCTATGAAAATTCCGGTGATCTTTAACAGCCCGGGTTGGTCGCCAAAGATCCAGTAAGCCGCTATAATAGGTATAAATAAGGATAATCGCTGCGCAATGTCTGTACGCACAATACCGGTGAGTCTTACTGACCTGGCCAAGATTACAAATAAAGATGGCAGCAGGATACCCAAAGCAGCGTAATTGGCAAACGGAGCAGCTTGCAAGCTAACCCAATGCGGCCTGAATATTACCCAGGTCAATACAATAGCCACCGAATAATTCCAGGTGATGGCTTGCAGCATATCAACATGATAACGCCTGGCAAGCTTTAGCATAACAGATACAATTACACTGCAGCAAACACTTAGTAATACGTATAGCATCGGCTATTAATTTTTATTGTATAGAATTTTTAACTGGTCAGTTCCTGATGAAATCTCTTCGACAATTATACCGTTTATTTTTGGTGCTTTAATGCCTGTTTTTAAAGTTACCTCTCCTGTAAATATCCTCGCTTCATCCCATACCCCGGCTTCAATAAAAGTATTAAGGGTATGCGCGCCACCTTCAATAATTACCGATTGGATATCCTGTAGATAAAGCTGGTATAAAATATATTGCGGTACATAACGGTCAAAATCCTCGAGCGCTATGTATTTATTTTTTCCGTCGATATCCGTTTTTAGCTCATTAAATATCAACGTCTCAACCGATTGATCAAACACGTTCAGATCAGCTTTTAATTCCAGCCGCCGGTCAATAACAACACGCCTGGGCGATCTGCCACCGCCATACCGCACATTTAATTGCGGATTATCAATAGCTGCCGTGTTCTTCCCGATCAGGATGGCGTCTTCTTCACCACGCCATTGGTGCACCAGCTTGCGCGATTCGGGGCCGGTTATCCAAAACTGTGTATTGTCATCCGGTGCAAAAAAGCCGTTGGCTGTTTGTGCCCATTTTAGTATCACATACGGTCGTTGTTTTTGTACCCGCGTAAAGAACCGGCGGTTAAGCCATTTACATTTATCTTCTAAAACACCTGTTACAACTTCAACCCCGGCAGACAATAGCTTTTCAATGCCTTTGCCGTCCACCTGGTCAAACGGGTCGCGGCAGCCTATCACTGCTTTTGGGATGCCATGTTTTATGATCAGATCAGCACATGGCGGTGTTTTGCCATAGTGGGCACAAGGCTCAAGCGATACGTAGATGGTTGATTGCCTTAGCAGCTCTGCTGCATTGGTAAAATTTGCCAAAACCTGGTTTACAGCGTTTACTTCGGCATGCGCCCGGCCATATTGCTGGTGATAGCCCTCGCCTATTATTTTATCATCGTGCACAATTACAGCGCCGACCATTGGGTTCGGGCTTACACTGCCCATGCCTAAAGCGGCAAGATCAAGACAGCGTTGCATATAAAGTTCATGACCGGGCATGCTACAAAGATAGCGATTAGTGTATTAGAGATTAGTGTTCAAAATCCTAACTTCGTGCAATGAAAACCATTAAAGATGTATTTACAACTTTTAAGCAGGGTCTTGCCGGAATCTATGACGCGCAGGAAACCGAAGCCATCACTTTAATGGTATTAACAGAAATACTTAAGTCATCAAAGGCCACCATTAAAGCATTTCCTGAAAACGAGCTAACTTTGACTCAACAGGAAGGAATGGACAGTATACTTACCCAGCTAAAAACGGGCAAGCCTTTACAATATGCTTTAGGCTATGCTGAATTTTATGGCCTAAAGTTTATGGTAACCCCTGCCACCCTCATTCCCCGGCCGGAGACGGAGGAATTAGTGGAATGGTTGATCAAGTCAGTTAGCAGTAGGCAATGGGCAGTTAGCAATGTTTTAGATATCGGTACAGGTAGCGGATGTATTGCCATCAGCTTAAAAAAGAATTTGCCGGCAACTCAGGTTTCGGCAATTGATATATCGCCGGAAGCTTTAAACATAGCCAAAGAAAACGCTTTGTTGAACGATGTTAAGGTTAGTTTTATCCAGGCGGATATTTTGAATTTAAAATCCGAAATCGAAATTTCGAAATTTGAAATTATAGTTTCTAACCCCCCCTACGTTACTTTGGATGATAAAAAACAAATGCATACCAACGTAACCGACTTTGAACCGCATACGGCGCTTTTCGTACCGGAGGATGATCCTTTACTTTTTTACAGGGCAATTGCTGATTTTGCATTGACCAATCTTTCAGAAAACGGCTTATTGTTTTTTGAGATCAATGAGAGTTTAGGTAAAGAAACAATGGAGTTGTTAGCAGATAAAGGTTTTAAAGATATAGAATTGAGGCAGGATCTGAGCGGTAGGGACAGGATGATAAGAGCTGAGAAATAGCAATTTTTCGGAAGACATTCATAATTTATTTGTCACTGTCTATTTTTATTGGTCTAAAAGCAAATCAACTTCAGTCTTTAATAGAGGGATATGATTGATGATAACATTCCAGATCACCATGTCGTTTACGTTATCATAAGCATGAATAACTTTGTTACGAAGGTCGACTATTAACCGTGCATAGGAAATATTAACATCAGGCGAAATTTTTAATAACTTGTTTACAGCTTCGCCTATTATTTCAAGCTCTCGTTCTACAGCTCTTCTTTTTGTTTTATTGGCCTTATACTTGACAAACACGCGCTCACTTTCCAGGTGTTCATCAATAGACAATATAGCTTCGGCAATATCAGTAAGAAGTTTTTTTTCTTCGATACTCATTATAATACCTGAAACTTATTATTGTCAATACTTTGTAACAGATATGGATTTGTAACTGTTTCTGCCGCAACAAGGTCTACATCACGTTTAAAAAAGTCCTGCAATGCATACATCAGCTTAAAGTAATTATTACCATACTCCTGGTAATCCATTCCCTGCTTAAAGGTTATTAAAAAATCGATATCGCTTTCAGGATGCATTTTGTCACTCAATACGCTACCAAAAGCAAATGCGGAAACAACACTATGCTCACGCATAATTTGCTGTATCGTTGAGATATCGGCTTTGATAATATTTTGCATAAAAAATAAATATAAGTAAAAGTACAAATACTGCTTGCTTTTGGCAAAGCACTGACAAACATTATTCGATGTATTTTTCCGTACCCATCATTATTGCATCGTCCTCTCCGGCCCTATGCGGGGGACAGGATATTAAATATTCTTTTGCTTTTTTAGTTGTTCGATAACAGTCGGCAAATATTTTTCTTCAATTTTTACAGTTAAAACTCCAAAACGTCCATCCATCCCATAAAGCTGGATAGCCTCTTCATCAGCAAATACTTCAACCTCTTCTACTTGAACATCTTTTAAAAAATGGAAAGGTTTTGGATAATCTTTATTTCGTTTCAGAATAATCTTCTCATCACCCTTTTTCAAAACCAGTAAAGCCCGGGTATCAAATTTCAGGTTTTCCTCAATGTCAAACGGCTTTTTGGAGTTGGTCCGGGGAAAAGAAATCTCTTTGACAGGCATCCAAACTTCTGAAGTCTTTTTATTAAAGTCATTCACATGCAAAAAACCTTCTTTATCCAATTCCAAGTTGGCGTATTTCTTTTTCGATATTAAATGTGCAGAATCGCCGGTTGTATTCAAAATAGTCTGTTCAATTATACTTTTTCCGGGCACCTTGTTAGGATATGGCCCTATGCAACAAAAATAGTTGACCTTATAACTCACGTAGACAACTGTTTTTATAATAGACCTGGATGTGTCATAATTAAGCTCTGTAAAATATCCGGGGGTTATTATTAACTTTTTTTTAAAACTGGCTTTGGTTTGGTCGCCGCTATTGCCATTCCCATAATCGTATTTTATCAATGTCCAGGTGCCTAATAATTTTTCGGGAGTTATCTGGGCATGTGTTAAAAACGATGCACACGTGGCGCAAACAATCATAACTATCTTCTTCATAACGGTGTAGGTTTAGTAAATGGTGATTAAAAGTAAGAAATACATTTTAATTCCCCGGATGAAACTGTACTATAATGCTATTCGTACTCCTCAGGGTCCGATACGAGTGACCCTGAGTGGATGATAAAGGCACAGAAATAATTATAAAAACAAACAATTACGTCCTCTTTTTATTTACTTGTTATGTTTAAAGTAATTACTAACTTTATTCTATCAATTGTGCCTTGAAAAAAAATGAATCTTAATGAATTAAAGATCTACAAACAGCCGCTTTTGTATGTAGGCGCTATTTTAAGTTGCATTGCCACCTATTTTTGTTGCTCAAAAAATACGGATGACCTATTGGTATGGGCTTTACTCATTTTAAGTTTATGCTGCGTTTTACTGGCTTTTAAGAAACCCAAAGCTGTCAATTCCTTGGGTGAAACTGAATAATCGTCCCTTTTAAATATTCCCTGTCTAAATGTGTATAGATCTCTGTGGTGGTTATACTTTCATGCCCCAGCATTTCCTGTACGGCGCGCAGGTCGGCCCCCCCCTCAACTAAATGAGTAGCAAACGAATGCCGGAAAGTATGCGGACTGATGGACTTCTTTAACCCTGTCACCAACGCAAGGTCTTTTATCAGCATAAAAATATATACACGACTTAATCTTGATCCGCGCCGGTTTAAAAAAACATAATCTTCCTCGCCTTTTTTTATGGGGGTATGCACCCTCACCTGCTCTATCCAGATCTTTAAAGCTTTTATTGCCGGTCCGCCAATGGGCACCAACCGTTCTTTACTGCCTTTGCCAAATACCTTTATAAATTCAATGTCGAGATATAAATTTGATAGTTTCAATTCTGTCAACTCTGACACCCGTAAACCGCAGCCGTACAATGTTTCCATAATGGCCTTATTGCGCGCGCCTTCGGGTTTTGAAAGATCAATGGCATCTATCAGCTTATTAATATCCGTATAACTTAACGTATCAGGTAATTTACGGGTAATTTTGGGCGATTCGAGCAATTCGGATGGATCGCTTTTTATCAGGTCCTCCATCAACAGGTATTTATAAAATGCCTTAATACCTGAGAGGATGCGCGCCTGCGTTGAAGGGATCATGCCCAAATTATTAACCCAGGTAATAAAATTCCGCAGGTCGGCCAATACTACGTTCTCGGGATTGATTTTGGGGTTCTGCGTTTCGGTGTATTCGTACAGCCTTCCTATATCGCGGGTATAAGCCTCGATGGAATTGGCCGAAAGGGATTTTTCCAGTTTTAAATATGCTTGAAACCCTTTTATTGCCGATCGCCAGTCCAATTGATTTTAGTTTTAATGTTTTATAGTTAAGTTTGAACTAATGAATATACAAATTATTAACGGCCCAAATTTAAATTTACTGGGCGTACGCGAAAAATCTATTTACGGCGACAGCAGCTTTGAAACCTATTTTACCGAACTGCAGGCACGCTATCCAAACCATACGTTAACCTACTACCAAAGTAATGTAGAGGGCGAAATTATAAATAAACTGCATGAAATTGGTTTTAGTTTTGATGGCATTGTGCTGAATGCAGGCGCATATACGCATACTTCTGTAGCTATTGCCGATGCCATCGCTGGTATCAAAGCACCTGTTATTGAAGTACATATATCCAATGTTTATAAACGCGAAGAATTCAGGCACCACAGCATGCTGGCAGCCAGTTGCAAAGGTGTAATTGCCGGATTTGGATTAGATAGCTACCGTTTAGCAATTGAAAATTTGATAGAATGCAAATAAAATTGCCGTTTTTCCCGGAGCCCCACCCAACCCTCCCCGGTAGGGAGGGCTTGTTTAAAGTCTCCCCTACCGGGGGAGATTTAGAGGGGGCTTTTTACGTAGCCACACCTAAAAGACAAAATGTATTGATTTACCCCTGGCCGATGCAAAAAATATTAAAGTTTACCGTATTAATTATAGTCTTATTTTCTGTTTCGCTGCAAAATGGTTATGCACAGAATAATGCGTCTAAATCAAAAAGTCAGCGCAAAAAGGAAAGAAAAGCAGTACATACCCGCGATTCGATATATCGCACCTTTAATAAATCAGACACATCAATAAATAACCTGCTGCAAAGGCTGGAGACATATACCACCACTTTTAAGCAAGTAAATAACAACCTGGCAGGCGGGCTGGATACCGCGGACATCAGCCAAAAGCTACCGTCTACCTTAAAACGGATCAATAAAATAAGGGACCAAGCCAATACTCACAAGGCGAGCACGCTCAGGTACCTGTTTGTTTTAAGGGATAATCTTGACCATGTACAGAACGTATTAGAAGGTTGGCAATCAACACTGGACGCCATTGATGACAAACTGGTTCAAAATCAATCAGATATCGTCAAGTTTCCAAAGGATTCATTATTGCTAATGACCATCCCTACGGATAGTGTATTAAGAAATACGTTTTTTGCACAACGGTTAGAAGCTTTTAACCTCTTCCTGAAAACAGATTCTGGTAATCGTAAAAACCTGTTTAAGATAAATATCCTACAAAACCGGGTGGGTACAGCCTATGCCAATATTTTAGATGAAACTGACCAGATAGATGATAAAGTGGGCAACTTTGCTTCAAGAGCATTTGATGGCGAATTTGGTTATATATGGGAAATAGATAAGGCGTACAATAATTTTGGCACTTCGGTAAAAGGCACCATCGACTTAAACAACTCGCAGCTTTATTATTTTATTAAAAAAGAAACCGCGACGCATTTAATAGCTATAGTATTTATGGTACTGGCCTTTGGCTGGATATTTTATAATCGAGTTAAAACAAAACGTAACGCAGAAACTGCAGAATTGATTTTCAGCGAGGCTAATTACATTGACAAGCTACCTGTTGTATCATCGTTATTAGTAGGCGTTGCTATTGTACCTTATTTTTATGACCACCCGCCGGTAGCCTTTTTAGAGATCCTTTTTATTGTATCCCTGGTATTGATATTGGTGCTGGTTAAAAAAGCATTTCATCCCGGTATTTTTAAGGCGCTGCTAAGTTTATTTTATGTAACCATATTTTATAGTATTAGTAATTTACTGATTCAAATAACCAATGCCGACCGCTTTGCCATTTTAATTTTAGGCATCATATCAGTTTTTATTGCCTACAAATTCAATAAAAAAGTAAATGCTACGCCAACAGATTATCCTAAAAATACGGGCATCATTATAAAAATATTCATCGTGCTTCAGCTGCTGTCGCTGGTGTTGGATATTTCCGGCAGGTTTAGCCTGTCAAAAATAGTGGGCATTACCGCTGTTTATAATTTGTGGTTATTAATAAGCCTGCATTTTGTTGTAGAGATAATAAGCCAGGGATTATTACTTCAATTTAAAAATCCTAAAAATCCGGACAGTATTATTAGTTGGATAGACCATACCCTGTTGCTGAAAAAATTCAGGTATATCTTAAATGTAGGCGCCGCATTGCTATGGCTTTTCTTCCTATTCCAGAATTTAAACATCGATGATTTCGTACTTGATTATGTCACTGATATTCTTGGGCAGTCGCACACGGTGGCCGGGGCATCGTTTACGTTTCGGGGTTTTGTAATTTTTATATTCGTGATCTGGCTGTCGTCTGTAATGTCAAAGATCATAAGTTACTTTTATGATATTTCGGTTCAGCACGCCACCAGTATAGATAAACTAAAAAAGAAGAACCGCACCTCTACCCTTTTGATCAGGATTGGTGTATTTACAATCGGCTTTTTCCTGGCGGTGTTTGCTTCTAATTTCCCATTAGATAAAATAACCATCATTATCAGCGCATTTGGTATAGGCATAGGTTTTGGTTTGCAAAACATTGTAAACAACCTGGTATCAGGCTTAATATTGGCTTTTGAGAAACCGATTCAGATAGGCGATATTATCGAGATAGACAGCCGCTCGGGTACCATAAAAGAAATAGGCATCCGGGCAAGTAAAATTGCAACCGCCGATGGTGCTGAGGTGATTATCCCTAACGGCGACCTGATATCGCATCACGTAATTAACTGGACGCTGAGCAATAATAACCGGCGTGTAGAATTAATTGTAAGCGTTGCCTATGGCTCTGACATTAAAAAGGTAGAAGACCTGTTAAAATCCATACTGAGCAACCGCGATGACATCATGACCGACCCTGAACCGTTGCTCTTTATAAATACGGTGAACGAAAACGCGGTTGATTTCAGGCTTTTATTTTGGGCCGCGGATATTAACAAGTGGGTAAGGTTAAAAAGCAATGTATTGAGTGATATTTATACCCTGTTTAATAAAGAAGGTATTGAATTACCGCATTCTATCCAGGACCTGAAATTAAATTTACCCGATGGAAAGACATTAAATATCAATGATATTGTACCGCCTTCAAATCCTCCTGAAAAAATTTAGCATATAGTTTTAGTAAAACCGTTTCTGATCCAAATCGGTAAACTTTCTTAGTTTTTTTACAAAGAAGGCCCACATAATGCTGCCATGGTACATACCGGTTAGCTTGCTGTTATATTTTTTAAGGTGAGTACTTGAGGCATGATCGCCCCGCTCAAAAACGTGCCTGATAAAATATTGGTGCGCACGGCTAACAGCCCAGGCGTCCTTACGTTTACCTTCGGTTAAAAAGCGTAGCAGCGCAGCAAGGTCAAGTATATAGCGTGCGATTATTACAATAAACCCTTTCCAGAAAGGCAGGTTCTTTTTGATCAGCAAAAGATTGTTTCTGAAGTTAAGATAGGTTTTAAAAGGATTTTCAGCGGTCAGCGTTCCGCCGCCTAAGTGAAAGATCTCTGATTGCGCGCAGTACATTACTTTGTATCCGTTGTTTTTTAACCGCCAGCAAAGATCGATCTCTTCCATGTGGGCAAAAAACTGCTCGTCAAATCCCTCGGCTTCATCCCAATATTTCTTCTTGATGAACATGGATGCGCCCGATGCCCAAAACACCTCGCCTGATTGCTCGTATTGGCCTGTGTCCTGTTCGGTCTCGTTTACTATGCGACCGCGGCAAAACGGGTAACCAAAACTATCAATAAACCCACCGGCGGCGCCCGCATGTTCAAAGCTATCCTGTTGGTTAAACGCTTTTATTTTAGGTGCGGCAACCGCGATAAGCGGGTCGCTTTCCATCAGGGTGATAACCGGCGCTATCCAGCCAGGGCTTACTTCAACGTCCGAGTTTAAAAGAATATAATAATCAGCCTCAACCTGGGCAAGCACCCGGTTATAACCACCGGTAAAGCCGTAATTCGCATCGTTTTGGATGAGCCTTATTGTCGGGTATTCGTCTCTTATAAATTCAACCGAACCATCTGTGGAGGCGTTATCGCCAACCACAATATCCAAATTGGGCCATTCAGACGATACAACTGAGGGTAGGAACCGGCGCAAATGCTTTAAGCCGTTCCAGTTTAAAATTACAATTGCAACCTTTGGGTAATCACTCATTAATTCATATCCTCCGGTTTAAACTTCCATCTTCGGTGAGACGATAGCCAGTATCGCTGCTCTCTTTTTATGATATCTTCAAGGTGTTTCACGTGTGCTTTTGTAATTTCTAACGGTGCCGTTTTTTTCGGTTCCTCAAACAAAGGTATTAATGTATAGCTATAATACCCTCTTTTTATGCGTTTCATATCGTAATAAACTACAATACTGTCCGGTAGCAACGAGAAAAGGTATAATGAAAATATAGCTGATCTTAATAGTCCATTTTTTATCCCTGCCGCTGGCCGTTTTTTTTTTGCAAAACTAAAATATCAGCGTAAAAACGGCCTAATGTTTATCAACAATTGTCAAATATTTTTAAATTCATTTAATGATAAGGTTAAAAAAATTCTCTGCCGGGCGAGACCTGCCTGCCGACAGGCTGGTTTAGACGGGGCTATTCAGGCTTAAATTTCCACCTGCGGTGCGACCATAGCCAGTATTCGGGTTCGCGCCGGATCATCGAATCCAGGTATTTAACGTGCGCCTCGGTAATTTCATGCGGGGCGCTATTTTTCGAGTTTTCAACAAGCGGGACTATCGTATAAGTATAATATCCCCTTTTAACCCGCTTCATGTCATAAAATATCACTGCCGAATCTATCAGTTTCGCGATCTTTTCAATCCCTAAAAACACAGCGGTTGGTTGGTTTAAAAATTCTGTAAAATAGTTGGTTTGCTCGCGTACCGGTGTTTGGTCGCCGGCGAAGACGGTTACGGTAAACTCGTTTTTATGGGCAACCATGGTACGTAACGTTTGCTTCATAGCCACCGCGATAGCGCCAAAGCGTGATCGTACCTTGATAAAAAAGCCGTCAAATACATCGCTTGTTAATGGTTTATAAATAACAAACAACCGGGTGTTAATACTAAAACCCAGTCCGGCCCACTCCCAGTTACAATAATGGCCGGCAACGGCGGTAACGCTTTTTCCAATTGCCTCATAATTTTGTACAATTTCGGGATTGGTGCAGACTACCCGTCGCAGCATTTCTTTTTCTGATATCGAAACCATTTTTATGGTTTCCATGATCAGGTCGGCAAGGAATTTAAAATACTTCTTTTCGATATCGTTACGCTCGGCTATGGTCTTTTCGGGAAAGGCATTTAACAGGTTTTCCTGCACAACCTCGCGCCTGTAGCCTATCACGTAGTAAAGCACGACAAACAAACAATCAGACACCAGGTAAAGGGCCCAAAAAGGTAACAGGGAAACCAGGTATAAAAAGAATATACCCAACCTTGAAAGCCCCTTATTTATCATTAATTTCGTTGGTTTATCTACAAACATAAAATATTATGATTGAAAAAGGCGCTGTGTTACCTTTATTTTATCTTCCGCCTGTTGCGTATTTTAGTAAATTAATTACTTACAAGCCTGATATTCTGATAGAAAGCCAGGAGCATTTCCCTAAGCAAACTTACCGTAACCGTGCAAATATTTGTTCGCCCGATGGCATGCTTTCGCTTACGGTACCTGTTGTAAAGGGATCAAAATTGCATACTAAGGTTAAAGATGTAAAGATAAGCTATGATTTTAAATGGCAGCGCCAGCATTGGATGGGTTTAGAGACCTGTTATCGCCGGTCGGCCTACTTTGAATATTATGAGGATGATCTTGCACCGTTCTATCAAAAGCAGTTTACTTACCTGTTTGATTACAACCAACAGCTTTTACAATTACTGCTGCAATTTATAAAGATACAGCTACCTTTACAGTACACCGAGACATACGAAGCCGAATATCCTGAACTGAATGACTACCGCGATGCCATCAGCCCGAAAAAAGAATATAATTTTGAACAAAAACCTTACTTCCAGGTGTTTGAGGAACGGAATGGATTTATGAAAAATTTAAGCATTGTAGACCTGCTATTTAGCCAGGGACCACAAACCATTAACTATTTGTAATGAGCCATATTAAAAGAGTACGGTACAAAACCCGGAAACATGAGGTAGGCGACCAACCGGGAGCCATTATTATCCCTGAGGATGCGCTAAAGCCTATCATAACCGTATATTCCTACAACGAGAAAGAACTGGTAACAGCAGAGGGGCATGACCTGAAGATCATACTCGAGCAGTTTAAAAAATGCACGGATCATACCCATTGGATCCAGATAAAAGGGCTTGACGATATTAAGCTGATGGAAGATATCGGCACCTATTTAAAAATAAACCCTTTGGTTTTAGAGGATATTACCAATACACACCAGCGGCCAAAATTTGACGAGTACGACGATTATGTTTTTAGTGTAAGCCGCCAGATCTATTTTAACGAAGAGAACGAATTGTGTAACCACCAGTTCTCAACCATAGTTAAATCAGACCTTATTATCAGTTTTGAAGAAACGCATGGCGAACATTTTGCGGCTGTTAAAGCGCGTTTGGCGGGAAGCAAAGGCGCTATCCGCACAGCGGGGCCGGGCTATATGTGCTACGCGCTGTCTGATACAATTATAGACACCTATTTTGTATTACTGGCAAAAATTGGCGATGAACTTGACCGGATAGAAGATCGTTTGTATACCGACGCTGATAAGACCATAATGTATGATACCCAGCAGCTAAAAAGAACACTCATTATACTTCGACGCATTACCTGGCCCGAGCGCGACAAGATAAACGACATTTTGCGCACCGACAACCCGTTGGTAACCAACGAGGTTAAATTATTTTTGCGCGATGCTTATGACCATTGCATCCAGGTAATGGACCTGATAGAAAACTACAAGGAAATAACCAACAGTATCATTGACCTATACCTGTCCATGGTAAGTAACCGCATGAACGAGATCATGAAAGTGCTTACAATTATTTCGGTGATCTTTATCCCGCTGACTTTTATCGCGGGTATTTACGGAATGAATTTTGCCCGTGTAGACCCGGTTACTAACAAGCAAATGCCGGGTAATATGCCCGAACTATACTCTCCGCATGGGTATTATTACGCGCTGATAGGCATGGGGCTTATAGCAGTAATACAGGTAATTGTATTCTGGAAAAAGGGTTGGTTCACTAAATTGTAGCTGAAAGCGAAGGATTGCCTAATTAAAATCATAAAAAGCCGCTGTGTATTGAACTTACACAGCGGCTTTTATGATTTTTTGCGAAATATTATTTCTGAAACTCAGGTTTCAAAAGATCTTTTTCAGCAGCGCGCATTTTCATCACTTTAGGTACAGACACCGATTGTATATAGCCGCTTGACGGGTGCAATTTATAATACCCCTGGTGGTAATTTTCGGCAGCGTAAAAGGCAGTAAACGGAACAACCTGTGTTACTATAGGCGCATTGTAATGCTTTGCTTCATTGATCTTTTTTATCAATGCCTGTAAAGTTGCTTTTTCCTCGGGAGTGCGGTAAAACGCTACCGAGCGATAATCAGTGCCTTCGTCAGGCCCCTGGTAATTAAGTTCGGTCGGGTTGTGCGCGTAAAAGAAAGCCTCCGCCAGTTTTTCATAGCTGATAACTTTAGGGTCATAATAAACCTGTACGGTTTCGGCATGGCCGGTTGTGCGGGTACAAACTTCCTCGTAGGTCGGATTTTTTTTAGTACCGCCTGCAAAGCCGGCAACTACCTGGTCAACACCTTTAAGCTCAGACAACGCCTCGCCCATCGCCCAAAAACAACCGCCGCCAAATGTGGCAACGGCCTGGTTAGCCTTAGGTTTGGGTACCCTGGCAATATCCATATCGCCGGGCTTATCCTGCCCGTTGGCACAGCCAAATATCAGCAGGCTAAACAAAATATATAGCAATGAATTTTTCATAATTTTATAAGTTTAACAGATATACGCAAGCAATTGTTCTATGGTTGGTCATACCGCGGTCATTTACCCTGCGTTTTTAACATATTCTTTACCAGTGTAAGTATGCTATTTAACCCGTTTATTTTTATCTCGTAAACGCTGGATAACATCATGCCCAATTTCCCCGGCGGGAAACCCTTATTTTTAAACCATTCCAGGTAATATACCGGCAGCTCACTTATAAAAGTGCCTTTATATTTACCAAACGGCATTTTGGTCTGAATGATATCAATAAGTATTTTCGAATCGGGCTTTACCTGCTCCATGAAGTAAAGATAGAATTTGCCAATCTATTTTGCTTCTTTTATTCGTACCGTAACGCCTCTATCGGGTCGAGCCTTGATGCTTTTTGCGCCGGGTAGTAACCGAAGAAGATCCCTGTCACCGCGCAAACCACAAATGACAGCACAACCGACGATTGCGATATGATGGTAGGCCAGCCCAGCGTCATGGTAACTATTTGGGTAGATAAGAAACCCAGCAGCACCCCAATAACCCCGCCGGTAATACTTATCAAAATAGCTTCCATTAAAAACTGTAATAAAATATCCTTGCCCCGCGCACCTATAGACATACGCAGGCCGATTTCTTTTGTACGCTCGGTCACAGAAACATACATGATATTCATGATACCTATACCCCCAATTACTAAGGATATGCTGGCCACAACAGTTAGTAAAACGGTTAACAACCCGCTGGTTGAACTTAAGGTCGCTATCAGTTCCTGCTGGGTACGTACGGTAAAATCATTATCCTCACTATCACGTAAACGGTGTGATGCGCGCAGTTTGTTAGTCATTTCGGTAACAGCAAGGTCGGTAACATCCTCGCTGGCTGCCGAAGCATAGATATTTGAATAATAGATAGTAGCAAGGATCCGTTTTTGCACGGTAGTATACGGCGCGATCAGGATATCGTCCTGATCCTGTCCGAAAGTATTAAACCCCTTAGGGCTCAATACGCCTATGATCTGGAATGGGATATGCCCGAAACGTATGATCTTGCCGATAGGGTTTTCGCCATTCGGGAAGATATTGTCAATAACAGTTTGGCCTATTAAACATACTTTGGCCGATGTTAAAACATCGTTCTGCGTAAAGGGGATTCCGTCTTTAACCGATAGTTTCCTGATATCCAAATATTCGGGGCTTACACCCGTCATGGTGGTAGGCCAATTTAGCGCGCCATTAATAGCCTGCCCTTTTGAGCTTACCGACGGTGATAACTCTGTAATATATTGTGGGTGATTTTTTAACGCATCAATATCCTTGCTGGTCAGGGTCTGAAAACTTGTACCTGCGATACGCACACCGCCATTTAAGTTACTTGCCGGTTGTACAGTCAACATATTGGTACCCATGCTTGAAAGCTGATCATGAATGCTTTGCTTTGACCCCTGCCCGATCGCCACCATCGCGATAACCGATGCCACACCGATAATGATACCGAGCATGGTTAAAAAGGCCCTCAGCTTATTTCTAAGCAGGGCGCGGTACGCTATACGGAACAGGTTTGAAAAATTCATATCTTATAATCGTCTGTTACTGGTAACGCTGCCAGCATTTCTTTTGCCGACTTCGGATTTTCATTCTTAGTATCTTTTTGGACAATGCCGTCGCGCAGCTGTATGGTACGACTGCTGAATGCAGCTATGTCTGGCTCATGCGTAACAAATACAATGGTTTTACCTTGCGTACTGTTTAGCTCCTGCATTAATGCCATGATCTCGTACGATGTACGGCTATCCAGGTTACCGGTAGCCTCATCGGCCAAAATCATTACCGGCTGGTTAACCAATGCCCTGGCAATAGCCACACGCTGCTGCTGCCCGCCTGATAATTGGTTAGGCATGTGGTCAAACCTGTTCTCCAGCTTAACCGCCTCAAGCGCGTGCATGGCACGTTCGCGGCGCTCGCTAACGCTGATACCCTTATTGTACAACAAAGGCAGCTCCACGTTTTCTAAAGCTGATGTCCGCGCCAGCAAATTATAAGACTGGAACACGAAACCAATTTTATGGTTACGTAACTGCGCCAGCTCATCCCGGTTCAGTTTTTTGATATCTACACCATCTAAAAAGTAGTCCCCAATAGTTGGTTTATCCAGGCAACCCAAAATATTTAAAAGCGTGGTCTTGCCCGATCCGCTGCTGCCCATAATGGTTACAAACTCACCCGGTTCAACATCAAAAGTTATCCCTTTTAGGGCACGTACGGTTTCGCTGCCCATCTTAAACTCGCGTTTAAGCTCTTTTATTTCTAACGCTTTTTTGCTCATCGGGCGCGGCCCCCTCCACCGCTGCCACCGCCGCGTCGCTGAGGCATAAATGGGCTGCCCCCTGCTGCCGTTCCGCCTGCTGCGGACATTACGCCGCCTGTAGCCCCGGTTATTACCACATCATTAGCTGTTAAGCCGGATAAAACTTCAACCTGTGTATTATCATTAAGACCGGTTTTTATGCGGGTACGCACTATCTGCTTACCTTTTAACAGCCATACATAAGACGTTTGTTTTATAATACCGCTGCTATCGCTGCGGCTGGTTAATGCATGTGCCTTTGCCGTAGCATCGCCGCCGGAACCGCCCGCCGTGCCTGCCGCTTTTTTATGTTTACGTGCAATCTTTCCAACTATCTGATAATCCTTTGTTAAAGCCGAATCAGGTTCATAAGATAAAGCCTTTGCAGGGATTAGCATGGCATTATCTACCTCTTTGGTATAGATAACAATATTGGCTGTCATACCCGGCTTTAGTTTCATATCATCATTAGGTGTACTGATAATGGTAGTGTAAGTTACCACATTTGCAGACACCGACGGGTGCAGTCTGATGTCCTTTACTATCCCCTTAAACTGATCGGTAATAAAAGCATCAACTGTAAAAGCAACCCGGTTGTCTGTCCTTACGGCGCCTATATCAGCCTCATCAACATTGGCCTGTACCTGCATTTTTTTGATATCCTTGGCTATTACAAATAAGGTAGGCGTATTGAAGCTTGCCGCCACTGTTTGGCCCGCACTGATACTGCGGTTTAGTACCACACCATCAATTGGCGAATAGATATCAGCATAAGATAAATTTTTCTTAGCTGATCGCACCTGAGCCTCAGCACTGCTTACCGATGCCTTGGCGGCTGAGTAACTGTTAACTGCCGCATCATAATCTGATTTACTTATCGCGTCGGTTTTATACAAAAGCGATTGCCTGTCAAAATTATTTTTAGCGTATATTAACTGGCTCTGCGCATTTTGCAACTGGCCGATATATTGGTCAACCGTAGCCTGCAGTAACGATTTATCCAGCTCGGCTATGAGCTGGCCTTTCTTAACTTGAGAGTTAAAATCGGCATATATGTTCTTGATAATGCCTGATACCTGGCTACCAACTGTAACGGTATCCTCAGGCTCTATCCTGCCGGTAGCTGTTACGCTTTGTGCTATATAGCCGGTGGTCGGTTTTTCGGTTTGTAAAACTATAGGGGCTACGGGTTTCCTGATAAAGAAATACCATATCAACACCAGCGCAATTACTATTGCTAAAATAATTAAGATCCTTTTATAACTTGTTTTCATAACCGGTGTTATAATTTAATGGGTACGCCCCTGTAGAAATCATATATCTTTAAGCTTAAAATGACATTGTATTTTGCCTGAACAAAAGCCTGTTGCGCCTGCACAAAAAGGTTTTTTTGCAATAAAAAATCCACGGTATTAGCCACGCCAACTTTTAGTTGTTCGTTTGCTATGCGATAGCTTTCCTGGTTGTATTTATATTGCTCGGACGCGGCATCATATTGCCCTTGCGAGTTCTGCACGTTTATAAAGGCACGCTCTACGTTTTCAGAAAGTACAAACTTTGTATTTTGCAGGTTAAGTTTTGACTGATCCACGTTGATCTTCGCTTCCTCAACCTGTGTCTTAACCACGCGTTTGGTAAATATGGGCACAGACAACGTAAGGCCTATTTGTTCATTTAAATTATTGTTAAACTGGCCAAAATAGCCGTTACCGGCACCGGTATTATATCCTGAGCCAATTGAGCCACCTGCTGTTAACGATGGCTTATACCCTGCTGTCGCTTTAACAACATCATATTGCGCTATCTGCACACCTAATTGGCCGCTTTGTACTTCGGGGCGGGTTTTAAGGGCCACGTCTTGTGCATCGCGCAATGGCGCAACGTTTTGTCCGGCAGTTATAAGGGTATCCGGCCTGACAATATCAAACGAAACAGCGGACGGTAAAAGCAATAATTGTTTTAATGTCAGCAGATCGCCGCGCTGCAAGTTTTGTACGTTCACCAACGTATATTGGTCGGATGCCTGCTGTGCCTGCAGTTGTATCAGGTCCTTACGAGCCACGCTGCCTACGGTGTAGCGTTGTTGCTCAAGCTTTACCTGTGCAATGGCCGTATTTACCAGGTCTGTATCGTAAATGATATTTTCTTTATCGAGCAGTATGGCTAAATATGCCTGGGTTATTTGCAGGGTGATATCGTTTTCCTGTTGCAGAATATTAAGGTTGGCAGCCTGTACACTCAAATTTTTCTGTGAGATATTGTTATTTAAATAGTTGCCGTTATACAGCATAACCGACGAACTCAACCCATAATTACCCGATGCACTAAAGCCCGAGCTTGTACCGTTACTTCCGTTGTTGCCGTTATTGTAATGCGCGAAGTTTTGGGTTGCCGAGCCTGAAAGATCAGGCAGTTTAGCCGCTTTGGCCAATTCAAATTCCTGCTGGCTTAATTGCTTCGACAGGCGCAATGAATTGATCTGGATATTATTTTTCTTGGCGTATTCAATACATTGGGTCAGGTCCCATTTAATGGTTTTACCAACCAATGTACTATCCTGCGCATAAAGCTTAGTATAACCTGATAGCAGTAGCAGTATAATGATGAACCTTGTCTTTAGCAGCATTGTGATAGTTTGTTTTAGACTATGCTATTGAATTTTAATTTGGTTAGTAATACCAATTTAACGTAAAAAGTTTGAACGTGTTCTTTACTAACGTGTAAAGAGTTTATTACGCACCTTTTAATACAGTTAAATACCTAAAGATTTAGTAAAACACAAGTGGTAAAAAAGCTGTTATAAACAAACTATGGAACCACAATTTAGCGCTACCCTAACTGGAACAGACGGGCCGATTAGCGGAATTATTAAACACATAACCTACGGCAGCTTTAAAAGAGCTTATCAATTTGACGCGATAGACGATACCCTGCATTTGGTAATAGCACCCGATGAAAATGGTAACTGGCAAAAAATTGCCGGTACAGAACCTTACCTGTTTGGCTGGGTTGACGAAATGGTTGAACAAATAATGAAATTTCACGCTTAAAGCTTTTTTACTTATCACTATGGAAAAAAGAGAATTAGGCAAATCGGGCATTATGGTTAGCCCGTTTTGTTTGGGTGGCAATGTGTTTGGCTGGACTATTGATGAAAAGCAATCCTTTGAAATATTGGACGCTTATGTTGATTCGGGGCTTGAATTTATTGATACTGCTGATGTTTACTCTAAATGGAAATCGGGCAACGTAGGCGGCGAATCAGAAACTATCATAGGCAACTGGCTTAAACGATCAGGTAAGCGCGACCAGGTCATTATCGCCACTAAAGTGGGTAAGCCAATGAGCGATGGTAAAGGCCTTTCGAGATCCTATATTACCAAGGCCGTAGAAGATTCATTAAAGCGTTTGCAAACTGATTATATAGATCTTTATCAATCGCATGACGATGATAAGAATACGCCATTTGAAGAAACCCTTTCAACCTATACTGACCTGATCAAACAGGGGAAAGTTAGAGCAGTTGGGGCATCCAACTACAGTGCAGCACGTTTTAAAGAAGCGCTTGATGTAAGCAAAGCAAACGGCCTGACCCGTTACGAAACCCTGCAGCCCGAATATAATTTATATGACCGTAAAGGGTATGAAGAAGAACTGGAACCGCTTTGCATTGAAAACAACATAGGCGTAATTACCTTTTTCTCGTTAGCCAGCGGATTCCTTACCGGCAAATACCGGTCGGATGCTGATCTTTCAAAAAGCCCGCGCGGCGGCAGTGTGAAGAAATATTTTGATGTACGCGGCTCCAGGATACTGGTTGCGCTGGATAAGGTAGCGGCTCAATATAAAACCACACCGGCAAGTGTGGCTATTGCCTGGGTAATTGCCCGCCCGGGTATAACCGCTCCTATTGCCAGCGCAACATCTGTTAGCCAATTGCATGATACCACACAAGCGGTACAGTTAAGTTTAGATACCGAAGCGATAGCCTTGTTAAACGAGGCAAGCCAGTATTAACAGCTTATCCCAATTATGTACAAAGAAAGCGAAGCTACCTTACGGTAGCTTCGCTATGATATATGATGGAGGAAATTATATTAAGACCTGAACCTGTTATGGCCGCTTTGACCATGGTAGTCGGCGAAGTGATCGTTTGAGTCATTGCCTCTCCCGCGGTTATCGTTTCTACCTTGATGATCATCATTTCTGCCCTGGTTACCGTTATCCCGGTTTTGTTGACGGTTATCGTTTCTGCCTTGATCACCGTTATTCCAGTTTTGTTGACGGTTATCATTTCTACCTTTCGGTGCTGACCAGTCTTGTTGACGACGGTCAAAGTTGCGTTGGAAACGGTCATCTGAATGTGCTACACCACGGTGGTCATCCCGCCTGTCAATCCTGAAATTATTATCCCTGCGATCGTCACGGGCATAATACCTGCGATCATTATTGTAACGGCCCCAATTATAAGCGTTCCCTCTATATCTTGCCCTGTATACATCGGCATTTAAATATGGGCGACGTGCCCGAACTTCGTAGTGACGGGCGCTTCTCCAATCGTAGTCGCGGTATTCGCCGGGCAGGTAAGCCGCGGTTACCCAGTTATCGCCATTATTATAATAATAACATTTTTCGGGCATGCTGTAGTAGGCGTCCACATCCGGCAGGTAATAGTAATCATCTGCGGGAGTGTAATCGGTATAAACCGGTGTTGCCGCTACAACCCTAACTGCCGGAGTATTGATATGGATACCAAAACCTATGTGTATTTGTGCATTTGCAGTATTGAAAAGTAAACCACTTAATGCTATTGCTGATATTAAAGCTATCTTTTTCATATTCTTAATTTTTATACCTCTATGACGTTAAATAATTATCATGGTTTAATCACGACATTTTAATCAAATTGCATGTTATTGATTATTAAGAATTAAATTCTGAATATAATATTATTAAAGAAACTAAATTCCGTTTACCAAAATTTTCGAACGGATTGTAAAAGCTTTGATAATATTTTATATGGTTGTTGCTTTAGAATTATTTGTGCTTAATTTTGATAGATAAACTTATAGCCATGAAAAATAAAACAATATTCTCACTGCTACTGCCGCTGGTTGCAGTAGGTGGATTTTTATCATTGAATGCTTTAAAGAATGATCCGCCGGTAAAAAACAAACCTGCCGAAGCTGGCCTTACCTTACCTGCCGGATTTAATGTATCCGTAATAGCTGATAACCTGGGCAGTGCAAGGCACCTGGTAGTAACGCCGCAAAATGATATTTATGTGCACATGGCCAGCACCCGCAAAAGCAAAGGCATTATTGTATTGCACGAAGAAGGTGGCAAGGCTACTGTAAAAACCAGTTTCGGCGATTACGGCGGTACAGGCATCGCCGTTAAAGATGGTTATTTGTATGCGTCGTCAAAAAATTCGGTGTACCGTTATAAACTGAATGATAAAAACGAAGTGATCAATCCTGATGCGCCCGAAAGGATCGTTACCGGGCTGATCGAGATAGACCACCATCAGCCAAAAGCGCTTACGCTTGATAATGATGGCAACGTTTATGTAAACATTGGCGCGCCCAGCAATATTTGCGAGGAGTATGATAAAAAAAGGACAGGTTGTTCTATTTTAGATTCGGCTGCCGGAATTTGGGAGTTTAAAGCTAATAAACCTGACCAAAGTTATGGCAACGGCATTCATTATGCCTGGGGATTAAGAAACGTGGTGGGCATTGCCTGGAACCAGCAAGACAACCAACTATTTGTAATGCAGCATGGCCGCGACGCTTTGCATGATCTTTTCCCTAAACTATATACCCAACAACAATCTGCCGAATTGCCTGCCGAATGTATGTTCGCGCTTAAAAAAGGAGACAATGCAGGCTGGCCATATGTTTATTACGACTGGCAAAAACACAAAAACATGATGGGCCCTGAATACGGCGGCGACGGCATAAAAGGCGCAGACCCTAAATATATCAACCCTGTGGCAGCCTATCCGGGCCACTATGCTCCGGATGGCTTATTATTCTACACCGGTAACCAGTTCCCTGCCAGATATAAAAACGGAGCCTTTATCGCATTCCATGGTTCATGGAACCGCGCGCCATTACCGCAAAACGGTTACTGCGTAGTATTCCAGCCATTTAAAAATGGCAAACCAGATGGTAAATGGGAAGTTTTTGCTGATGGATTTGCCGGCACTGCAGAACAAAAGGCTTCAGGCGCCGCGGTACACCGCCCGTGTGGACTGGCACAAGGCCCTGACGGATCTTTATACGTAACCGACGACAATAAAGGCACTATCTTTAAGATAACTTATAAGAAATAATTCCCTTTGTCATTTCGAAACGAGGAACGAGTGAGAAATCTATACATGCGCAAATAGCAGATGTATAGATTTCTCGCTATGCTCGAAATGACAAAGTTTTTTTAAGCAGCTATATTTGTTTTTATTACCTCTATCAGGAAATTGTTCTTTAGTTCTTTTTCGGCTACGACTACACTAAAGTCGTCATATCTGACACCATTGTCAACCGGGTATACTGTGTATCCCCTTTTGTTGGCATCGTATTCGCCCAGTTCGAAAATTTCGTCTTGCTTTTTGCCTTTGATCTTAGCACCACTTACCAGTTGGTACGCATCAGATATGTTTTGAAAATTGTTGTTCATCATAGTGTTTGGATGAATACAATAAGTCTGCCAAAAAAGAACTTAAGGCGTCGTGAACCTGTTCAGTACCTTAAAGCACAATTATATCAACGATGTTACGATTTAAGATGCTGAAACAAGTTCAGCATGACTGTGGATATTACCCAAACCACTCAAACAGATCATTCTGTTTTAAATGTTCTTTTTGTTTGGCGGCAATATCTTTAATGATCGCGCCTTCTGCCATCTGGATAATACGCGTTCCATAATTGTAGGCATCTTTTAAATTATGGGTGACTAATATTGTGGTCAGTTTAAATTCTTTGCTCAACTTATCGGCAGTGCTCATCACCACTTCTGCCGATCGCGGGTCGAGGGCCGCAGTGGGTTCGTCAAGCAATAAGATCTTACACTCGTCCATCACGCTCATTAACAGGGTTAATGCCTGGCGCTGCCCCCCTGATAAAGTGCCCATAGGTTGCTCTATCTTATTTTCAAGGCCCATGCCCAGCGTGGCTATCTTTTGTTTGACCTGCTGTTTAAAAGTCTCATTAATACCGATAGTTAAACCCTTAACCTTAGTACGAATAGCCGCCAGCCTAAAATTATCCAGGATACTCAGTTCGGACGCCGTACCGCTCATAGGGTTTTGAAAAACACGGGCTATCCATTTACTGCGCTGGTAATCGGCCAGTTTAGTTACGTCGTCACCATTAATAGTAATAGCGCCCGATGAAGGAAGAAGACTGCCCGAGATCAGATTTAGCAACGTGGTTTTGCCAGATCCGTTCGACCCTACAATAACCACAAACTCTTCATTATTAATAACCAGGTCAAGCCCGTTAACCGCGTTTACCTGGTTGGCCTTACCCCTGTTAAAAACCTTATGAATGTTTGCTATGGTGATCATTTGATATCATTATCAAAACCTATTAAAACAAAACGTCATTGCGGGCGTAGCGTGGCAATCTCTGCGCGATAGTTAAGCGAATGATAGTTATCCGCCTGCCGTGCAAAGATTGCCACGTCGCTTCGCTCCTCGCAATGACGCTGTTAGGGCTGTCATCCTGAGCTTGTCGAAGGACGAGCGTAAAGGCCTTTGCCCGCCATGGTTCGACGAGCTCACCATGACACCTATTTTAGCTTATATGCTTATCTTATCCTTTATATACTTAGCACTTTGCGTAATACTTACATAAGGATCAATGTTTGTATAGTTTTCCTGCTCAACAATAAAATGTTTTACGCCGCCCTGTTTTGCCTGGGCAAGGATCTTGACAAAATCAATGGTACCAGTACCAATTTCGGTATTTAAGCCGTTGTTGGTTTTGTCCATATCTTTAATGTGTACAAATTCAAAACGGCCCGGGTGCTTAGCCATCAGCTCTAACGGATCTTTGCCCGAACGTACCACCCAATAAATATCCATCTCCATAGCTACCAACTTAGGATCAGTGTTATCAATAACGGTATCGTAAAAAGTAGTATCGCCAATTGGCTTCCACTCAAAATTATGGTTATGGTAGCCTAATTTTAAGCCCGATTTCTGGCAGATCTCGGCAGCTTTGTTCATTTTGTCAGCAACAGCTTTACACTCGTCTACAGTTTTAATGTACTCGCCATTTATTGATGGGATAATGATATGGCTTTGACCGGTAGCATTTGCCGCCTCGATATAATCGTTAAAATTATCCATTTTGCCCGAACCTAAAAACTCGTTCATATCATAGTGCGCGCTTGGGGTAGTCAGACCGTTTGCTTTTAACAAACTGCTGAAAGCCTTAGCATCAAGACCCCAGAAACCAGCTCTTTTGCTGTAACCAAAAGGCTCAACTTCTTTGTATCCTGCTGCCGCTACTTTGGCAATAACGCCGCTTACGTCTTTAGGTAATTGGTCGCGTAAGCTATATAGCTGTAGACCTACATTTTTAACAGGTTTGGCCGATAATAAGTTTGGCGCAATGATTACCCCTGCCGACAGTAAACCTGCCTGTGTTAAGAACGTTCTTCTATTTGTCATGAAATTAGTGTTTGTATTTAGTTGGCTAAAATTAGTAATATCTATGATTGATTGTACGGTATAGACATAAAAAAAGCGATGAGTTTAAAACACATCGCTTTTAATTGCTATTTAGGCCTGTTAAGCTTTTACCGGTGCTTCGGTTTTACTTTTATCATTAAAGAACACCAGGAACAACACCATTACTACAGCAGCAATACCGGCAGGGATCAGCCAGATCATGTGCCAGTCGTGCCCTGCAGTTGGCGAATTATAGGCATCAGATATTAACCCTGCTATATAAAAACCGATCAGCATACCT